>CALEDR010000007.1 GCA_937949545.1 uncultured Phycisphaerae bacterium
GCCGCTCTTTTCAAACTGCATCCGATAATCAATTCGCCCCCTGTTCCAAAGTCGGCCGGTTGAAAGAAATCCTCCGCCGGCCCTTATTCTTTCCCCCTTTGGCTTCTCCCTTGGTTTCTGATAACACCCTGCGCTAACCCATCAGCCCTGGCAAAGCCCGGAGAAATGAACATCCACCCCTTTGTTTTTATGGTTACTGATGATTCGGGCGTGTTTTTCCTTTCTTCATTCTTTATTCTCAATTTTTCCCTTTCCCAATCTGTGTAATCCGCGGTTCAAGATTGGCTCCCATATACGGAAAGCTCTCGTTCTCCGCCTTTGCACCGGCTTATCCATTTTTTCTGAAATGCTCACGGTTTTTGAATCGTCTAATCCAGTGTCTGCTTCGTAAAAAAGAAAGAGCGGATATTTTGTATTCAACAGAATAGAGAGGGGATATGTCATGAATACAGATTTTTATTCTGATTATTCACCGACAGAACTCATCGTTCGGTACCGCAGTCTGCTTCTGCTGTACGGCCTGGCAATCTTTTTTGACACTGTCAGTACCATTCATTTTATGCATCGGGGGGGTGTGGAGATGGAACTGCACCCTCTGGTCCGCTGGGGCTCGATTATCTACGGCCCTGTGGCGGGCCCCCTGCTGTTTGCCTTTCTCTTTAAATTCCTGGCCGGTCTGATAATCCTGTTTTATATCCGCCGGCTGGCCCCTTCGATTTTGCGTCTGGCCGCCCTCATATCCGTCCTGGCCGGGATTTTGAACCTCTGGGGAGAATCGCTCCTGATTCATTAAAAATTTCTATCCGTTTCTTCATTTTTTTGAATAGAAGTCCGATAAAATCGGACGCCTGAGCACTGCAGCGCATTGTTTGCCCTCTTGAAGTCTGTCAGCCGCCCCGCATCTGCGCTGCCGTCTTTCCCAATCTGTTTTGTGAAGATATAATGGAGTTTAGAAGAAACTCTTATAAGGTCCCGTCAAATGATATTATGGATACAGGCCCTTGTGGTAGTCATCGCCGCGGCAGCCGCCCTTTTTCTGGGCCGTTTTTATTTCGCCCGCACCTATCAGCGGGCCGTTTGGGGAGGATTGGCGGCAATCGCATGGCTCGCATTTGTCCTGACGGCCCATCTGGTACATCTGAACACCACCTACAGCGGGCTTGACTGGGTTGCCGGTTCCCGAAATAAGTTTCTTCTGATCGGTTTCGCCTTGTGTTTTGGGCTTCTGGGCCCGATTCCCCACCTGAACCGTCCCTGGAAAAAGACCTTTACACTGTCTATGCTGATGGTGTTTCTGCTGATTTTCCTCGGTCTGCCGTTTCTTGTGCCGGCATTGTACAGTCATCGTCTTCGCCAGATGCCGGTTTATCTGGATGAGAACGGGGTCTGTCGGCAGTCCACCTCGTTTACCTGCGGCCCAGCCGCCGCCGTGACGGCCCTGAAAAAATTGGGGCTGGAGGCCACCGAATTCCAAATCGCCGTGGCCGCCGGCACCATCCCCGCCGTTGGTACCGGAATGTGGGATCTCTGTCAGGGACTGCAAAAACTCTTTCCCCCCGAACAATTGCAGTGCCGCTATCTCCGCACAGAGTCGCTGGACGACCTGCCCGACGGACAGGTTATTCTGGCCGTTTTGCGGCAGACGTTCTGGCTGGACCACTGCGTTGCGGTCCTCGAAATTACGCCGGAAACCGTCGTGTTTGCCGACCCGAGCAACGGACTGTGCTCGCTGCCGAGGCGGATTTTTGAGGCCTCCTGGCGAAAAACCGCTTTGGTTCTGGCCCGCCCGGAAAATCCCTGGGCAGATCTCTGATTCATTCGCTTTTCTCATCCGCCGCTTTCCAATCGCCGGCGCTGCTGGTATAATACCCGACAAACTTTGCGCGGAGAAAAATAATGAAACTGCCGAAAATGGATAACCCTCAGCAGTACAGCGGGTTATATATTGTCGATTTCGGGGATCACAGCGGAGTCGGCTTCCTGGCCGAAGAAGTGGCGGAACTGCTCGAAAGCGAACAGTACGCCCACATCACAATTTATAAGATTCACCGGGCCTTCCCGGACGGCACAATGGAAATTCGCGGGGTTCGCCGGGAAATCTTTCAGCTGGAATCGGGAATGTTTTTTTACGCCGCCGATGAGAAAACCGCCCGCGAGGACTACGGCCGTCTGGCCGCTTGTGCCGGACAGATTGAGCCCCCTGCCCGGGCCAAACTCCATTTGGCACAACTGCCGTCCGAACAATATCTTACGGCCCTGATTTACCCGGCGGAATACGAGGACGAGTTCAGCCGATGGCTGCTGGATTGTGATTACAGAACTGCCGGGCCTGCGGCAGGCGGCGTCGGCCAGGTGGAGCTGTATTACCGACAGAACCCTGCCGTTCTGGAACGAACACAGCTCTTTAACAGCCGGTCTGTTGCTTTCCGCGGGCAGGCGCTTCTGGAGGCAGCGAAAAAGGCACTCGTTCGATGAATCCAAAATATTCCCTCAAACAGCGGGTTTTCGGGTTGGCCGCAGGCCTGTTCCTCGGCACGAAAACCCCTCCTGTCGATACAAAAACAAGCCTTTTTAAGGATTCTGCACAGCGAATCGGCGTCCGATTCACGGAACAAATCCGAGACATCTTCCGGAAAAATTGGCTCAAAATCTGGTAAAATTTTCTTTTTTATTGGGGATTTTTCTTGACATCGTCCTATAAAACCACTATTTTTCACAAAATTTTTGACTGCTTTCTATGGAGTGAGGTTTTTTAGGACAGAGAATGATTTCCGGCATAGGGTTTATTATTAAAGAAAAATAAAACCCATAGCCGAAACATTAAAAGCAAGAGTTTTCTCCCCTCCGGAAAACATCAGGAAATCAGAATTTCCTGATGTTTTCTTTTTCTAAAGAAAAGACCTTGCTATTTTTCACCCAGCTTAAATTTCGAAATGTCGCCGCCCTTTTCGGCAATGTACTGCACATAAACATTCAGCCGGGCTGTCAAGTCGCTGACGGCATTGGTCAGGTTGAGAATATCTTTCTGGATGGCCTGGGCTTCGTTGCCCGCCTTCTGTGCCAGCGGAATGACGGCAAATTTTTCCATCAGTTTTTCCAGCTGGGCCTGTTTGGAGGTGATTTCATCCACATACTTCTGGGCGGTTTTTTCGAGGGAGGCCAGGTCCATCTTGGCGGCGGCTTGTTTGAGCTGCTCGATGGAGGAGGTCAGATCAATCCCCGCTGTTTCGGTTTGGGATGAAGCGGAAGGCGATGAGACCGATGAAGACCCTTTCTTTGAGCAGCCCCAGACCGCCAGCATAACCGCCGCTGTGAGAATCAGAAACTTTTTCATAAGGGTGGCCTTTCAAAAATACCAATATAAGACTACATATATCCAGTATATATAGGCTTTCCCTTAATTCAAGAAAAAAATTTTGGGAAAATGAGTGGATGTGTCCTGAACTAATTTAATTTTTTTAAAAAAGGCGGAATTTCTCTTGCAAATTTCTCCGGCAGCCGATATAGTAATGGTAGATTTAATGCTCTTTTTCTTTAATACCCTATTCAGCGGGTCAAGACGGATTTGAGTAAATAAGCTTGTTCTATTTATTGAAACCCACGTCTTGCCCAGGCAGATACGAAAGTATCTGCCTTTTTTTATGCGCCCCCTGTGCCGGTCCGCCCTGCTACCCCTAAGAAATTCCGTACTCCGTCAGATACACCGCCAGCAGGATATGCCGCAGTTTGTCATCCGATAGACTGTCCAGACAGGGCTCGGTAAAATCCAGTTTCAGCCGACCCTTGAAATGAAGCAGCCGATCCTTCAATTCCTGACGGGATAGAGAGGCCACCTCTGAACAAATGCTTTCATAAGTGATTTGCACACCCATTTTGCATCACTCCGAGTTTTGAACATCCTTTGGATGTATCGTGTTTTCAGGCAGGCGGAATAATCATGCGGACAGAGAAAAAAGATTTTTTTGGCCGAGGCCGTCCCTACAAACGCTACAGGTATTCCAGATGAAAAAAAACGTTGTCTATTGCCCCCAAAGATGATACCTTCTAGGCCGATGAGAACGGACCAATTGGATTATGATTTGCCGGAAGAGCTGATTGCCCAAAGGCCGTCCGAGCGGCGGCCGCAGTCACGGATGCTGGTCCTGCATCGTGCCGACGGATGGATTGAAGACCGCCATTTTACCGACCTGCCCAACTATCTTCGCTCGGGCGACTGCCTGGTCCTCAACGATACGAAGGTGCTGCCGGCTCGTTTTTTCTGCCGCAAGTCCACCGGCGGACTGCTGGAAGGGCTGTTTCTCGAAGAGACCGAAAGCGGATGCTGGAAAGTCCTGCTGAAAAACGCACGGAACATCAAGGCGGGAACCCGGCTGACTTTTTTAGACCGAAAGGGGCGGCTGTGGCAGGATTTCGATGTTCTCGAAAAACTCCCCGAAGGGCAATGGGTCATTCGTCCGACTCTGCAGGCAAGCGTGGAAATGATTCTGGAGGCCATCGGCACGGCTCCCCTTCCGCCTTATATCAAACGGCCCGCCGCCCCCGAACACCCTGAAGAAGACCTGGCCCGCTATCAGACGGTCTATGCCCACAGGCCGGGAGCCGTGGCCGCGCCGACCGCGGGTCTTCATTTTGACAAGACTCTGCTGGCCCGCCTGGAGGACATGGGGGTTCGAACGGCGTATCTGACGCTTCATGTCGGAATCGGAACCTTTCGGCCTGTCCAGACCGAGACCCTCGAAGAGCATACGATGCACAGCGAGCGGTATGAAATCAGCCCGCAGGCGGCAGAAATCATCAATACGGCGGCTAAAGAAGGCGGACGCATTGTTGCTGTCGGCACGACCTCGGTGCGGACTCTTGAAACGGTCGCGGAAAACCGACAGGTCCATGCGGCCTCGGGCCGGACCGATTTATTCATTACGCCGGGGTATTCCTTCAAAATTGTAGATGCGATGATTACGAACTTTCACCTGCCGCGTTCGACCCTCCTGGCCCTCGTTGCCGCTTTCGCCGGTCTGGAAACGATTCTGGACGCCTACCGCCGCGCTGCGCGCGAGCGCTACCGTTTTTACTCCTACGGCGATGCAATGCTGATTCTGTAAAAAGAAATCGCACATGACAAGTCCGAAATCGTTGCTGGACCTGACCGCAACCGGACAGCTGTCCGTCCGTTTTCTTCTTCTGCTGGCGGCGGCAGGGTTGTATCTTTTCTTTCTGTATCAGCGCTTTCGGAAGGGCCGATGGATGAGTGTACTGATGTCTGTATTGGGCGCTGCGGCGGCGGTGTATGTCGGCCTGGCCCTGATGCTTTGGCTGTTGCAGCCGCGGCTTGTCTTTTATCCAGCCCGGGAACACGATTGGCGCCCCGAAGAGGTCGGTCTGCCTTATGAACCCGTCAGAATGTACACGGAGGACGGGATTGAACTGGACGCATGGTTCGTACCCGCCCAAAACGCTTCTTATACCATTCTTTTCTGTCACGGCAATGCGGGCAATATCAGTCATCGGCTTGATTCGCTGCTGCTGTTTCGAGAATGGGGTCTGAATTGTCTGATTTTTGACTACCGCGGGTATGGACACAGCAGCGGGCGGCCTTCCGAAAAAGGACTCTATCAGGATGCGGCGGCCTGCTGGAAATGGCTCACAGAAGTTCGGCAGATTCCGCCGGAGACCATTATCCTTTACGGGCAATCGCTGGGCGGGGCGGTTGCGGCCAATCTGGCCGCACGACTGGCCGAGCAGGGAGGGCCTCAGCCGGCCGGATTGGTGATTGAAAGCTGCTTTAGTTCTCTTGTTGACATCGGAAGGCATTATTACCCGTGGTTTCCCGTCCGCTGGTTTGCCCGCTTCCGGTTTGATACAGTTCAGGCTGTGCGAAAGGTTCGCATTCCCATCCTTGTCATTCACAGCCCGGACGATGAAATAGTTCCATTTGAATTCGGACACAAAATCTTTGAAAACGCCAACCCTCCCAAACAGTTTTCCCGAATTTCCGGCAGCCACAACGAAGGATTTCTTCAGGATTTACAAACCTATCAAACGATTTGGACGGAATGGGTGGAACAACTCAAAAATCACACCTCGTCCGCCTCGAAGAAACTGAATGATAGCTCTTTGTAAAAAAAGGAGATGTCGCTTTTCCCTGCCGGCCGGAATCGAGCGGGCGATCTGTAGAAACTGATGGGGAAAATAATTTTCAAAAATAGGGGTTTTTCCTTATTGCGAAAAACTCGAAAACGTGCGATATATAATATGGACGGTGAGCCAAGGGAGGTTTGGCTTATTTTGGCGGGACCTTCGGCAGGATTGTTTCTGCCGAAGGTTTTTTTATGGACTGCGGGGGATTCTGATATTTTGCGTCCGATTTTCTCCAAAAACACTTCTTGACGCATTCGGTTTCATCGGATACAGTCTGGCTCCGTTGAACGTCTGTACACAAGCGACAAAATCCAATATCATCAAAGCCGCAGAATGCGGCTGTAAATCGAAAGGGACATTGTATGTTTACCACGATTGTAGATGTGACCGCCCGGGAAATCCTCGACTCGAGGGGCAATCCGACTGTTGAAGTGGATATCCTTCTGGAAGACGGGTCTTTGGGGCGGGCAGCCGTGCCGAGCGGAGCCAGCACAGGGGCTCACGAGGCGGTGGAGTTGCGGGATGTCAAATCCAACCGGTATCTGGGCAAGGGTGTTTTGAAGGCCGTCAAGAACGTCAACGAAGTGATTGCTCCGGAAATCCTCGGAATGGACGCCACGGCTCAGGAAGAACTGGACAAGTTCCTCTGCGAGCTGGACGGCACACCAAACAAGGGCAAACTGGGCGCCAATGCGATTCTGGGCGTTTCGCTGGCTGCCGCCAAAGCCGCCGCCGCATCGTGCGGGCTGCCGCTGTACAAATACATCGGCGGCTGCAACGCCAACCTGCTGCCGGTTCCGATGATGAACATCCTCAACGGCGGCAAACACGCCGACAACAATGTAGACTTCCAGGAGTTTATGGTGATGCCCGTCGGCGCCAAGGACTTCCCGACGGCCCTTCAGATGTGTGCGGAGATTTACCACGGCCTCAAGGGGGTTCTCAAGAGCCGCGGCTACAATACGGCGGTCGGCGATGAGGGCGGCTTTGCTCCGTCGCTCAAGAGCAATGAAGAGGCCATCGAAGTGATTCTTGCGGCGGTCAAGAAGGCCGGATACAAAATCGGCAAGGAAGTCTTCATCGCCCTGGACCCGGCTACGTCGGAAATGTGGACCGGCAAGACAAAGAAATACTGCTTCTTTAAGTCGAATCCGAAAAAAGAAATCAGCGGCAAGACGCTGGCGGATTATTGGGCGGAATGGATCGGCAAATACCCAATCGTCAGTCTGGAAGACGGGCTGGCCGAAGACGACTGGGAGGGCTGGGCCTATTTGACGGAAAAGGTCGGCAAAAAATGCCAGCTGGTCGGCGATGACCTGTTTGTCACCAACACCAAACGGCTGGCGATGGGGATCGAAAAGGGCTGTGCCAACTCGATTCTCATCAAGGTCAACCAGATCGGCACCCTCACCGAGACGATTGAGGCCATTCAGCTGGCTCAGCGGAACGGCTATACAGCCGTCATCAGCCACCGCAGCGGCGAGACGGAAGACTCGACCATCGCGGACCTGGCAGTGGCCACCGGCGTCGGACAAATCAAGACCGGGGCTCCCTGCCGAACCGACCGAATCTGCAAATACAATCAGCTGCTGCGGATTCACGAGGAGCTGGGAACCAGCGCCCGGTACGGCGGCGAGATTTTCCGCTACGTGTCATAGCCAGACCGAAAAATGACAGCAGAGGCCCTTGGATCCCCAAGGGTCTCTGTTTTTTTAGTCTTTCGGCAGTCCAGAACCGATAGAATTTTTATGCCGACTCGAATCAGTTTGATAATTCGTTTTCTGTTTTTTTGCATGTTTTTCAGCATCGGGGCCGGCACCATCACGTTTTCCATTCTTCTGGAACCGGAATTGAGCACCTACTTTCGAAACCGTCAGGCCCTTGCTCAGCTGGAGGCGGAAAACAAACGGCTGGCGGAACTGACGGAAAAATACCAGATGCAGATTGACCTGATTCATCAGGAGCCGAATCTTCTGCGCCGGCTCGAATGGGTCACATTCGGAAGGGCTTACCGATCCGGGAGCGAGGATGCAGCAACAGTGCCGACATTCGACAGAAGTCTGCAGGAAACCGCCAAAGCCGTACTGGAGGAGATTGACTCCAAACCCGAGCAGGCCCCGCTGCCGGAATGGTTTGAACGATGCATCCAGCCCCGAATCCGCCTGTCTCTCTTTCTGGCCGGCTGCGGCCTGGTTCTTATCACATTCCTTTTTTTCGGAAGCCCCGCGGAATCCGACAATTCCTCAGGCAGGCACTTCAATTAAATGGTTTTTCCCGCCAAATTTATAGGGAATGCGGCTCTGCTATGTCTGTTTTTATGAAAATAGGAACCTTTTCAGTGAAAAGGGAGGGAATGCCGATATACTTCTTAGAACCGTTAAACAGCTTATCAGTGTTGAAATCTTTGTTTTTGGATGATTATAGGACCGAAAGCAATGGCTCCAAAAAGTAAAAAGAGAATACGTGACCGCCAGAGTCGTTCCGCAGAGCAATCGGCTCATTTGTATAAACTGGCTATAGAGGGCATCCTGCTGGCTTTTTGTATTTTCCTTTTCTTCAGCTTGATCAGTTTTCATCTCGGGGATGAACCGGCCGGGTATATCTGGCCGGCTAATACTCCGGTCAGCAACTGGTGCGGGCGTGTCGGGGCTTTTTGCGCCTACTACCTGATGGTGTATGTCGGCCCGGGGGCCGTCCTGGCGGTGTTTGCCGCCGCTCTGATGCTGGTGATTCATCTTAGCGGTCATCCGATTCCCCAAATCAATCTGCGTCTGATTGGTCTGCTCCTGCTGACCGTCTCGACTTCGGCAAGCTGGTTTCTGCTGTGGCCGCACGAGCCCTTTCTTTTGTACCGCCACGGGTCCTTCCCGAGCGGCAACGGCGGGATTCTCGGCATGGCCGCCGGAATCTTTCTGCGAAAAAATCTGGCGCTGTTCGGTACGGCTCTGATTTTGGTCTCGGCCTGGGTCGTGGGAGCCGTCCTGCTGGCGGACAGCCTTGTGCTGGCTGCCGTCCGCGGCTTCGGTCATCTGACGCTGCGCATCTTCGGGCTTGCCGGTCCGGCCTGGACGGCGGCGCAAAAGCATTCGCAGGCCCTGGGAGACATCTGGTCGCGCCTGAGCGAAAAACAAAAGAAAGAAACCACGAAACTCCAGGAAGCCCTGCGTCAAAAACGGGAGGCATCGCACACTGCTGCTGCCGCAGAGAAAGAGAAGGAAAAGGAGAAACCGGTTCTGCCGCCCAAACCGGTTCCGCCCAGCGCCGAGGAAAAACCGATGGAGCCGGCAGCTGCTTCAGAACCGGTCTCTGCCGCCTCAAAGGAGCAGGAAGAGCGAGCCGTCGTTCCGGCAGAACCCGCCAAAAAGCCCAAACAGCCGGCGGCCAAACCGGAACCCTATATCCCGCGAACCTATGATGACTATCAGTTTCCGCCGCTGGAGCTGCTGCGGGAACCGGAGCCGAATTTTACCGCCGTTCAGGAAAAGATGGTGGAACAGAAGGCCCGCACGCTGGAGGAACTGCTGCAGGAATTCGGCATCGAGGCAGAGGTAGTCAATGCGGAGCCGGGGCCGGCGATTACAATGTATGAACTCCAGCTGGCAGCGGGCGTCAAAGTCAATCAGATTTCGAATCTGGCCAACGACATCGCCCGGGCCCTGGGTTCGGGGATGGTGCGGGTGGTGGCCCCGCTGGCGGGCAAGAGCACAATCGGCATCGAGGTGCCCAACAGCCAGCGGGAAATTGTCCGGCTGCGGGATTTGATTCTCAAAGGGGGCGCCGCAGCAGCCAAGATGCAGATTCCGCTGTTTTTGGGCAAAGGATCCTCAGGCGAGGTGCTCGTATCGGATTTGGGGGCGATGCCGCATCTGCTGATTGCAGGCACGACCGGTTCCGGCAAGAGCGTGTGCATCAACAGCATCATCACTTCAATTCTGATGACCCGCCGGCCGGACGAGGTCAAGCTGATTCTGATTGACCCGAAGATGGTGGAGATGGCGGCCTTTGAATCCATTCCGCACCTGATGTGTCCGACGGTGACGGAAATGCGCCGGGCCGAACAGATTCTTCAGTGGGCAATGGAAAAAATGGACGAGCGGTACGAACTGCTGGCGGAGGCCAAGGTGCGCAATATCGCCTCCTACAACAAACTGACGCCGGAGGAGCTGATCGAACGCTTCCAGCCGGGCACACAGGAAGAAGAGGCCCAAATCCCCAAGAAGCTGCCTCATATTGTCATTGTGATTGACGAGCTGGCCGACCTGATGATGACCAGCGCCAAAGAAGTGGAATCGTACATTGTGCGGATTGCTCAGAAGAGCCGGGCGGTCGGAATTCACCTGGTCTTGGCGACGCAGCGTCCGCAGGCAACGGTCGTCACCGGCCTCATCAAGGCGAATATGCCCGCCCGCATCGCCTTCCGGGTGGCGGCTCGGATGGACAGCCGAATCATCCTCGACCAGAACGGCGCCGAATCGCTCCTCGGGCAGGGCGATATGCTGTTTCTGATTCCGGGCACAAGCGACCTGATTCGCGCACAGGGTGCGTATCTGGAAGATGACGAAACCCGCAACATCGTCACCTTCCTGAAGGATGTGGCCCAGCCGCAGTTCCATCCGGAGCTGATGCAGCTGAACCGGGCCGACCTGACCGCCGGCCAAAAGGACGAGCTGTTCGATGAAGCCGTGCGGATTGTGCTGGAAACCCAGCGGGGCAGCGTGTCGCTGCTGCAGCGGCGGCTGAGCATCGGATATGCCCGGGCCTCCCGAATCATTGAAATGATGGCGGCAGCCGGAATCCTGGGCGAATACAAGGGCAGTCAGGCACGGGAAGTCACGATGACCCTCGAAGAATATGAGGAAATGAAGCGCAATCAGCTGCCGGAAGAAGTGGCCCAGTACGAAGACCTTTCCGGACGAGAGGAAAAACACGACGTCCGAACTGATGAAGAGGACGAAGAATCGGAGGAGTCGGACGAAGATGAGTATCTTTCCCCAACGGAAATCATCAATGAGGACACTCCTTGACAGGGGGCTGTCCATGAATCGGGACTGTCCGTAACCGAATAAAAAAACCCGGCCGCTCCAAGGGCCGGGTTTTTTTGTTCATTCAGAACGGACTCGGTTTATTTGACGTGCAGAACAGAATTGTACTCTCCGAACGGATTGGGCTCGGCGTTTTCGTTGTAAGGGTCCTGCTGCCACTGACCGTCTACAACCAGCCGATACCGGTAAGTTCCTTTGTTGAGCGGGAGCTTGAGAATCCATTTGCCGTTTTCTCCGGCCCGCTGCATCGGGGTCTGCTCCGGAATCCAGTCGTTGAAGTCGCCGGCAATCTGGACGGTCTTGGCCCGCGGATAAAGGGTTGAGAAGATGACCGTATCGCCTTCCTGACGAACACCGTAGAAGTCGGCGATTTTCTCTTCGAAGGTGCGGGTATCCCTGGACGGCGGCGTTGCCGCGGAGGCCGCCGCAGGTTCTTCCGCCGCCGCTTTGCGGGGTTCTTTGATGGTAGCCAGCAGTTCTTCAGCACTGGCGCTGATAGACTGGATGCGTGCCTCGAGGGTATCCACCAGTTCGGCCTTATGAACCAGGGTGTCTGTGCCGATCAGTTCGTCGGCCAGATTGAGAAAATCCTTATAGCCCTTGCTGGCCGGGTCGTATTCGCTGATGGGCTGTCCGAGACTGGCGGCTTCTTTGAGTTTTGTATTGAAGTTGACGACTGTCTGGAACATCCGGTCTCCGAAGTGTTTGCGAAGTTCGGCCAGAATCTCGCGTCCCATTTTGGTGCGGATGTCATACATGCTGGCCAGCACCATCAGGTTGACTTTCTGTCGGCACTGCTCGCAGAGAACCTGAAGGGTTTCCAGCTGCTTGCTGAGGCCGTGCAGAGAGAAATAGCCCATTTCAACCGGCACAATCACATCGGAAGCCGCCCGCAGGGCGTTGAAGGTTAACAGTCCCACGGAGGGCGGGCAGTCAATGATGACATAATCGTAATCGGCCCGGACCTCCTCGAGAACGGACTTGAGGCAGTTTTCTCTGTCCATAATACCGGCCATTTGAGACTCAAAGGCCGCCAGGTCAATGCTGGAAGGGGCCAGTTCGAACCGATCGCTGATTTGCCAGAGGACTTCCTTAAGCCGGAGCGGTTCGCCGCGTGCCTTGCCGATTAAAACATCGTAAATGCTTTGTTCAATCTGCTCTTCCGGAACGGCCAGCCCTACCGCACAGTGAGACTGCGGGTCCAAATCCACCAGAAGCGTCCGATAACCTTTTGCGGCCAAAGCGCTGGAGAGGTTAATGGAGACGGTGGTTTTGCCGCATCCTCCTTTTTGATTGATGATGGCTACGGTTCTCATAGAAACTCCCTTTTCTAAGTCCCGCAAGGGGCTGCTGTTATTTGGCGCTCGTAATTTTATTTTCGTCAAAGTATGGCGGAATCTTTAGTTTTTTATCGGACAAAAAAAGAAAAAAGCTGTTTTTAGTATTAAGAATGGGGCCTGTTTGAAGACATTTGAAATCGGATTCATTCCGCAAGCGGCCGGAAAAAGTAGATGATTTCGCGGCCGTTTGCCGATAATATGGGAGGTTTATTCCTGCTGAAAAGTTGATTCAGAGGGAAATCAGGAGATTTCTGAGATGACGGAAGAACAAATCATCCAATGGATGTATGAGAAGATTAAACGGGACGGTTTTACGAACGCGACTTCTCTGGCGGAAAGTTTTCTTCAGGAGCATCGAATCACCGATGTCTTAGACCCGACTTTTTCTCTGACACTGGATGTCGGGTTTAAGGTGGCTCAGGAAATCAAAGACCGCCAAATGGCTTCATTTGCCAGTTAAGGCGGTTTAACGTTTCTCTATTTTAACAAAAGGTTTCAGCGGAGATTTTCTGTTGTTTACGGAATCAGGGCATTGTATATCGGTTGGACCCACTTTTCGTTGTTCACATCATAGAGAATAAAATCGGAATCAAACTGCCAATAGGCCCAGCTGAACCCGCATTTCTCGGCTGTGCGAGCGACAAAAGAGATATAACGGACGCGTGAGTCCATATCGGCCTTGTCATACGCTCCGAACTCGCCAAGGTAGATGGGGCGATTGTTTTTTTGGGCCCATTCCTTGACTTTTCGGAAATCTTCCACAATGGCTTCCTCATCGGCGGCGTTCCTCGGCCAGATGATGCCGGTTTTGTCGGCGTAGGCGGGTGTCCAGCGAGCTCCTTGATGGGTAAACTCCATCGGCTTGTAATAGTGAACGGTGACAATCAGATTGCGGTCATCCTCCGGCAGCTGCAACAAAGAGAGGGCATCGACGGAGTTGTAATGGGCCGGACCGATGAGGACGGCCCGGGTCGGATTGGATTTTCGAATGACGGCCAGGGCTTCACGAAAATAGTCATTCCAGAGCTCCTCCGTCAGCTGCCGGTTGGGTTCATTGAGAATCTCAAAGAGCACAGTCGGCGGGGCGGCCGCAAACTCGGAGGACATCTGCCCCCAAAAGGCCAGAAACTTGCCCCTGTGCGCAGCCGGGTCGGAGCCCATTGCATTGTATTCGTGCAGATCGAGGATGGCGACCAGACCAGCGGCAAGGGCCTTCTCTACGGCCCAGCGGAGGGTTTGAAGCCACTGCGGGTCCAGAGAATGCGGCGGCTCATCCCGCATAAACCGGAACGGATGAAGATTGATGCGGACGCTCGAAAAGCCGCCTTCTTTGAGCATTTTGAAATACGGCTCTTTGAAGCGGGCCTGCTGGGGCGAGCGCCAAATCGGGTCATAGCCGATGATGTTCACGCCGCGTCCGATTTTCTGATTGAGGGCAAAAATGTCCATTTCGTCTGAAGCCGCCTGAAGAACACCCGTTAACAGAATTAGTCCCGAAAAAACCAGGATTACTTTCCGCATAAATACTCCTTTTTGTCAGCCGCAAGTATTTACATTTCCGCCTTTATACTATCTCTTTTCCGGCTCAAAGTCAAAATCAACTCGCTTTGTCTGCAAACTGCCGCTCGATTTCTTCCAGCGACTTGCCTTTGGTTTCCGGCAGGAATTTGAGGAGGACAAAGAAGCCGAAAAGACAGATGCCCCCGTACAGCCAGAATGTTCCGTGAGGCCCCAGCGAGCGGTTCAGGTAGGGAAAGGCGAGGGTCAGCAGCGTGCAGGCAATCCAGAGGGAAAGGACGGCAACGGACATGGCCGCCCCTCGGATGCGGTTGGGGAAAATCTCCGAGATAATCACCCAGGTAATCGGGGCCAGAGACATTGCATAAAAGGCGATGGCCGACAAGACCAGCAGAAGCATAAAAAAGCCGCGAACCTGCAGGAAATAGCCCATGCCGAGGACGGTATAAATGCCGGCCAGACCGCCGGACCCGAGGAGCATCAGGGCCTTGCGGCCGAGACGGTCCACGGTGTAAATCGCCGCAAAGGTAAACAGCAGATTGACCGTGCCGGTGATGACAATGTTGAACAGGATATCGCCGACGGAATAACCCGCAGCGGCGAAGATTTCCTGCGCATAATTGAAAATGGAATTGATGCCGCACCATTGCTGGAAGACTGCCAGAAAGACGCCTAGGGCGATGATTTTCAGCAAACTCGGCTCCAGCAGGTCGCGGAAGCGGACAGAGGCGATTTCCTCTTTGGCCAGGGTTGCCTGAATGCTGTCGGCTTCCTGGCAGGCATATTCCCACCCGCCGACTTTGGCCAGCACGGTTCGGGCCTGATGGAGTTTGCCGTATTTGACCAGCCAGCGAGGGCTTTCCGGCAGCAGGAACATCAAGACAAAAAAGCCGAAGGCGGGCAGGGTTTCGGCTCCAAACATCCACCGCCAGCCGGCCTGACCGTGCCAGCCCGCCAGGATATCCGCAGAGGAGGCCTCCGGCGATAAGGGATGCGAGCGGGCCAGCATCCAGTTGACCCACTGGGCCGCCAGAACGCCGATGACGATGGTCAGCTGATTGAGGGAGACCAAACGGCCTCGAATGGGTGCCGGAGACATCTCGGCAATGTACATCGGGGACAGATTGGAGGCCAGCCCGATGCCCAATCCGCCGAGGATGCGGGCCAGTGAATAATCCGTCAGAGTTTGGCTGAAGGCCGTCCAGAGAGCCGAGGCGGTAAACAGAAATCCCGCCCCGATCAGCAGGCGCTTGCGTCCGAACCGGTCGGACAGCACGCCGGACAGGACGGCCCCGAAGATGCAGCCGACCAGTGCACTGCTCTGCGCCCAGCCTCGCAGAAACGGGGTGTTATCCGTGATTTGGAAATAGGGTTCGTAAAAAGGTTTGGCGCCGCCGACAACCACCCAATCATAGCCAAAGAGCAGCCCTCCCATGGCGGCCACCAGACATACGCGCCATAAAAAGGCCCGGTTGTATTCAACGGCCCCGGCATCCAAATTCGTTTCTGTGTGTGTCACTGTGCTCCTTTGTTTGTTATTTCCGTGCATCATCAATGGCCCGAAACATCGCCAGGAGATTTTCAGTCGGGACATTGCTCTGGACATTGTGGATGCTGTTAAAGACATAGCCGCCGTTTCGGCTGAAGATGTCGATGCGCTCCCGCACCTGCCGATAAACCTCTTCAGGGGTGCCGAAAGGCAGGGTCTGCTGGGTATCGACGCCGCCGCCCCAAAAGACCAATTGGTCGCCGAACTCGTTCTTGAGCCGGACAGGGTCCATGTCCGCCGCAGAACCTTGGACAGGATTGAGCACATCGAATCCCGCATCAATCAGATCCGGAATCAGCGGGTAAATGGAGCCGCAGGAATGAATGAAGATTTTCCATTTCGTCAGTTTATGGATTTTGTCATTTACGGCCTTCTGGAAGGGTTTGTACAAATCGCGGTACATCTGCGGGCTGATAAACAGCCCCCGCTGCGTGCCGAAATCCGTGCCGCTCACAAAGACCACCTGCACCTTGTCGCCCAGCGCTGCGGCCAGCCGTTCGATGTTCTTAAGCCCGATTTCACACTGATACTCAAACACCTTATACACATAATCCCGGCGGGTGACCGTAGAGACGTACCATTCTTCGACATCCCGGATGCCCCGAGGGTGTTTGAGCCAGGGGGCGGGCACGAGGGCGATATCCCCAAAGGCCAGCCCGGGGAAGGTCAGGTAGATTCCGGCGTCGGTGTTTTCGTAATACCAATCGACCTGCCGCTTGAAATGGACGATGTCGGCCTCCGTGAGCAGCCCGAACTCCTCCCAGTTGTCCCGCCAGTCCAGTTTCTCCTCTTCTATCGGCTCCTGACGTCGAACCGAATCCCAGAACCAGCTGTGTTTGGGCATTTTGGCGCAGGGCGGGACCGTCGTATCGCCCTGCGGGTACATCAGCAGGTCGCCTTTGGCATCCGTCGTCCAGTTGAAACATTCCGGCACGAGAACTTCGGTGCCGTCAGCGGGCACTCGGAAGGGTTTCCAGCCGGTGTTTTCAAAGCCGAACATATTGCAGCGGGGATGAACGCCTACGACATCCAGACCCAGCGCCAAACGGAGCGGCTCGTCAATCTCGCCGAGCATCTGATAAGGCTCGATGACCTTAACCCGAAAATCCGGCTCTCCCAACACCGCCTGGCGGAGACGATGAACGGCACAGACCCCCATTCCGGTCTGCCCCCCGGCTCCGAAATCCACACAGAGCCGATCGGGTATCTTGCGGTCCAGAACCGCCTGAAGCCGCTGTCGAGATGTCCAGGATTGTGCATTTCCCTTTTGATTCATCTGGTTTCTCCGCACCGGTGCGGCTTTTCGCCTCACTTCTTTTTACCCTTCCGCAGTGAGAGCCGGCCATCACACCGTTTCTCCATCTGAAACCGCCAGAATGGACGACGGCTCCGAAGGAACAAACCGCCGAATCCATCGGAAGGCATCGTCCACCATTACATACAGACAAGGCACCAGAATCAGCGTCACCACCGTGGAAAAGAGAATTCCAAATCCCAGCGAGACAGCCATCGGAATCATAAAGCGTGCCTGCCGGGAGGTTTCAAAAATCATCGGCGCCAGTCCGCCGAAGGTCGTCAGCGTGGTGAGCATCACAGGCCGGAAGCGGCGGACAGCCGCCTGATGCATCGCCTCAAAGGCTGAAAGAGCAGGGGTGTCCCGCCGGAGCCGGTTGGCATAATCGATCAGCACCAGCGAATCATTCACCACCACGCCGGACAGCGCTACAATCCCCATCATGCTCATCACCGACAGCTCATAGCCCATCATCAAATGGCCCAGAACCGCCCCGACAATTCCAAAGGGAATGGCCGCCATCACAATCAGCGGCTGGACATAACTGCGGAAGGGGATGGCCAGCATCGCATAAATGGCCGCCAGAGCCATCAGAAATCCCCGCCAGAGCGACTGCATGCTCTCCGCCCAGTCGGCCTGGCGGCCCTCCCAGGCATACGAAAGCCCGGGGAAATCATACTGAAGTTTCGGGAGAATCTCCTGGACCAGGGTCTCTTTGACCTGATTGGTCTGGCCGATGGGTTCAACATTGGCGGTTACGGTCACCGTTCGGCGTCCGTTGCGCCGATTGATGCTCGTATAGGAGCGTCCGCGCTCCATGGAGGCGGCCTGACGGAGAGGAATCTCCGTTCCGTAGGGCGTTCGAATCAGCAGCTCTTCGACATCGTATTCACTGTGGCGCTGCTCCGGGGGAAATTTCACTCGAACCCGAATTTCATTGCGTCCCCGCTGCTGGCGGAGGGCTTCGGCCCCGTAAAAGGCGTTTCGAATCTGTCGGGCGATTTCCCGAACCGTCAGACCGACGCTCTGGCCTTCCGGGGTAATGCGGAAATTGAGCTGCTGCTTGCCGGGGGTGTACCCGTCGTTGATATCCTTGACATTGGGAAAATCGGCCAGCAGGGCCGCCAGTTTCTCGCTGGCCCGGTCCAGCACCTCAATATCCCGATGACTCAGCTCAATCGTCAGCGCCGCTCCCGAGCCGGGCCCGCCGCGGTCGGCCTCAAAAAGAATGGACTCCAGACCGGGAATCGAACCGACCTTCTCCCGCCACAGCTGCGCAACGCGAGTGGTGCTGATGGGCCGCACACCCGGGTCCGTCAAAAAGATGCGGACATCGACGCTGTCTTCATCCACGACGGCAAAGACTCCTTTGCTGAGCCGCTCCTTTCCGTTTTCCTCAATGATTTCCTGCGCTTTTTCCATCAGCAGCCGGCAGACCGTCATCACCCGCTCCTGATCGCTTCCGAAGGGCAGCGTCGCCCGCACAGCGGCAAAATCCGACTCAACGCGCGGCATCAGAATCATCCCGATTCGTCCGCTGAGCACAATCCCCAGCACAATCAGAAAACCGGCGAACCCGACGGCAACGGCCAGAAACCGCACGTGGATGCTGCGGTCAATCAGCGGGGCAACAACCGACTCCACAAATCGCTCAAACTGACGGCTGAAGGCCCGCTGGCGGCTGTGCAGAAAGACCGCCAGAGGATGACGGCTTCGCGGGCGGGCGTGAGCCAGATGAGTCGGAAGAATCAGCGTGCTCTCAATCCAGGAAATCGTAAAAACCGTCACGACCACCAGCGGCACAGTCTTCCAGATTTTGCCCATCATGCCCGGGATAAAGTAGAGAGGCAGAAACGCCGCGATATTGGTTAAAATGCTGAAGCTGACGGGCATAGCGACATCCCGGGCCCCCTGAACAGCCGCCCGAAAGAACCCCATGCCCCGATTCCGGTATTCGTAAATATTTTCCCCGACCACAATCGCATCATCCACCACAATGCCCAGGGCGATGATGTAGGCAAACATAGAAATCATATTGATGGTGACATCCAGACTGGGCAGGAAGAGAAAGGAACCGAGAAACGATATCGGAATGCCGAGCATCACCCACAAAGCCAGCTTGATTTCCAGAAACAGCCCCAACAGCAAAATCACCAGCATCAGGCCGTAAAAGGCGTTTTTCAAAAGCAGAGCCAGCCGCTGCCGATAGACATCCGCCCGGTTCTGCGTAATGACCCAGCGGACCCCCTCGGGCAGCTGCGGTTCCAGCCGCCTCATTGCCCGCTGCACAGCCTCGGAGACTCCGATCGGGGTTTGGTCCCCCACCCGAAAGATGCTGATGCCGACGGCCCGTTTCCCGTTAAAAAAAGCCATCTGATCCACATCGGCAAAATCATCCCGCACTTCGGCAATATCCTCCAGATGAATGACCGTGCCGGATGCGGTTGTGACAATCGGAATTCGGGCAAACTCCCTCGCCCACAGGCGCCGTTCGGTCACCCGCAGCAGGATTTCTCCGCCGCTGGTTTCCACATGGCCGCCGGGCAGCTCCAGCGCCGCCGCCCGAATGCGGTCCGCCACCGCCTGAAGCGTCAGACCATACGCCCGAAGCGTCTCCTGCGGAATCAAAACCTGCAATTCATAATCGCGGGCACCGGCCAGCTCCACCTGGGTAATGCCCGGCTCCTGCAGCAGCCCGTCGCGGACTTCCTCGGCCATCTCCCGCAGAACCCATTCGGACACATCCCCGTACAGCTGAAGTTCGACAATCTGCTGACGGCGCATGGCCAATGAGACCCTCGGCCGTTCGGCATCCTCCGGAAATGTTGTAATGCGGTCGATTTCCTGCTTGATATCCTGATAGACGCGCTGGCGGTCAAATCCTTCAATAATCTCCGCCGTGACGGTGCCGAATCCTTCGGACGCCACCGCGGTAATTTCCTTGATTCCCTCCAGGCCGCGAATGGCCTCCTCGACCGCCAGAATGATGCCCTGCTCCACTTCCTCCGGACTGGAGCCGGGATAGGGCACACGGACAATCACCAGATCCAAATCAAATTCGGGAAAGACTTCCTGACGGACGTTCAGGGCGAAAAAGAAGCCGCCGACCAGAAAGACAATCATCATCAGGTTCGGCGCGACGCGGGTGTCCGTCATCCAGCCGATCAGACCGCGGGTATCTTCCGGTGCCGGACAGTGGCTCATAGAGTGCCTCCTGACGAACCAGAAAGAACTTTCTGGGGCCCGGAGGGCTCTTCCGTCCGAAGAAGCATCCCGTCCACTGCACCGGACAAATCAGTGGTGACAATCCGCTCTCCGTCTTCCAAACCGTCGCGGATGTAAAGCACCTCCCGGCCCCGAAACACCGTCCGGATGGTGCGAATCCGCAGCCGGTTCTGGTCATCCATCACCCAGACCTGACTGCCGTTTCGAATGTATTCCCGCGGAACGGCAAAGACATCGCGGGCCGTCCGTCCGATGATTTCCGCCCGCACATAGGAACCCAAGAGCAGCGGCGGCAGCGTCTGTCCTTCCGGCGACTCCAGCGGCGAAGGTACGGAAACCAGAAGCCGGGCCATTCGTCCCTGCTCTTCCAGATGCGGCAGAAGCCGCAAAACCCTGCCAACCCGAAACACATCCTGTCCCCATGCCGGGTCGGTTATGCGCACCTCTGCTCCGCCCTCGAACCCGTCCGCAGGAATCTCAATCCAGTCGAGCTGATCGACCGGCACCAGCGCCTGGACCCAGAATTCATCCACCCCGACCAACGCAGCCACCGGGGCGGTCGGGGAAACGCGGGAGCCCCGTTCTGCGTATTTGGTTCGAACGACGGCCCGAAACGGGGCGCGGATGAAGCACCGCTGCAGATCCAGCTGCGCCTGCCGCACGGCTGCCTCCGCCGCCTCTGCGGCCGCTTTTTTGGCGGCCAGATAGGGCCGGCGAAGAATCAGATCCTCATCCGCTTCGTCCGGAATCTCCCCGAGCATCCGATATTCCCGCTGGGCAACCCGCTGACTGCCCTCCTCAATCTTCAGAGCCAGCCGCGACTGCTCCAGTTCGCTTTGCTGCTGAGCCAGGGCTGTCTCATAGTTGCGCCGGTCAATCTCATACAGCACCTGCCCCGCCTCTACAATCCCGCCGGGCAGAACCTCAGGAGCCGTTTTTTCCACCAGGCCGGACACCTCCGGATACAGCACAACCTCCCGGGCCGCCGTGACGGTCCCCAT
This sequence comes from uncultured Phycisphaerae bacterium, assembly GCA_937949545.1. Classification (GTDB taxonomy): domain Bacteria; phylum Planctomycetota; class Phycisphaerae; order Sedimentisphaerales; family Anaerohalosphaeraceae; genus JAHDQI01. The sequence continues at coordinate 21,108 of CALEDR010000007.1, forward strand.
CGCCTGAATCACCACCGGCAGCGTCTGACGGCGGATGGTCTGCACTGTCACCAGCCGCGCCTGCTGGTCGGCCGGACGACGCGGAGCCCGGGGGCGGGTTTCCAGTTGATACCGAAAATACAGAACCGCTGCCGCCGCAATCCCCAGCGGCAGAAGATACCGCACAAAGAACCGAAACGCCTTTTTCCGCGTTCCGGCTGACGGAGACAATTCCTCACAATTTTGCATCGAAAACCTCACTGTGAAGGTTCACTCATCGGCCAGGGACCGGCGATAGCCCGGCACAAATCAATCCGCCGCTCCAGCAGGACACGCTGCGCCGCCAGAAACTGACGTTCCAGCGTCTGTTCAGACAAAAGAGATTCAAGCACGCGCAGGTAATCAACCTGTCCCTGCAGATATTTGGTCTGAACGGTCTGACGGGCCTGCCGGGCCAGCTGGAGCTGAAGACGAAGATTGTCCGCCAGCTGCTGCTGACTTCGGTTTTCCTCGAGGGCTTCTTCAGTTTCCTGCAGAGCCGTCAGAAGTTTCTGCGCGTACTGATGAATGCGTTCGGAACGAACGGCCTTTCGTTTTCGCACCTCGGCCTGACGGTATCCGGCATCCCAAAGGGGTCCGACCGCATCCGCCGCCAGCCGACCCAGCCAGTCTTCAAACAAATCGCGCACCCGCTCGGCGGAGGTCTGCGCCGAAGCCGTCAATGTGATTTTGGGATACTGGTCGGCAATCGCCGCGGCCAGCCGCTGGTCAGCCGCCGCGACCGCTTTATAGGCGGAGGCCACATCGGGCCGGCGCAGGAGGGTTTGGACGGGCAGTCCGACATCCGGCAGCGGAGGCAGTGCAGGCAGCGAATCCGGGACGTCAAAAGAGTTCTGAGCCGGCGTTCGGCCCAGCAGAACCGCCAGCTGATACTCCAAAAGCGTCCTTGTTTTTCGGGCCTCAATTTCCTGACCGCGGGTTGATTCAACCAGCTGCCGCTGGCGGAGGACATCGGCGGCAGTCCCCTGCCCTTGTCCAAAGCGCATCTGCACAAGCTCCAAAACCTGCTCATTGGTTCGCCGCTGCTCCTGCAAAAGGGCCTGCTGAAGCCGGGTCTCCAGAAGACGATACCAAGTTCGAGCCGCTGAGGCGCTGAGCGAAACAGCCGCCGCCGCCAGGTCATCGCGGGCTGCCTGTGCATCCAGCAGGGCCGCCTGACGAGCCGAACGCACACGGCCCCACAAATCCGCCTCGTAAGAAGCGGTCAGACCGGCCGAGTAGCCGCTGGAATACAGAACCTGTTCGGACACCTCGCGGCGCGTTCGGGCCGCCTGAGCAGAATACTGAACAGCGGGAAACAGAGAGGCCCCCGCCTGGACCGCCGCCTCTTCGGCCTGCCGAAGCCGGTCCCAGGCGGAACGAATCGTAAAATTGTTCCCAAGAGTCTCCTCTATCAACCGGTTCAGTTGAGGGTCATGGAACGACTCCCACCACTGTTCCGGCAAAGGAACCGTACCGCTTTGGGAAAACTGCTGCGGGATTTCGAGGGGAATCGAAGGCGATACGGGCTGCCGGCAGCCGATGCAGAACAAAACCGCTGCCAGAACTCCCAAACCCGCCGCGGATGGTTTCTTTCGAGTCCGCCCGTCCATCATTCCCCTAAAACTGTCAACGCCGCTCTGGAGGTCTTCTATCCATTAGCCCCATTTCTTCGCCAGCTGACAAAGCCCCCCCCGCCCTGGCTTCCAACACAAGAACGCTGAATCCTAAAGCAATCTTTCAAAAAGAATCAACTGTTTTTTTGAATGCAAGAAAAATTGCCGAAAGGCGGAAAGTACCGGCGTGTGCTCCAGTCGGGACCGCCGTTTCCTCAATCACCCGTCCGTGAAATTCGGCGGCCGAATCGGGGAGACAGGATTTGAACCTGCGACCTCTGCGTCCCGAACGCAGCGCTCTAAGCCAAGCTGAGCTACTCCCCGCATCCTCACAGGACCCCGAAGAGTCTGCTGGGTGCGAAACCGGAATATTACCAAAAATCCGCAAAAAATACCAGTCTTTTCTGCCGACGGCGGGGATTATTCCTTCACACGGGTGACATACTCGCCCGTGCGGGTATCCACGCGGACCACTTCCCCCACCTTGACAAACGGCGGCACCTGAATCACCAGACCGGTCTCGAGGGTGGCGGGCTTATACTGATTGGTCGCCGTGGCTCCCTTGATTTCCGGCGCCGTATCCACCACTTTCAGGTCCACCGTGTTGGGCAGCTGGACAACCACGGGCTTGCCGTTGTACATATTGATCAGAATCGGGGTGTTCGGCTTGCAGTACTTGGGGCCTTCACCGAAAGCATCGTCATCCAGCGTAATCTGGTCATACGTCTCCAGGTCCATAAAGACGTGCTCATTGCCCGTCGAGTAAAGGTACTCAAAGTTCCGCTTTTCGAGAAAGGCTTCTTCGAGCACTTCTTCGGCCCGGATGCGGACATCGCGGATGCCGCCGTCCGTCAGATTCTTCAGTTTGGTCTGATAGACCGCTCCGCCTTTGCCGAGCTTGACATGCTGATAATCGACAATCACATACAGGACGCCATCCATCTTGATGGTCTGTCCTTTTTTCATTTCCGACGCTTTCATACCTTATCTCCGCTTTGAGGAGGCCCACAACCGCAGCCAAGCCTTTTTATCCCGATTCATCTGATGCGGCAAAGTGCCGCAGTATGGCAAACCCGCCGGAAAAAGTCAAGAGGACAGGTCAACTGGAATGGATTTTGAATGAGCAAGGAAATACAAATAAGCCCGCTGAGGCATCCGACCGAGAACCTTTTCAACCGCCAAAGTATACAGCCGCAGTTGCGGACGATACCGTTCAACTCGCTCCGGCCATTCCCCTTCAGAGACACGATCTGTCTTAAAATCGACCAAAATCAGCCCATCAGGACTGTCCAAAAGAAGGTCAACAATCCCCTGAATGATGATTTTTTCATCCGCCGGAGCTATTCGCGCCTGTCGGGCGGAAACCGATATGGTAAAAGCCCATTCCCGATGACACTTGTCCGGATATTGCAGGATTCGTTGCCCCACCTCACTTTCAAAAAAGGCTGCAATCCATTCCGGCTCGAGCGCAGCGGCCGTTTGTGAATTGATAAGTCCTTCTGAAACAAGGGTTTCTATTGTATTTTCCACTTGTTGACGGTTGGGTTTGGAACGCAGATCCAGCCGAGCCAAAAGCAGATGAACCGCCGAACCGATTTGGGCAGGAGAGATTCTGCCTTTTTTCCCGGATTGTTCCAGAACGGCCTTCGGCACAGACCCGAACGAATCTGTCCCGACGGCCGGTGCAAATTCATCCATCATCTCCAGCGCCCCGCTGACCGACAGCTTGGCAACAAGCCCAACGGCCGAAGAAAAAGGATATTCCCACTCGAGTATCCGTCGGCATTCTTCAATGACGGGCTGATGCCGTTTTCGTTCGGCCTCTGTCAAAGTCGGCACAGATGCGGTAAGCTTTCTCTTACAAGCGGCCTCAATTTCCCGGCTGCATGCCTCCAGACTGTCTCGCTCCACACACTGGACGGTAAAAAACGTCGGACCCGCAGGGGGCTCGTTCAGAAAGACCTCTTTCATCGGCGGCTGATGGCCCAACCCAAACAGAATCCAGTCCATCGGACAGGACACTTCCAAAAGGCGTCCGTCGGGAACGGCCTTACCGCCCAGCAGGGCGCATTCCTGCACAATCCGTTCACAAGTCGACCGGCGTCGGGAGGCCGTCAGAATCAGCTTCTCCCGGGCGCGGGTGAGGGCCACGTACAGAATCCGCATTTCCTCTTCGAGCATTGTCTTTCGCTTGCGTTCCTGCAGCACCTGCCAGGCCAGCGTGGGAAACTGGATAGTGCGTTCGGGACAGACGGCCTGAATGCCGAGGGCATCTTCATCGGCCAGACACGTCCGCTTCAAATCCCGGAAATTCCATCCCGCATTCAGCTCCGCCAGAAAGACAACGGGGAACTCCAGCCCCTTGCTTTTGTGCACGCTCAAAAGCCGCACGGCGTTTTCGGCGGCACTGTCAGGCTGCGCCGGGGCCCAGTCCTGCTTTTCCCGGCGTATATCTTCGAGAAACTCCACAAATCGAGCCAGAGAGACCGACTGCGGGCCTGTGCTGAAATGTTCAAACTGGACGGCCCGCTGATGAAGTTTGAGCAGATTCGCCCGCCGCTGCCGGCCGTTGGGCAGGGCCGAAACAAAGGCCAGATAGCCGGTCTGGTCCAGAATCGAGCCCAGCACATCCGACAGCGAACCGATTCGAATCCTTCGGCGCCAGTCGGAAAGCTGCTCGAGAGCCCGGCGGGCTTTTTCGGCCAGGGGACCACCGGCTTCAGCAGCCTTCTGTACGCATTCATAAAACGTATCGGTCTTGCCGGCAGACAGGCGAATCCGGGCCAGCTCGGAATCCGTAAAATTGAACAGAGCACTGCGGAGCACGGCGGCCAGCTCAATATCCCGAATGGGGTTGTCGAGAACCTTCAGCAAAGCCAGCAGGTCGGCGATTTCCGTCGTTTCAAAATACCCCTCCGAGGTTTGAGAGTGCAGCGGAATGCCCGCCAGCCGGAGGATTTCCGTATACGTCTGGGCCCGATTGGCCGGGGAACGCATCAGAATCACAATGTCGCGATACTGGACATCGCGGCGGCAGCCCAACTCTTTGTCGAAAATCTGAAACTCAGGTTTTCCGCTGTCGGCCCCGACGATTTGACGGATGCGCCGGGCTATCCACATCGCCTGACGCTGCTCCGCAGACAAATTCTCCGCTTCCGGCAGCACAGACTCCGAACTCTCTTCGGTCCCGTTCTCCTCTCCGTCGAACTCATCTTCTCCGGGCTCCGGCGCTTCTTCGTCCAGCACAACCACCTCCACCGGCATCAAAATCTCATCCGGCTTAACATCGTTCCGCCCGCAGACCAGAGCCGCCCGCTCGTCATAATCCATCGAGGCGGTCTCCTGCGTCATAATCCGCCCAAACACCGCATTCGCAAAGGCCAAGATTTCCGGGCGCGAGCGGAAATTGTCTCCCAAGTCAATCCGCTGCGGGACCAGCGGCTCTGTCGGGTCCTCTCTGGCCTCTTGCAGCGCCTCCAGAAACAGCTCCGGCCTGCTTCGGCGGAAGGCATAGATGCTCTGCTTGACATCGCCGACAACAAACACATTGTCCGGACGGCGGATGCTGTCGAGGATGCGCTTCTGGACGGCGTTGATGTCCTGAAACTCATCCACAAAAATAAAATCGAACCGGCGGCGAAGTTTTTCCGCAACCGCCGGATGCGCCTCCAGCAGCCGCACTGTCTTGTGCTCCAAATCCGAAAAATCCAGCGCCGCAATCTGTTCTTTGGCCTGCGTGTAATGTTTGACGTATCCCTTCAGCAGCTCCAGAATTGTCCGCAGCTGAAGCCGCACGGAATCGTCCTCCAGCGACGCGTACACAGGATGAACGGCCGCCAGATCGTTCAGCCCTTTCAAATCATCTTTCACCTCTTTGAGAGGGGCTTTGATTCGGTCGGCTGTTTCCTCCGGTATTTCCTTCGGCCGGTTGGGGGCTTTGGAAATCTCAAACCCTGCAAGAATCTCCCACAACTTTGCACAATCTCCCTGCCGAACGGCGGCCTCCAGCAAATTGAGAACGGAATGGTATCCCGCCAAATGGCCTGTCAGCCAGTCCGGCACTCCGAATGCATCCTGCAGAAGCTGAACCAATTCTACCTTCTGCCGGGCGTGCCGCAGCCGCCGCTCTATCATCCGGAGCTGCTCCTGACGAAGCGCATCCGCCGGCGAATATTTCCCTGTGCAGATGTCCTCCACCCGTTCCAGAAACCGCTGCGGTTCCGGAATGCTCTCCAGAAAATCCGCCAGCGTAAAAATCTCCTCCACAAACCCCTTGGTGCCGTACAGCGTGCGGCCGAACAGCAGCACCCGCAGCCCCTCCGCCAGCGTCGGTTCTCCCCAGGCCTCTTCGAGCGTCTGGGCAAGGGCATCGGTCTGGAGCAGCGTCTGCTGGTCAGGGTCCACAATGCCGAAATCCGGCGCAAGGTTCAGCAGATAAAAATGCTCGGCCAGGATGCGTTTGCAGAAGGCGTGAAAGGTGCTGATGGAGGCAGCATCCAGCAGAAGCATCTGCCGCCGCAGCATCGAAGAGGGCCGGTCGTTGCAGGCCTTGCGCAGCGTGCGGGCGATGCGGTCGCGCATCTCTTCAGCGGCGGCGTCTGTATAGGTCAACAGCAGCAGCCGGTCCACATCCGTCGGACGCTGAACATCGCACAGCCGCTCCAGACACCGCTGGGCCAGCACCGCCGTCTTACCCGTGCCCGCCGAGGCACTGACCCGCACATCCCGCCCAACGGCGCCAACGGCCTTCTCCTGCGCCTTAGTCCATTTGACTTCACCCATTGGCCTCCTCCTCCAAAGCCCTCAGCACATCTTCTTTTCGCATCGGAGAAAGCGTCCGATACCGATTGAGTTCCCAGTCAAACTTGCAGACGGATTGATAATCACATTCTTTGCAGGGGCTTTTGCGGCTCAGGCGATACGGAGCGGCGGAAATCTCCCCCCGGCGGATTTGTTCTGCAATCTGCTGAACCTTCCGCTGCGAGGCCGCCAGCAGCCGTTCAAACTGCTCGGGGTAAAGAACCCCGCTCCGCCCAAAATCACTGTAGGGCTGTCGGTCTTTTGTACGGAATGCAAAATTATAATAGGCGCTCCTCTGGCGGGCCTGCCTGTCCAGGTATTCGGCAAAGTGCCCGTTGAAAAAACCCCTGGCTTTGAAGGGAAATCCGGCCGGCTCTTCTACTTTTGCCAACTCCCTCCGCTTAATGGAATGCTGAATGGGGACATAAAAGGCCCCCGCCGCCTGCGCAATCGGCACCCCTTCGACTGTCTGACCCAGCAGCGCCTGCAGATACACCGGCATCTGCAGGTCCAGACCGTAGTGCCACTTGCCCCAGACAAACGGGTGCTCCCCAGTTTTGTAGTCAAAAATCACCGCTGCCGCTCCCTGCGGTGTTTCCAGAACATCAATCCGGTCAATCTTGCCGCGAACCTCTATTCCGACCGACGGAAAGCTCATCGCCGGCAGACCGCCGCTGCCGAACTCCAGCTCCGTGGCCAACGGACGAAGGTCTCCGGCGGCCGTCATTGCTTTAAGGCCCCCGGCCAGCTGAACCAGCTGTTCGATCGCCGTTTGCAGCAGAAACCGCTGATGAGCCGAATGCCGCTGAAAACTCTGGAGAAATTCGCTCCGGTCAATCACCTGCCCGCTCACCCGACGGACGAGTTGGGCAATCTGCTCGTCCGTCAGCTGCCGCCAATCGAGCCCTTCCTGCCGGACGGTCTTAAACAGCGCATCGAGAACCGAGTGATAAAATGAACCCAAAACGACCGGCTCCATCTGCACCAGCCGACGTTTTTTCAGACGAAGAACATACGAAGCAAAATGCCGATACGGGCAGGCGGCAAAAGTTTCCAGCTGGCTTACCGAGGTCTTCAGCGGCTTGCCGCCGAGCTGCTCAATCACCTCCGGCTCCAGCCGGGCCGGATTGCGGTACTCCAGAGCCCGCCGAACCAGTCCGGCCGACGCACCGTCCGCCGATTCGAGCAGGGCCGCCGCCGTCCGCCGCGTCGTCTCCTCCGCCGTACTATCACGGCCGAGCACCTGACACAAATACAAGGCCCACTCCGACTCCGTCTGAATCTCCTGCGGCGTCTGCGGCTCCGGGGCGGGCTTGAGAGTCTTCAAGTCCGCAAACATCCGTTCCAGCATCTCCAGCCCGCTCCAGGGTTGCAGGGGGCTGCCGTTTTCATCCGCCAAAGGCCTCGTGATAACCACACGCCTCCGAGCTCGTGTCAGAGCAATATAGGCCAAATACCGCCGACGCAGAAGCTGCCGATCCAGCGGTTCCGCAAAATCCGCCTCAAATTGCTCCAGAACCACCCGATCATCTCGGCTGAAAAAGCCCTCCGATTCAAGCGGCACAGGAAACTGCTTTCCAGTCGCCCCCAGCAGAAATACAACCTCCACCTCCGGATGGCGGCTTCGCTCAATCTGACCAATCAGCACCTGATCCAGTGTCGGCGGTATCAGCTTAACTGTCAGCGTGCTCAGCGCCGTCTCCAGCAGCCGAAGATACGTCCCCGCCGGATGCCGACGTCCTCGATACACCAGGCACAATTCATCCAGCACCTGCACCAGCTTTTCCCACATCTGCCGATGGCCGTACCGCTGGTCCGAGGGGTCCTCCCGCGCCCATTCGGTCAACACCCTGCGGACTCCGACGGCCTCCAGAAACTCCCAGAGCCCCTCGACAAACTCCTGCGGGTCTAAGGAATCTTCCTGCCGGATTTTCAGCCGCTCGCGCAGCTGCCCCAGCGGCCCGGCGATTCGCCGCCGCAGCCGGTCAATCCATTTTTCATTAAAACCATCCTGCGGGTCGGCAAACCGCCAGGGCTCTGATTGAAACCAATCATCCCCTTCAATTCCGCAGGCCCGGCAGTAGTTGTCCAGCCAGTCGGCCTCTTCCTCGCTTAAGCCCGTCAGATCCGTCTTCAGATACGCCGTCATATCCTGCAGGCGGAACTGGAAGCAGACCGCCCGCAGGGCATTGTCCAGCAGCTCGGCGGCCGGATGCGTCCGAAGCGGACGGGGCTGGTCAAGAAAATACGGAATCTGGAGCCGCTCAAACGCCCACACGAGCAGATGCTGATACGAGGCCATTTCCGGCACCACGACGGCAATCTGCCGATAGCGAAGGTTTTCCTGCCGAACCAGCCGGCGGATTTCGCGGGCCGTCCACAGACACTCGCCGCGTACATCCGGCAGCGCCGCCGAGACGACCGCCCCGCCGGATGAAGGCATGCTCGGCGGCCATTCCTCGACAAAATGCCGTTCCAGAAACTCCAGCGCCGGCGTCTGAGACCACCGCCGCGGGGCATCCAGCACAATCGGCTCTTCAATCCGGAGCCCCGACCGGCGAATCTGCTCACAGAGCCGCTGATAAGTCCGCTCCGTCGGAGCAAAGATGCTGAAGGGGTCCGGAGGACCGTTCAGGGCCGGTGGATCCAGACACAGCGCAATCTGCGAGTGTGCACAGACCTTCAGCAGTTCCAGCAGCACCGCCTCCTCGCGGGCGGTAAATCCGGAAAAACCATCCACCCACAGCTGCGCTCCTTTGAGAAACTCCGCCTCTGCAATCCGCCGGCTGACCTGCCGGAAAAGATGTTCCGCATCGTAAAAGTCCTGATTGGCCTCCAGAAATTCCTGATAGGCCCCCAGCAGGACAGCCAGGTCTTTGAGTTTGGCATCGGTTCGAGAGCTGCCGGCCGAGGCGGCCAGTTCGCGGGCCATTTCCTCCAGCCGCTGCGGAGTCATCTGGGCGCGGTACAGCTGAGCCAGCACGTCGGCCATTTGGCCGGCCGAGCCGGAAAGGTCGTCGTCCGAGCCGAGCAGTTTCAGCCGCTGCCGGCAGTCGGCCAGAAGCCGCCGGACAATCATCTGTCGGCCGACGCGGCTCAGCTCCCAGCGTCCGCCGACGGGGGAAAGCCAGTACCCCAGCCGCTGAAACGACAGAATCCGCAGGCGGTGGTACCCTTCAATGCCCGACAGTGAGAGCATCGCCTGCTCCATCTGGTAGGTGGCCTGTTCGGGCACCAGCAAAATCAGCGTCTGCAGTTCATCGCGGCGCAGGGCCTCCGCAGCGGCCTCCAGACACAGCCGCGTCTTGCCCGTGCCCGCTCGACCAAGAATGAACTGAACCGCCATCGAACTTCCTCCGGGCCCTTTCTACCACGCCGCAGCCGTTTTGGCAATGAAAAGACAGGCAAACACCGGCATCTCAGTCATCAGAACAACCCGCTTCGCAGGAGCGGCAGGCTGCGAACTTTCCCTATTGTTCCACACATCTCAGACCGGACCGTCGGAATTCCTGCGGTCCGATGCTGCAGATCCGATAAAAAACTCCAAAGCCGGTCCGGATTTGCCAACACCCTATAAAACACTTTCTAACGCTAAGTAAACGTTTACTAAAAAAAATAAATAAACCCCTTCACCGACGTTTCCGATAGACCGAACCGTCAGAATTAAGGAGAGGAACACAGAAATGAAAAGGCAATTCTTCAGAACTGTCGGATGGATATGGGCTGCCGGCTGGGCGCTTTCTATTTTGGCCGCGGCAGAACCGTTGCCGGAAAAGCGAGACCTGTTTGAGCTGTCCATTGAAGAATTAATGGAAATTCCTGTCTTTTCTTCGGCCTCGCTAACCAAAACCAAACCGCGGCTGGTTCCGGCTGCCGTAACCACCATCACACAGGAAGAGATTGCCGCCTCCGGGGCCAGGAACCTGTTTGAACTGCTGGACATTTATGTGCCGAATTTCCAATGGATTCGTCATCACTGGGAGCCCGACCATATGGGCCTTCGCGGCATCATGAGCGACCATAAGTATCTGCTGCTGGTCAACGGCCGGAATATGAATCACCGCACACACGTCGGCGCCTTAAGCGAACGGGACCTGGTTCTGCTGAGCGACATTCATCGCATCGACATCATTCGCGGGCCGGGCTCCGCCCTGTATGGTCCCGGGGCCGTCTCAATGGTCATCAACATCATCACACACAATCCTTCCACCTTTGAAGGAACCGAAATCATAACCCGTGCCGGCGCGGGAGAAGAGTTTTACTCCATCGAAATCAAACAGGGCCGACCGTTCAGCGACGGCGACGGCGGATACTTCTGGTATGCAGGCATCGGCAAATACCTGGGGGCCAAATCCGACAAGGCCCAGCAGATTTTCCCCTTGGATTTCCCGCAGGAAATGGATGTTCCGTGGTGGGATAACGAGCCGTGGCCTGACGGCTGGGGCCCTAATCCGGCCAATCCGCCCCGTCTGCCGACAGACGGACTGAAAGCAGGCCAGCCGCTGACCCAAGGCCCCATCAGCCGCGACGGCGCGTCGTATCGCGGTCTGCCGCCGGTGAAACTGCATTTCCATTTCCAAAAAGACAACTGGGACATCTGGGCCCGCTATACACGCGGGGGCAAAGACTATGTGATGTCGCCCCAAATCTGGGCCCGTCCGAGCTGGGGGTACGCCGATTATGTCTTTTACTCGTTCGACTGGGACACATGGACCGGCACCTACAAAAAAGTGCGAACCAATACATACGGCTACCAGCAGGGAACCGTCTATATCGGATATACCCAGGAACTGACCGATTCGCTGTCGCTCCAATACGCCTTCAGTTATGATACGTTTCATCTGGTGCAGCGCCGGCAGAATTGGGTTGACGAGGCATCCCGAGAAGACGAATACTACGGGAAAGCCGTCGTGCAGTGGCAGCCGCATGACAAACACCGATTCGCCTTCGGCGGCGAGCTGTCGCATCAGGAGCTGGGCCTGAAAGCCCACGGCTGGCCGGATATTCCGCCCACCAGCCCGCGGCTGCCCTCCATGCCGCGCTGGTCCACAAATCTGTATTCCATATTTGGAGAATACCAATGGACGCTCACCGACCGCTGGACGGTCTTTCTCGGCGGGCGGGCGGATGATCATACCTATACGGAGCGGATGTATTCCCCCCGCGCTGCGGTCGTCTATAGCCCCACGGACCATGACACGGTCAAATTGATGTGGTCCCGCTCGGTTCGGGCGAATATCGAGACAGAAATGAGAGCCTCCGCCATGGCCGGAAGCGGGAACAGTGCGCCGGAAAAACTGGACAGTGTCGAACTGCGCTGGGAGAAAAAGCACAGCAAAAATTTGGAGACGGCTCTGACCGGATTTGTCCACTACAGTCTGGAGCTGTTGGGATGGAATGTCGAGCAGTCGCGCGTAACCCCGGTCGGAAATCAGAGAGAATACGGAATAGAATTCGAGACCGCCTATCAGACTTCGACAACCCAGGTGGTTTTCTCGCATGCCTACACCCAGTTGTATGACTTTGACCTGGTGGAAGGAAGCCGCACATACGTAACCGCTGAACCCTACGGCTACGGACGCGACCTGGCCGACTGGTCCGACCACGTATCCAAAATCGCCTGGAGACAGAAACTCAGCGAACAGCTGACGCTTGACGCCTCGCTGCGGATCTATTGGGGATTCCCGGGAATGAAAGACTACAACGAGTATTATCCGTATGCGTTTGACGGAGCCCGCAGAAGTTTTGAGTATGACGGAACCACCTACCCGGACGGTCGGCCGTTTCCGGAACATCGGTTCTTTGAGCCGGGCTGGAAAAAATCCTATCGGGGCAATTACTATCTGAATGTCGGGCTTCAGTATAAGCCCTCCAAAAATCTGACCATCGGAATACACGGATACAATCTGCTGGGGATTTTCGACAAAAATCTGAACAAACGGAACTATCTGGCCGTGTACGGCGACTACCGAACCCATGCCCCCGCCGCAGCGGTTTCGATTTCCTACCGATGGTAAGAGAGCACACGCAAAAGATGTTTTTTCTTGCCGACAGCGTCCGAAGCGTGTATAGAAGGACGAAAAACCATCGGCAGGAATGTTGTCATGGAAGCGGCGGCAGAAAAAGAACAAATTCAACACCGGGCGGAAAGCCCGTTTTATATGCAGGTCCGTAAAGTCAATGAGGCGGGCTATGAGGCGGCTCTGCTGGGACTGTCGCACAACAAAAAACAGCGTCCGGAGAAGATGGAGGCCGTCGCCCGCCGACTGGCCGACAAGGACGGCGGCCACAACAAGTTTCTCGAGAGCATTATCGTCTGGCTGGATGTCCGTGCCCCCCGCTATTGGTGGCAGGAGGCTGACACGTTCCGGCTGTCCACCAAGCAGTCCGAAAGCACGATGCACACGCTCAGCGGCGAACTGCTGGCGGTCAATCTGGACGATGCAGACGCTGTTGCCGCTTTTTTGGAGGCCAATTTTGAGCCGGACAGCTGTTCGCTGGAGACGCTGCGTGCGATTCATCAGGCCGCCGTACGGCAGGATATTGTGGGGGTCAAAAAACGCCTGCCGGAAGGATTCCTTCAGACCCGGCTGTGGTGTATGAGCTATCGAACGCTGCGCAACATCATCCTTCAGCGCCGCACGCACCGCCTGCCTCATTGGCGGGAATTCATTCGCCAGACCCTCGAGCAGGTGGACCATCCGGAGCTGCTGCCGGGTCTGATAAGCGAATAACCCGTTCGCAGTCTGCCGATTGTTCCAGATAGTTTCGAAGCCAGGATTCAATCTGGTCTGCCGGAACGGTTCCGGCCTTTTGTCCCAGTCGGGGGGATTGCCCCTGTCCGCCGTTCAGGTACACATCAAAACACGCCTGCTGCCGGCCGTTGAGAGTTTTCCGCCGTCCAATCAGTCCGATGTCGGCCACGGCGCTTTGGGCGCAGCCGTTGGGACAGCCGGAGACAGCAATGGGACGGCCGACGGAACGAAGGGCGGCTGTCTGCTGGATTTGTACCCCGATTTGCTGGGTCGAAACAAGGGCCCGCGGACAGCTGTCTGCTCCGGGACAGACAACCACACACGGCAGGTTCGCAAGGGGGTTTAGAGATGCCGGCAGCGGGAACAGGGTGTCCCCGTATAATTCCAGGCTGTGAGAGAGGGTGATTCGCAGGACGGCTCCCGCCGATTGAGCCGCCCGAGCCAGTTCCAGTGCCGCCTGAGCCGACAAATTGCCTCCGGGAAGCTGGAGGGCATAAAGCCGCCGATATCCGCTGCGTCCGCGCGGCAGCGGCATAGCCGGCCGGTTCTGCCGCTTGCAAAATGTTTGGAATCGCCGGTCCAGTTCCTTTCGAAACGGTTCATCTCCCAGCCGCTCCCGAATGTGCCGCAGCCGCGCCCGGGAGCGGTTGTTTCGCTCGCCCAGCTCGATGAACATCTCCAGGGCCGCCGCCGCCAGCGGCAGAACCGCTTCCGCAGGCACCTGTTCATACAGGTCCAGGCCGGTTCGAGGTATGGGCCCCAGGGAACCGGCCCCGACGACTCGAAAGGTCCCGTCCGGACGGACAAGAAATCCCAAATCGCTGATGTAAGGTACCCCTCGACTGTCCCGCAGCCCGCAGAAGCTGATCTTGAATTTCCTCGGCAGCGGCCGTTCGGCGGCCTGTTCGCTGAGCATCTGATGAAGCAGCCGGGCCGCCGGCAGCAGATCAAAATCATCCGGATCCAGGTCGCAGGCGGGCGAAACGGTGATATTTCGGATGGAGTCGCCGCAGGCGCCGTAGGTGCTGATGCCCGCCCTCTCCAGTTCCTGATAGAGAACGGGCACATCGGCCTGACGGACATTGTGCAGCTCGATATCCTGCCGAGTCGTCAGATGCAGCGGCACATCCGGCGTAAACCGCTCCGCCAGCTCGGCGACCGCCCGCCACTGCTGCCAGCTGATTCGTCCGCCCAAAAACGGAATCCGCTGCATAGAGAGCCCCTCCTGCTTTTGCGGGTAAGTGCCCCAAAGCCGCTGAGGCTCCTGCGGCACACCTTTGTTTTTTTGCGAATCCGGCTGTCCCATCGGCGCACTCCTTTCCCGACACACTCTACAAATGATATTCGAGCAGATAGTGTTCACGAGTCAGCAGACATTGGATTTTCTCAATCACCTCCGGAACATCGTCCGGCTTCTCAATGTGCAGGTCGGGCCGACTCTGCGCCAGCCGATGAGAACCGATGGCCACAACCAGGCAGGGATACGGCTGATTGAGAGTTCGAATCGCCTGAAGTTCATAGTCATCCAGATGGCTGATGGTGGTAATCAGAATCAGACCGGCATCGGTGAACAGATGGGCGATTTCGCCGAGCCGGCGGATGTACTCATCCCGCTCGTCCGTCGTCTGCAAATCGGAATCAACACCGAGCAGAGAATTATCCAGCCCCAGATAATAGACCATTCTACCGGCATCAAAGAGCTGCTCTTCGAGGGCCTTGGCGATTTCAGATTTTCCGACGCCGGGTGGGCCGCACAGCAGAACCAGGGCGGCCTGCTGTTTATAGCGATCCGAACGGTTCTGCGGGCGGATGCGGCTTCGCTGCCAATACTTCTGCCGTCTGTGTACATGTTCAGAAATCGAATCTCGCTCCGCAGACAGGGCCTCCAGAATGATGCCGCCACCGGCGATTTCATAGTTGTCGATAATCACAAACCGTCCGGTCTGGGCGATGTCCGAAACCGCATCAAAGGCCACTGGACGAAACGTTTCCAGCAGGCATTCGGCCGCATCATGCCGTTCAATCTGACGGCGGCGGCTGTCCATGCTCAGGTCAGTCGCATCCAGTATGGTGTAAATCTCTCGAAGCCAGACGGACTCCCGGGCGGCCGCCAGCTTGATCTTGTACCGTTTTCCGATAACCATCGGCTGCCGGCCCATCCAGAACAGATTGACCTTCAGACAGGTTCCGGTTCGGGCAGCCGGTTGGTCGGCTCGGCAGAGAATCTGATTGGGCGGTATGTAAACCTGCTCAGTGAGCGTAAAACCGGTGGACTGGCCCGCATAGGCTTCGGTCTGCGGCGGCCGGTTGAACCCTTCGATGGAAGCAATCCGGGACCGTTTTCCCGACGGAAGGAAAACGACCTCATCGCCCGCCCGGACGGTTCCGGTTTCCACACGCCCGGCCACAATCCGGCGGTCGTCGCCTTCCTCCGTGAACTTGTACACATCCTGCACCGGAAATCGAAAGGGTTTTTCGCGTCCGGCGGGCTCTTTTTCAAAACGGTCCATCGCTTCCAAAACCGTCGGGCCGCCGTACCAGCTCATCTGCGCCGAGCGGGTGCACAGATTGTCACCGAAGCGGGCGCTGACCGGTATGAAAAAACGCGGCGAAAGGTGTACCTGCTGCAGAAACGCTGTATAGTCCTTTTGAATCGTTTCAAAGACATCCCGGCGATAGTCCACCAAATCCATTTTGTTGACAGCCACAGCAATCTGCCGAATGCCCAGCAGGCTCAGCAGATAACCGTGGCGGCGGGAGTTTTCCCGGATTCCTTCTTTGGCGTCAATCAGCAGCAGCGCCGCTTCCGCCCGGGCCGCACCGGATATCATGTTCTTGAGAAATTCGACATGACCGGGAGCATCCAGGATGATGTATTCCCGCCGGGAGGATTTGAAAAAGCATCGGGCCGTGTCAATGGTGATGCCCTGCGCCTGCTCTTCTTTCAGGGCATCCAGCAGAAAAGCATACTCAAAGGGTTTGGCGTTGCGGGCGCAATAGGCCTGAACCGCTTCCAGTTTTCCCTTGGGCAGCGAGCCGGTATCGGCCAAAAGCCGCCCAATCAGCGTACTCTTCCCGTGATCGACATGTCCGATCACAACAATATTCATCTGCTGACGATCCCGTCCGGACGCAACCGGTCCGACGGAGGAGGGGGCTGTAAACATAGGTTCTCCTCTTTCTGAATTACATATATCCGCTTCGGCGGAGAGTTTCCAATCCGCTGCCGTCTTCTTTGTCCTGCTGCCGTCCGGAGCGTTCTGCAATGTTGGCAAATTTCCCGCTTCGAAGCTCTTCAATAATCTCCGCCACGGTTTTGGCTGTGGATTCAACGGGAGCCGTGCACGGCCAGCATCCGAGAGAGCGGTAGCGTTTGCCGTCTCCCTGATCAAAATACAGTGAAACGACAGGGATGTTTTCCCGCTGGATGTACTCCCAGATGTTCAGCTCGGTCCAGTCCAGCAGCGGATGAATCCGCACATGCGTCCCCGGGGCGAAATCCGTTTTGAACTGATTCCACAGCTCCGGCGGCTGGTCGCTGACTTCCCAGTCGCTTTCCTGTCCCCGCGGAGAAAAATAGCGCTCTTTGCTGCGGCTGCCCTCTTCATCGGCGCGGGCCCCGACAATCACACCCGTAAAGGGAGTGCCGTTTTCCACCGTATAAAATTCGCCGCTGTCCGGGTCCAAGACGCGCCGCGGCCATCGGCCGCTGAGGGTATGCTTGAGGGCATCGGTTTTCAGAGCGGCGCAGCACTGGAGACGACTGACGGCTCCGTCGGGAAACGTTTGTCGGCTGTCAATCGCCTCCCGATTCATCCCGACAATCAGTTTGAGCTTCCATTCCCGGGCAAACTGGTCCCGATATTCAATCATCTCCGGAATTTTAAAAGAGGTATCAATGTGCATCAAAGGAAACGGAACGTGGCCGAAAAAGGCTTTGCGGGCCAGCCACAGAAGGACCGTGCTGTCCTTGCCGATGGACCAGAGCATCACCAGATCCTTGAAGGAACGGTAGGCCTCTCGAAAAATATAAATGCTTTGAGATTCAAGTTCATCCAGATAATCCATATCACCTCCGCAAGCAAGACCGTTGATTCCAGTGCAGTCCGCATTCTTTCTGTTCGGGCTTCTCCCACCACCAGCGACCGGACCGCTCGTCCTGACCCGGCGAAACCGCCCGGGTGCAGCAGGCACAGCCGATGCTCGGGTATCCTCGGTCGTGGAGTTTGTTGTAGGGGACCCGGTTCGTGCGGATATAGTCCCAGACCTGCTCGCAGGTCCAGTCGGCCAGCGGACAGATTTTGACCAGACCGAACTGTTCGTCCTGCTGCACAATGTCCACCGCGCTTCGAGTCTGCGACTGGCCGCGCCGAAGACCGCAAATCCACGCATCCAGAGAAGACAGCTTCCGCTTCAGCGGTTCAATTTTTCGGATTCGGCAGCACAGGGTGCGAAGCTCGACACTCCGATAGAACAGATTGATTCCGTGTTCGGCCGTCATCGCCTCAACTTGCTGAAAATCCGGAAACAACCCCTCAATCCGGATGCCGTAATGCGTTTCTGTTTCCTCCCAGACCTCATAGGTCTCCTGGGGCAGACGCCCGGTGTCCAGCGTAAAGACAGCCGGCAGCTTTTGAAGACGGCAGAGCATATCCGTCAGAACCTGGTCCTCCGCCCCAAAACTGGTCGCCAGAGCGATACGGCTTCCAAACTGTTCCAGGGACGTCCGCAGAATCTCCTGCGGGGACTGGCGCTGCGTTTTTCGACGGATTTCTTCGAGAACGGAGTCCATGTTTTTTTCCGCTTTCATATTTCATATTCCGGGGATTTCAGTTTTCCAATGGGAACACGATTCCATACTCGTTCGTGACAGTAGAAGACAAACACCTTAATGAGAACATCCAGCAGACCGATTTTCAGGGCCGAGCTGGGATAACCTGTGACCACCCACGCGGTGAAAATGGTGATCACCGTTCCGGTTAGGCGGTAGCTGACGGCCTTCAATACACTGCGATAATGCGTTTCCATACAAAAATCCAATATTTGCTTGTTTTCCTATTAATTTATAGGTGTATACTTGAAAAAATTTAAATCATGTAGTTGGCTACATACGAGCTCATTCGTTTTTGCTCTTGGTGAGCCAAATCTTCAAGACTTGCAGAATCCAATATCCGAGAAATGGAGGCATTGACCCGTTCGAGAAGCTGTCTTTCACTGGAAGGCCCCTCTGCCGGAAGACCGCTGCTTTCCGATTGTTTGCCGGAGGATTCCAAAAAACGGATGATTTCTCCTGCAGAGATGTTGCGGGGATTTTTAGCAAGAATATATCCGCCCTGCTTGCCGCGGACTGCCAGAACAAATCCTCCCTGCCGGAGTTCATTCAGAATCACCTCCAAAAAACGAGTAGGAATCTGCTGGGCCTGAGCCAGTCTGCTCACAGAAGCCGGCTGCCGTTTGTCCAGCATAGCCAGCTGCAGAAGTGCCCGCAGGGCATATCGGCTTTTCTGCGAAATCTGAAAGTACTCAAATTGGTTCACCATTTCTATACCTTACTAAAACGGTCGGAATAATGATATATAGATTAACCCTTTTTCGGCACCTCCGCAAGAGAAAATTGAAGAAATTTTCTTGTAATTTTATAACTATTTTGTATGAAAGACTTTATAAACCAATAATTTTTTGGGAAAGGAATCCGAAGATGGAGCAGGACTTCTGGGATTGGCATTTTTGGATGCCGTTTGTCATGTCTGTTTTGCTCGGCGGTCTGATTGGTTTGGAACGGGAAATTCGCCGCAAACCGGCGGGCCTAAGAACCAATATTCTGATCTGCCTGGCAGCCGCTCTATTTACCCATCTGGGCCTGTCAATCAGCGAGGACTCCCTCGAGACCGCCTCCCGCATCCTGCAGGGCGTCATCACCGGCGTGGGCTTTATCGGAGCCGGAGCACTCATTCGCGGCACCCACGAGATACACGGCATCACCACGGCGGCCACGATTTGGCTGGTCACCGGCGTCGGCATTGCCTGCGGGTTTGGACTGTATGAGGCCGCCGTGGGGGTCACGGGTATCGCCCTGATTATCCTCTGGGGCCTGATCCCGCTGGACCGGCGAATCCGAAGTCTGGAAAATGACCGGACAGGTCCGGATAATCCGGCCTGAAAGCCGCCTTTTTTATGGTTTTTCTTTGAGTGCGGCGGTATGATTTTATTTTTATCCAGAAAATCCACAGGAATCGAAGGTATGAAACCGATTTACATAGGCGCTACCCTTCGCGACAGCGGCAAGACCTCCGTTTGCCTGGGCCTGATGCAGCTGCTTCAGGAGCAGGGGCTCAATCCCGGTTACTGCAAACCGGTCGGCCAGCATTATGTCCGCTATCACGATAAAAATATTGATGAAGACGGCGTGCTGATGCATCAGGTCTTCCATCTGAAGGATGACCCTTATTACCTCAGTCCGATTGCCATTGAAAAAGGCTTCACGCAGCGGTTTATCGAAAATCCCGATGTCCGTCCGCTGGAGGAGCAGATTCTTCAGGTGCATCAGAAACTCAGCCGGGAGCATCCGATGCTGATTTACGAAGGAACCGGACATGCAGGCGTGGGCAGCTGCTTTGGGCTTTCCAACGCCCGGGTGGCCCGTCTGCTCGGAGCCAAAGTGGTCATCGTCACCGAAGGCGGCATCGGGCGGCCCCTCGATGAAATCGCTCTGAGTCTGGCCCTGTTTGCCGACCACCAGGTTGAAGTGCTCGGCGTCATCCTCAATAAGATTCTTCCGGAAAAATACGACAAGATTCGACAGACCGCCGCAAAGGGACTGCGTCTTCTGGGGACGGAGCTGGTCGGCGCCATGCCGTATGAACCGTCGCTGGCGGAGTTTACCGTCGGACAGGTGGCGGAGGAGTTCGGCTATAAAATCCTGTGCGGCACCGACGCCCTGACCAACCGAATCAACCATACGATTATCGCCGCGATGGAGCCCCAGCACGTCTTCCGGCACATTGAAGACCATACCCTTGTGATTATCCCCGGCGACCGAATCGACAACATCCTGATTACGATTCTGCTGCTGTCGCGATACGGCGACAAAACGGGCGGGATGATTCTGACCGGCGGATTTGAGCCGCACCCGACCATCGAACCGCTCCTTCGGGCCAGCCAGATTCCGGTGCTGCTCAGCGACGACGACACGTTTACCGTCAGTGCCCGGATGAAAGACCTGGGCTTTAAGATTCGCTCTTATGATACAGACAAGATTATCCAGCTCCATCAAATGGTGCGGGATTACGTGGATACCGACCGCATCTTAAAAGCCCTGTCCGAATAGCCGCCTCTACAAAACGGCGGAGGCGTGGCGGTGGGCGTGGCATTCGATATTGACGGCCGCCGGCAGCGAGGCAATATGACAGGGAGCCGTTTCAATCTGAACCCCCAGAGCGGTGGTATCTCCGCCCAGCCCCTGCGGCCCTACACCGAGAGCGTTGATATCCCGAAGCAAATCCTCCTCGAGGGCGGCGTAAAACGCATCCGGATGCCGACTGCCTAAGGGACGCAGCAGCGCCTTTTTGCTCAGCAGACAGCAGATTTCAAAATCGCCGCCCAGACCAACCCCGACAACAAAAGGCGGACAGGCATCCGCTCCGGCGTTTCGGACCTGCTCCACAATCCATCGGCAGACGGTCTGGGGCAGTTCGGTCGGCTTGAACATTCGAAAAACGCTTTTGTTCTCGCAACCGCCGCCTTTGAGAATGACGCTGAGCCGCAGCTGTTCACCGGGGACAAGACTCCAATGGACAAAAGCAGGGGTATTGGTGTTTGTGTTGCGCCGCTGATGCAGCGGTTCGGCAGCGACGCTTTTGCGAAGCAGGCCTTCCTGTGCGGCCAGTGCGACGCCCTGCTGAATTGCATCCGTCAGGGTGACTGAGGGATTGTCCGCCGGCGGCTCTATCATTACGCGGCTGCCCAATTCGGCAAAAACAATCGTAAGCCCCGTATCCTGACAAATCGGGATGCGTTCGGCGGCGGCAATCCGTGCGTTGTCCAGCAGCTGTTCAAGAATCTGCTTGGCCCGCGGATTGGATTCAGTGTGGGCAGCCCTGCGGACGGCCGCCAACACATCCGCCGGCAGTTCGTAGGCAGCGCGAATACACAAATCCGCAACAGTCCTGACGATGGACTCAAATGCCAGCGAGCGCATCCCTATCCGTCCTGGCCGATGGTAAACTCAAAACTCTGATATCGCGTATTGCCCGGGCTGTCGCTGACCGCCAGCGTCAGAACATGATCGCCCGGCTCCAGATCCTCCAGCCGCAGCGTGAAGGATTCTTCGGTTGTGTCAAACACCCGGTCATCCGGCAGAAGACCCGCCCAATCCTCCCGGCCGTCGAGCGTATAGCGGGCTTCGGCAATGGCGGAAAAGACATCCGCGGCACGGAAGCGAAACTCAAGCACGCGGCCTTGGAGATTCTGACGCACATCGCTGAACACCGGGGCGGTGTTGTCCACAACCACTGTATCACTGATGCGCGAGACCGTCAGAGCTTCGGAAGGATGATTGGACCGTTTGTCATCCGCCGTAATGCGAATCTCATACCGCCCGTCTTCCACCGTCCGGCTGTCCCATTCATACACGGGTTTGTCGGAGTCTTTTTTCAGGGAAATCCAGCGTTTGCGGCCTTGTTTGCGAAAATCAAAATGAAACATCAGTGTATCGCTGTTTTCATCCGACGCCCGCGCCAGGATTTGAAACAGATAGGGTTTTTGCTTGTCTTTGGACTGCTGAACCTGCAGGGACTGAATCTGCGGGGGAAGATTCGGAATGCTGTGAGCAATCGCCACTTCCTGCAGCAGAGGCCCCTGAGCGGCTTTTCCGCGGACCAGGGTCAACCGGTACTGCAGGTATCGGGCGACCGGACAGCCCAAATCCGATGGACCGGTCAACTCCTGCTCCGGTGTCCACGTCGAGAAGGTCGGGTCGTGGGGTTCTTTCAGATTGCCGCTTCGGGCGGAAAAACGAATTGAGGTCCCCTCCGGCAGACGGGCCTGGGTCTGGATTTTGCCCCAGCGGGCAGGCTGACCGGCATCAATCAGATCAGACGTATAGGTTCCCTCCTGAGCCGGTTCCGGAGCCAGACGAATCAGCTGAGGCGGGTTGGACAGCGCCAGCCAAAGCCCCTTGTCAGCTCCGGCAAACAAGGCCGTAATCTGAGCGGATTTTTCGCTTTGATACAGGATGGAGCGATGATCAATCACCGGGTCAAGGCCGAACAGACGTCCCTGATTGCCGGTGGCGGCCAAAAGGGTGCCGTCCTGATACAGCAGGGCATAAAAGATAACGCGGTCGGAAAAGATTTCCCGGGCAAAACCGTCCGGGGTAATCCGGACCAGCAAGCTGGCGGCTCGCGGTCCCGGACCAACCGGCGGAGCCGGCGGGGCAGTCGGCGGCAGCGGACGCTGCTCTTCGACCGTATTGGCCGTGGTCATATGAAACTCATCCGGCTCCCCTTCCTCCTCTCCTCCTTCATCCCCCTCTCCTTCCTGAGGTTCCTGCGGTTCAGCCGGTTCCGGTTCGAACTGCGGTCTTCCGGGCGATTTGGACAAGGCCTGAGCGGCGGAATCAATCCGTCCGGCTACCGCCGCCGCACTGGATGCCGCCAGGTACACATTCCCCTCCGGGTCGGTGGTAACAGCCGTAATTTCTTTCTGCTGGCTGTCGTACAGAACTCGCACAGTGCGGCTTTTGACATCAATCTGATACAGCAGACCGCGGGTGTCACTGCCGGCCAGCAGGGAACCGTCTTTGGCCCAGGCCAGTGAGAGGATGTTTTTGTCGCGGCTTTCGTAAATGATTTCGGCGTTTCCGCCGAAAGGCGGAAGGCGGTAAATCCGCCCTTTGGGACCGGTGCCGATGTACAGCATCCCCTGGGAATCCGCAAGAACGGCATAAATATAGCGGTCGGTGTCAGACTGAAAGAGCACGGTCGGTTCTTTGTCAAACCGAATCAGTCGGGCCTGTTTGCCGCTGATGCCCGCCAGCAGGCGGCCGCCCGCATCAAATGCCAAAGCAAAGACATGCTCATTGCGCAGCGGAGCAGCCAGGGCCGCCGCGGTATCTTGGGGAAGCGAAGGGCTGTCCGTCGGATACAGGACCTCCGTCTGTCCGCTGGCATATTTAAAAATCGTCCCGTTGGGGCTGGTCCCCAGATACACCGCCGAGCCGTCCGGCTCCGCCAAAATCGTGTTGATGGTCCAGACGCCGACCAGCGCATCCGGCGCCAGAAGAATCTCCGCCCGACGGGTCAGACGCAGATTCCCGTCGGAATCCACCATCAGATTCTCCAGCTTGCCCTTGAGGAAATGTTCACTCTTGGAATGACGGGTAATCACGGAGGTCACGGCCTTTGCGGGGCCTGACAGAACAGCTCCGGCGGCCCAAACCGCCGTCAAAAACAAAAACGGCCTTTTTCCCATGAATTCTTCCTTTACGGTTCAACTTGGATGGGGACGGATATATTCCCGCTCGGAATCCAGTCCATTGACGTCTGTGTTTCTAGCCAGTTCTGCAGAGGCATTGCCGGCGTGAAGCGGCGATTATCCTGCAGGAGAAGCACCCGGCTTGACGGAAGGTCCGGCAGGTCCTGATGGCGAATGGCGATGCCGCCCCGGCCCAACAGAAGGACGGCGGTCAGCTGGTTGCGGGGCATCTGTACAATACGGCGCACCGCTTCCAGCATCGACGGCAGGTCTTCGGCGGTAAACTGATGCGGCGATGCTTTCTGAAGGAATGCCAGATATTCCCCCCGGTCCAGCACCTGAAGCATATACGTGCCTGCTTTCAGTTCCGTCGGAATCGGCAGGTAAATAGTGTGAATGGTTTTGTCGGTTCGGAAGGATTCCAACACCGTGCGGATGGTGACAGACTGGCCGGGCTTGGGTTTGTCATCGGATAATTCAGCCGCCCAGATTTCTGCAGCACGGGACCGGCCGAAAATGCGGAGGGAAAGCTCTATTGAGCGAATGCCGGCCGGCTGATAGGGATTGTTCATCAGAAGGTTGGCAATCCCGGAAAGTTCCGATGCCGGCACGAGGGCTTCCGAATCTGTGCTGATATTTTTGAACTGAATGGGTTCCTCCCCTTCGATTTCGACAGTCCCCTGATACTCCAGAGAATGTTCCTGAGGCAATTCCCCATAATAAAGGGCTGCCGACATAATGACGACCCGCAGAATTAAGGGGGTCAGCATCGGATGGACGGCCACACGGCAGTTAAACTCTTTGGTCTGTCCCAGGTCCGCACGCTCCAGGTGAATTCGCAGTGGAAGCATCGGGGGTTCCTGTCCGATTCGTCCGAAGACACCGGCGGCCTGATCCGATGTGAGTGTTCCGAGAATCGGCCCGGGAGAGCCGAATTTGAACGAAATAGACCGTCGGGCAATCGTGGTATGGATGTAGCCGGCCGCCATCGGCAGCTGGACGGCTCCAGTCCCCAGCAGACTGTGCCCGTATCCATAAACGGTGTTTCCGACTACATCGGTGGCTGTTCCAATGGCGGCAATCGAGATGTCCCCTCCGCACAGAACGACGGACAGGACGCCGCCTGGTGTGATTTGCCCCTGGCCCTGAGCCCCTGCGGATTCATCAGCGGCTGCGCCGGTGAATGCTGCAAAGCCAAGCGATTCAAATATCGGCTGGACGGACTGAACAGCGCCGGCGGGTGCCGACATCATTAGGGGAAGCATTGTGCGGCGGCTGGAGCAGGTCTTTCCAAGCCAGTCCAGATACCGCTTCTGGGCTTTTTCAGGATGGATGAGGTCTTTCGGTTCCGGAGCAAGAGAGGGGACCTGCCCGGAGGGTGCGGGAGTTTCTATATTCAGCATATCCTGAATTGGACGGACTAAATAAAGCGGCTCAAGTGCATCTGACCAACCGGCCGCCAGGGCCCCGGCCAGTCGTCCGTCCAGATAGACCGGCGAACCGCTGCATCCCTGAACGGACCCAACGGTTTTGAATCGCTCATCTGTGCCGACGACAAGGATGAAATCCGACCCGGGCTCGGCATTGCGGACAATGCTGAGCACCTTCAAGGGGAATCGCTCTACGGCCGTTCCCGCCAAAACCGTCAGACAGTACCCTTCCATCCCCGGCCGAACCTGCTCGAGCGGAATGTGTCGGTCGGGGTCCAGCGTCCCCGAAAGAACCGATGAACCGGTCCCGCCGAGCAGAGAAAATATTGCCGCAACCCAAACCTGCAGGGATTTTCTCATTTTTTTAATCCTCAACATCTTCCTGATGCCTTCCTTTTTACGGAAGGGAGTTTATAGTATGGGCAAAGAGTTCTTGCCTGTCAAAAGCAAACTTTTTATAATCAGAGGTTTTGAGAACCTTAATTCATGAACAAGCAGGCGGCTTTGAAGCCGGGAAAGCCGAACAGACCTGCCGAGCAGCCGGCATAAGCCGAGAACAGGAATTGTTATGGATGCAGAACATCGTCATGAACTGAAGACCAACGAACTGGCGGAGTTTTTTGCCCAGCTGCCGGATTTTGTGCGGAAGTATTCCAACCAGATCATCGGGATTTGTCTGATTTTGACGGCCCTGGTTGTTATTCCGCTTTGGAAGCACTGGCGTCAGGAAAGCCGTCGGGCTCAGCAGGCGGCTATGGTCTCCCGGATTCAGACCGCCCGGGAGGCTGTTACGAATGCGACTCGGCAGACGGAGGGAGTTCAGCCGGCCTCTTTGCTTGACTCGGCGGCGGAAGAACTGAGAACTGCCTCTCAAACCGCTCCGCAGAAAGACCTTGCGGCTCTGGCACGCATTGAGGAGGCCAAACTGCTCCGCTCCGCTCTGCACCTGCAGTCAGATATGAGCCCTGAGGAAGTCTCCTCCAGACTGGCCAAAGCCCAGGAGGCCTGTCAGCAGGCCCTCACCCTGGCTCAGTCCCCGACCCTCAAAGGGCTGGCGGAGCTTCAATTAGGACTTTGTGCGGAAGAAAGCGGCCAGTACGAGCAGGCCCGCGATATCTATACTCGAATTGTGCAGAACACGGCCTATCAGGGAACATCGGTCACCGAACAAGCCCGGCAGCGGTTGGAGCAGTTGGAGGATAATTCAGTAAAGGTTGTTTTTGCTCCAGCCCCTCCGCAGGAAAAGGAATCATCTTCCGTTGCCCTTGAAGAGCCGCAGGCCGCCCCCGCTGCACAACAGTCTCTGGTGCCGGCTCCTCCTGCTGAATCGGCAGCCCAATAGCCGTATGATAATGGACGAGGAATATCCTCTTTCAGAAAACGGCTCCGAACCGGAAACGGAGGGGTTCTCTGAACAGTCAGACGAAACGGAAGAGCTGGCGGGGGAGCGCCTTCGGTTTCGCGTGGGCTCCAATCTGAAGTTTCGCCGGCTGGATAAATATTTGTGCGGCCGGTTTAGTCATTTCAGCCGTACCCGTCTGCAGAAACTTATCAAAGAGCAGGGGGTCAATGTCAACGGCCGGCCTGCCAAACCCAGTTATCAGCTGCGGGCCGGCGATGAAATCGACTTGATTTTACCCCCAAGGCCTCTGCGGGAACTGATTCCGGAGAATATTCCGCTGGATGTGCTCTATGAAGATGAGCAGATTTTGGTCATTAATAAGCAGGCCGATTTGATTGTGCATCCTGCCCGGGGTTATAAACACGGTACTCTCGTCAATGCGCTGGTCTATCACTATCAAAAACTCGCCAAAGGCAGTGACGACTGGCGGCCGGGCATCGTCCATCGGCTCGACCGCAACACCACCGGTGTTCTGGTTGTGGCCAAAGACGACACATCCCACTGGAAATTGTCTCGCCAGTTTGCCGACCGCAAGACCCGCAAGACTTACCTGGCCATTGTGCACGGTACGCCGGCTCTGCGGGCGGACTGCATTAATCAGCCCTTGGGCGTGCATCCGTTTATCCGGGAGAAATTTGCTGTCCGTTCTGATATTGGCAAGGAGGCGATTACAATTTATGAAGTGCAGGAGGCCTTTCGCGGATACAGTCTGCTCAAACTCGATTTAAAAACCGGCCGCACCCATCAGATTCGTGTGCATCTGTCCTGGATGAAGCACCCGATTGTGGCCGACGACCTTTACGGCGGCAAGGTCGTCTATCCCTGGCAGATTGAAGACCGCCAGCCGGCGCCGGAAAGCCCGCTGATGGCCCGCACGGCCCTTCACGCCTGGAGGCTCGAACTGACCCATCCGGCCACCGGAGAGCCGATGACCTTTGAAGCCCCGCTGCCGGCGGATATGCAGGCCTTTCTCGATGCCCTCCGAAAATACCGCCGTGCTGACGTTCAAAAACCGTGATTGACCTTTATGGGCCGGGGGCGCGGTACATCAGTTTAAAGCGGGCGCCGTTGCGGGGATACAGAGCACGGGTTGTGGAAGTCAGCATGGCCCACTGCCAGTCATCGACTGAGCCGCCTTCGACTCCGAGGTCCAAATCGCACGTGTAGGTCCCGCGAATCACAAGCCCTGTGCCGGTGGAATAGATGGTTCCGTCGGCATTGTACGTCGTCCAGCCGAGCGTCAGCCGGTGATTGCTTGCCGGTTCGTATTTTTCCACGATGAACTTGCCGTATCGGCCGCTGTTGGTGATGTAGGCAAAGTACGTTCCGGGCCAGAACGGGCTGCCGTCCGAACCGTCAATCGGCGAAGCGGACAGCTGGGCATCGATTGCCGCAATGGCAGTCCGGTCGAGCGCTCCGTATCCTTCCCACAGCCAGTCGTCCGTCCATGCCTCCGCATCCGTCAGGTCAATTCCGCCTGAATAATTCAAATCCGTCAGACCGCACCAGTCGGGCGGCGTGCAGTCTGCGCGGAGCCAGACTTGAGCCAGTTGGGCGAAATCCGCCAGATTCACCCGATAATCGCGGACAAAGTCGGAAGGACTCAAATCCGTGTAAAAGCCGGCAATCCGGAAATTGTAATCCCACGTGGAGGTCCCCCATAAGCCCCAGGTTTTCATATCATAAGGTGCCGTGGAGTTGTTCAGCACATACCCCTGACTGTCCGGCCACGGGTTGTCCGTACGGGCGGCAATCGAAGAGGACAGATTGTTCAGATGACCATCCTGGACATACGAGGTGAAAATATAGGTTTTCTGTCCCCACAGATCCATGTTGACCGGGAAGAAGACCCATCCGCCGTTAAAAGAGGCAGGGACATCTTTTGTCACCGTTTTGATGATTGTCCCGTCTGCGGCCCGTACATCCAGCACCAGCGTGACCGCGTGGCCCATTCCGGTCGGATTATAGACGTAGTCGAATCGCTTGGTGAATTGGAAACCCGCATAGACAACCTGTGCACTGCGGGGCAGGACGATGCTTTGTCCGCAACCGACATTTCGAGGTGTCCAGTCCGGTCGGTCATCGCCGCCGAACCAGCCCTGGGCATTGTAGGTTTCTTCTTTCCGTTCAAATTCATACACCGTCAGTGCATGAGGTCCCCAGATATTATTGTTCTCATCGGCTTCTGCAATGTATTGGTCTGCATCTACCTGCACATAAATGGACTGGGGTCCCGGAATCGGATAGGAATAAGTAAGGTTCCAGGTGTATGTCTCGTTCGGCGCCAGACCCGGAACATAGGCATAACTCTCTCCGTATTCATAGTTGCCCGGCGGGCTGGAGCGGTTAGGATAAAAGTCCAGATAGAAATTGCCGGCATTTTGGGACCCGATATTCCGTACAGTACAATGAAATGTCAGTGGCTGGTCCTGAATAGCGGTTTCTTGCTGGTCGCAGACAAACGACTCAATCACCAAATCCGGCCGAGCCGGTGTAATTCGGAACGGCTGGTCGCTTAAGTCATGTGGGTCGCCGTCGGAGGCATCCTGAATACGGATGAGGCAGTTGTTGCCGGAGGTGTTCGGCACCGTCCACAGGAAAGAGCCGTCATTGGCTGTGGAGACTGCAATCGGCGGGTCCACCCAGTGGCTGCCGCCGTCCAGGGAATAATCAATCCGCACAAAGGGAATGGTGCCCCAAGAGTTCCAAGTGATTTCCCGCGTCGCGCCCGCCGGCCAGCCCTCCCCCCCGTTGGGCTGCGTAACAGTAATCGAATACAGGAAGAATCCATT
The DNA here is from genome assembly GCA_937949545.1 of uncultured Phycisphaerae bacterium. Lineage (GTDB taxonomy): Bacteria > Planctomycetota > Phycisphaerae > Sedimentisphaerales > Anaerohalosphaeraceae > JAHDQI01. The sequence continues at coordinate 50,394 of CALEDR010000007.1, forward strand.
CAAGACGCTTGCTGTGTTGGAGTAGTCGGAGAAGCCTTGACTGTTAAAAGCACGAACCCGGAATTTGTAGTAGTAGTTGAAGACCAAAATCTCATTCATCTGATAAGACATTGCATTGGGGTCGACGCTGTCTAAAACCGTCCAAGAAGAGGGCTCTGCCGCATAGCGAGACCATTTTTTGTATTCAATCTCAAAACCGCTTTCATTAGCAGAGTTGTCTTTCCACTGCAGATGAATCTGCGGAGAGGTAATGGCCGCCGTCAGGTTGGAGGGAGCCAGGGGCAGCTGCATCGTGTTGATCTCCATCTTCTGGCAGTAATTGGCGCGGGCTGCCCGCTCATCATTCCAGGCGACAACGGCTCCGAAAGGCGATGGGCCGTCTTTGGCAAAGAGGATTTTCGGATATTTCTGGTGAGCACCCGGGGTGGATGGGTACACGTCATCGTCCATCACCCAGTTTGACCACATCAGCCCTCCGGCCGCATTGACCCGGCAGGCCCGAATGTTGTAACTCAAGCCCCAGTAGTCCTGCCAGGCGGCAATCATTCCGCCTGTCGTGTCGGCACAAACCGCAGGATTTCGCTGCGAGCCGGGTGTCAGATTGTTGATGCGGATGCCGTACAGCGCCCACTGGATATTGCCGTCGCGGTCAATGTGCTGGGCGTAAATATCGCTGTTGCCGCCCATAGCCGGCTCGTTCCGCCAGTCCGTCCAGACGGCATAGGCCCCTTCCGCTCCGTTGCTGCAAACGTCGGAGCTGATACCGTATGTCCAGGCGCTTCCGCCCACTGCCGACGCCGAGACCAGCTCCAGTCCGCCCGCCGCCCAAAGCACCGTGCCGGCATAATTGACCCGCTGAATCCGCACGTTGCTGCTCGTATTCCAGCAGACAATTGCTCCGCCCTGACCGTCGGAGGCGGCATGAATTTCTGTAATGGTGTTGGTGGTACTACCTATCGTGACGGCGGTCCCCCAGAGCGGCACGACGGAACTGCCGCTGACGGTCGCTCGTTGGGCGACAACCTGCAGGCCGTTCAGTCCGGCGACAATCACGCCGCCTGCTCCATCGGATACGGCATCCCCCGGTTTGAAGCCCAGATTCAGGCCGTCCACGCCGCCTGTCAGGACTCCGCTGCTGTTAAAGTGCACCAGACGGTAAACCGCACTGCACTGCAGAGCAGCATACGCACCGCCGGCTCCGTCGCCAACCAAAATCGGCTTGGGCTGGCTGGAGCCGCCGTCCATATATGAAGTGGTTAACACAGTCGCCGTGGCCCACAGTTTTGTGCCCAGCTGGTTGACCCGTTGGGCCTTATAAACCCACGTTTTGATGGGTGTATCGCTGATTTTCTCTACCCAGGCGACGATTGCTCCTCCGGCGCCGTCGGATATCACATCCGGATTTTGGTTGTCCAGCCCGGAAGAAAGAACTACCTCCGAAGACCAGGCCGGACCGGGAATCGGAAAGCCCCCGCTGGTTTGGCCGGTATAGTCAATCCGCTGCAGGAGAACCTGATAGCCGATATCGGCTTCCCATGCAAAATAAATCCCTCCGTCCTGGTCCGTGGCAATATCGAAACGGGAAGCTGTGGTACCGTTGACCGTAATCGGGACGCCGCCGGAATACCAGAGCTTATCCCCATCAGCAGCAAACAATGGAGCCAATACATACAAAAGAATAAAGACCGGAAATGTATATTTTGCGGACATTTTTCTACCCTCCCTTTTTTTAAGAAAAAAACCAATCGCTCTTTGCTCATTTCAGCAGGGCGGAACTTGGGAAAATCAGAGATGTTTGATGCCGTCCTTTTTTGAACAACTATACAAAATTGGTGTTCGATTTCAAGAAGTTTCCGGATTAAAAAGAGGAGGAGCAGCAAGTAAATCCAGAGGAGCGGATTCCAATTGTCGGCGGAAGAAATCCCGATAAATTCCGTTTTGACTGACCAGCTGCGAGTGGGTTCCCTGCTCTACAATTCGTCCGTTTTGAAGCACAAGAATCCAGTCGGCGCCCATTACAGTGGCCAGACGATGGGCAATAATAAACGTTGTTCGTCCGCGAATCAGATTCTGCATGGCTTGCTGAATCCAGTACTCCGATTCTGAATCCAGCGAGCTGGTGGCCTCATCAAAAATCAGGATGGGGGGATTTTTTAAGAAAGCCCGTGCAATCGTAATTCGCTGTTTTTGTCCGCCGGAGAGCATCAGTCCCCGCTCACCGACTTCCGTATCAAACCCCGCTGGCAGGGACTGAATGAACTCCAGCGCGTGAGCGGCTTTGGCGGCTTCCATCACCTCCTGGTCTGAGGCGGAAGGATTTCCGTAAAGGATATTTTCTCGAATGGTTCCGCTGAAAAGCACCGGCTCCTGCAGAACCATTCCAACAGCCTTCCGCAAAGAGGACACCTTGAGGTCCCGCACATCGATGCCGTCAATCCGCACGGCGCCGGACTGCACATCGTAAAATCGCGGAATCAGACTGACCAGGGTGCTTTTGCCCGACCCGCTGGGGCCGACCAGGGCAATCCGGCTGCCCGGCTCGGCTGTAAAGTGGATATCCTGCAGAACGGGCCGGTCCGGCTGATAGCCGAACCAAACGTGTTCGAATTCCACGCGGCCCTGGACCGAAGGCAGGTCCACCGCATCCGGACGGCTTCGGATGTCGGGCTGCTCGTCCATAATCTGAAAGATGCGGTCCAGTGCCGCCAGGGCGTTGGCCATTACCACATTCAGCTCAGAAAACCGCTGCATCGGCAGGTACAGCGGCCCCAGATACATCATCAGCGCAACCAAATCGCCTACGGTCATTGCTCCCTTGAGCACGCGCATTCCGCCGAATGCAATGACCGCAAGCGGAGCCAGCCCAATCAGCGTGCCGGTGACGGCCTGATTGAGTCCCTGCATCAGAATCCGCTGCATATTGATGGAAAAGAGCTTCTCGGACTGCCGGCGAAAACGCCGTTTTTCCGTCCTTTCCCGCCCGAAGGCGTGGATGACCGCCGCAGCCGAAATCCGTTCACTCACATCGCCGGACATGACAGCCAGTTCATCCTGAATCCGCATCGTCGTTGCCCGGATGCTGGTGCTGAAACGGCGGAAGAAAAACAGATAAACCGGATAGGTCGCCAGCGCCGCCAGAGCCGTCGGCACATCGATTCGAAGAATAAAGAAAAGAATCGCAATCAGGGCCGCCGCATCCATCCACGTATTGGTCAGAGCCGTGCCGACCAGATTTTGAGCCAGCGCGATATCGCTGATGAGGCGGGAGACAATTTCCCCGCTGCGGTGCCGGCTGAAAAACGAGGCCGAAAGCCGCAGGATTCGCCAGTACAGCTCATACCGCAGATGAAACACCGCCCGGTGACTGGCCTTATCTGCATAGATGTGCCGGATGTACACAAACGGCGCATAAAGAAACAAGTACACGGCAGCCATCGCTCCGGTGCAAATCAGCAGCTGCCGCATTTTTTCTCCTGACGGCAGGGTTGGATTTAAGAATACCTGATCCACCAGATAACGCGTCACCTGCGGGGTGAGCAGCGGCACCGTAAATTTGACAATCCCCCCATCACCGCCAACACCAGATATCCGCTGTACGGCCGCACATATCCCAGAAAACGAATAAAATTGTTTCTCTTTTGAGCCATTCGGATTTTGCAAAAAAAGGTCTGCCTCCTCGCAGAAAGATTCTATCCGAAAGAGGCGGCGGAAGAAAGCCCTCTTTGCAGGCGGTCTGCTCCGCCGTTAAAAGGTGTGGATAACCTGAAATCCCAGGGCTGCCGGCTGAATGCGGTACATTCCCGGGAAGTCATTGGTAAAGCCGAATTTGCGTTTGCCCAGGTCCTTGTCAAACCAGCCCAGAATGTTGTAGGCATCCAGACGGAACGTGGTGTTGGCGCTGTATTGGTACTCCAGACCCATATTCCAGAACCAGCTTGGCTCAAACGATTCCAGACCGTTTTTCTGGTCAAACCGGGCCGGACTCCAGGCAAAAAGACGTGCATAGTCTTTGCCGCCGGGTCAGCCCCAATAAACAATCGCCGAACTGCTCAGCAGCCACTTGTCCTCGAATCGCCACGTCAGGCGCAGTTTCGTCTCATGATTGGCCCAGTTGGCAAAATTATTGCCGCGCCCGCTGTAAGCCGCCGTTTCTTCGATGGATGAGATACCCTTGAAAAGCGATACGTCGTCCAGTTGGGTGTAGGTTTGCGATGTCGAAAACTCCAGCCGGTCGCTGGGTTTATAGAGAATTTCCCCTTCGGCTCCATAGGATTTCAGATTCGCTACCAGACCTGTGCCGCCCAGACTGCTTGAATAACTGACCAGGTCCTGGTCGTGAATAAAGTAGCCGGCCGCCAGCCACAGATTCCGGTTGTGCTGACGTTCATAGCGGATTTCAAAAGCATCGAGTGTTTCATAATCGCTGTTGTGTTTTCCGGCCATATCGCTGCGCTTCATATTTTCCGCCACATCTGTACGGGAAGCACGACCCAGCATCAGTTTAATGGTATCCTCGGAAGAAGGGGTCAAGACCAGCGTTCCCCGCGTCGAAAACATCTGTTTCACAAACGTATGGTCGTCCATACGAGCGCTGAAAAAGGCCGTCAGCCAGGTATTGACTGTCCATTGATATTCACCGATCAAAGACCGCATATCAGTGCCCCAGCGAGGCATTTCGCGACGGTTGCCCATTATGTAATTGAGCGTCTGGTCTTCCCCAATGGGGTCCAGACCGAATTCTTCGTGGCTCCATTCGCCTCCAAAGGCCGCCTTGTGATTTTCATTCAGGTTCCAGTTGGCCATGATTCGTCCGTTGTATTCATCTTCGCGATAGGCCGCTTCTCGGCTGAATCCCCATGGGGTGGACTCAAACTGAGTCAGGTCATAGCTAAACCGGTACAGCACGCTGAAAGCATCAGAAATGTCCTGTTTGTATTCGGCGGTGAGGGTTCCCTGTGCATAGCCGACCCCGTACGCGATGTCCCGCTGCGGCCAGCCGCCTTCGAGCGGACGAAATTCGCATTGGTCCACGTATTCGCCGCCCTGTGTAAAACGGGCCCACACGTTCAAATCCCCCAGTGTATAATGGGCATGCAGTTTCATCCGCGGCCTTCCTCGGTAGGCCTCATTATAGTTTTTCATGAAATCCGGGTTGTGGTAATATTCATCTACTCCCAGCTGATAGCCCGGCTGATTTGGAGTTCCCCACCAGCCGGAGGGGCCGCCTTCTTTGTATGCACCCGGTCCGCAAAGATACCGCAACGGCGACTTGGAGGGTTCGGCGCCGGGATACAGGGAACCGCCGGCATACACCAGAAGCCCTTCGTCCTCCGAGAACATCCGACCCCATTTTAGTTCTGCAGAGTAGTATTCTTCCATGATTCCCGACCGAAACGATGCTTCCGTTCCCTGAAATGTTTTCGGGTCATCGATGATTAAGTTGATGACCATCGACAGGGCCCCGGCTCCGTACAGGGCGGAGCCCGGACCGCGAATGACTTCAATCCGCTGGAATGTCGCGGAGCATCGGCAAATCCCGCTCGCTGTACACGCCGAAGTCTGTCTTTTCATTCATCACGCGTCCGTTAACCAACAGCAGATATTTATCATCTTTGCCGATAATGCCCCGCAGTCCCATGTGCCGCGGTTTGGTGCCGGTAAAGACCCACTGAAAGTTCGGCACATAGATTTCCAGCAGCTCGAGCAGACTTCGTGCTCCGGACTGGAGAATCTGCTGACGTGTGATGATGGTCATTGTCATCGGCGTCTTGCGTTTGGTGGTTTCGGTCAATGATGCTGTGCTGATTTCCACATTCATCAGTTCTTCCAAAGACATTTCGAATAAGTCCGGGGCGGCCGTCCGGTCTTCAGCAGCGGGATTCGGGGAAGAGGCGCTGCCGTCCGGAAGGGTCTTTCCGAAAGAAATCCGGACAAAAAAAACCATTAATCCTGTATGAAACAACACGATTGCTGTCCGCTTCATAAAAGGGTCCTCGCCTGCCTGTTGCTCTGTTTGGAGAGACTCCTTCCGTGCGATTTCGGAGAAAAAAGGAGAGCAATAAACCATTTTTTTGCGAAAAACAGCAATTTTTGCTGGACGGAAAACCAGCGTCCTATAATAAACGGGAGCGGTGCAGCGGACCGATGGAAAGATGGTATGGTCTTAGGAAATTAAGGGAATAAACAAGTCTGATAATTCCTTTTTCTCTGAACAGGGGATACCCTATATTTTAATGTGAAATCATGTCATGAAATCATGGAAAATGCCTGCCGGATATAATCAACCACAGCATCTTCCTCGTTGGAGGCGATGATTTCATCGGCATAGGATTTCAGGGATTCGTGGGCATTGGCCACGGCTACAGCACGGCCGGCGGTTCGAAACATCTGTATATCGTTGATATGGTCGCCAAACACCACGACATCCTCCATCGCAAATCCGTACATTCGAGCCAGTTCTGCTATGGCCTTGGATTTGCACGCGGCGGCATCGTGGATTGTCAGCCACCAGTGTCCGTTGGAGTAGGGATTTTGAAAATGAAACCATTCGAGCCGTTTGCCGTATTGCTCCTCCAGACGCCGGGCAAGCCGCTCAACCTGCCGGTCCTCCCCCATCACCGCAAACGAGACCACCTGCAGCGAAAGCGCCTTTTCCAGCGGTTCCATCCGGCACAGACGGGCACGGCTGTGCTCCATCAGCACCCCGTGAAACCAGCGCATCTGTTCGTTCAGCAGGTCCTGATAATACAGTTTGTCGGAACGGCCGTCGAACCCGCAGATAAACGGAACCAGCCCGGCGCGGCGAATTTCTTCATACACCGATTCGGCCAGATTTTTTTCAATGGCTTTGACCTGCAGCACCCGGCCGGTGGCGAAATCCGACAGAAACGCCCCGTTGACGGCAATCACCGGCAGACGCAGCGGAACCCCTTCCAGCAGCGGCACAATCTCGCTCCAGGTGCGGGCGCTGGCTACGGTGAAGTTGACCCCCGCTTCCAGCAGCTCACACAGCCGGCGGCGGCTGGTTTCGGAAAGCGTTCCGTCGCTGCGCAGCAGCGTGCCGTCCAGGTCGGATACATACAGGATGCGGCGAATATCCGAGTCCACGTCTTATTCCTGCGGAAGTTTGGCCAGATCTCTGTCCGTGCCGGCCACCATCAGAATATCGCCGGCATAAATCACCGTATCGGGCATGGGGACGTTGATGATGCTGTCCTCGTCCTCTGCATGGGGGCTGCTTTCCCGCTTGATGGCTACCAGGTTTACGTTGTATTTCTGGCGCAGCTGCAGCTCGCGGACGGTCTTGCCGTGGAAACTGTCGGCGGCTTTCACTCGCGCCAGACTGTAGCCCGGCGCAAAGTCGATTTTTTCATCAATGTGCGGGGCAATCAGCTTGTATGCCCATCGCTGGGCTGTTTCAATCTCCGGATAAATCACCTCCGTGGCTCCCACGGCACTGAAAACCTCGCCGGCTGTCAGGTCCGCCGCCCGGGCGTAGATTTTCGGAACGCCCAGCTGCCGAAGATTGACGACTGTCAGAATCGCCGATTCAAAGGCTCTTCCCCGTTCGCCCATGCCGACGATGGCGACATCGACCTTGTCCACACCCTGCGCGCGGAGGGCTTCCATATCCGTGCTGTCTAGACGAACGGCATGGCTGACCTGGTCGCGGATGTCTTCAATAATCTCCCGCTCCCGGTCGATGGCAATCACTTCCGCCCCGCTCATAGCCAGGGCAATCGCCAGCTTTTTTCCGAATCGTCCCAGCCCGATGACTGCAAACCGTTTCATAAGGTCTCCTCGGTTACCCCACCACAACCGGCTCCGACGGGTACTCAAAGCCGGCCGGCTTGATTTCGTGCGTCAGTCCCGCCAGAAGCGTCAGCGGTCCCAGACGCCCGATCAGCATGGTGAATATGATAATCCATTTGCCGGCATCTGTCAAAGACGGTGTAATTCCCGTGCTCAGTCCCACAGTCGCCAGCGCCGAAGCCGCCTCAAACAGCAAATCCAGAAGGGCAAAATGGCTGTGCCGTTCGGTAATCGCTAGCCCCAGCGTCGCCGTCAGGAGCGTCAGCCCGAACAGGAACACCACCGTGACCGCCCGGCCCACGACCAGAAGCCGAATCGACCGGCGAAACATCTCCACGTCCCGTCGTTTGCGGATTGACGCCCACGCAATCATCACCACGACCGCAAAGGTAACGGTTTTGATGCCGCCGGCGGTAGAGCCGGGCGAGCCGCCGATAAACATCAGCACAATCAAAATAAACCGCGAGGCCTCCGAAAGCGAGGCAATGTCCACCGTATTGAAGCCGGCGGTTCGAGCGGACACGGAATGAAAAAAGGCCGTCAGAACATCCCCCTTATACGGGCCTTCCGGACGGCAGGTTTCAAACAAAAACAGCGCCCCTGTTCCGGCGGCAATCAGCAGCGCACTGACGGTCAGAACAATCTTGGTCTGAAGCTGCAGACGAACCGGCGAGCGGGCCGTAAACACAAAACCCGGATGCTTCAGCCTGTAAACAAACCGAACCAGATGGTCCTGGGCCACGCTGAGCAGATTGTACAGCACACTGAAGCCCAGACCGCCCAGAACAATCAGCGGAGCAATCACCAGATAGACGCGGGCGGTCGCTTTGTAGCTCATCAGATTGTCCGAAAACAAACTGAATCCTGCATTGCAGAAGGCGCTCACCGAGTGAAAAATGCTGCAGAACCACCGACCCTCCGGGGCGGCCAAACGCCCGTCTGCCTCCTCCCACATCGAATACAGCGCCAGGGCCCCGACGGCCTCCACCAGCAGGGTAGTCAGAATGATAAACGCAATCATCCGAACAATGCGGCTGAGGGTTTGGGTATTCAGCAGGTCCTGCATGGCCGCCGACTCCCGCACACTCAGCGCCTGGCCCAAAATCATCGCCATCACCGCCCCGAAAATCACAATTCCCAGGCCGCCCAGCTGAATCAGGGTCAGAATAATCATCTGCCCCATCGGCGTAAAATCTTTCCCGGTATCTTTGACAATCAGACCGGTCACACAGGTGGCGCTGGCGGCGGTGAACACCGCATCCGTAAAAGACAGCGGCTCCAGATGGTGAGAGCGCGGCAGCATCAGCAGACCGGAGCCGGCGGCAATCAGCACCACGAACAGACTCGCCAGCGCCCGCGGAGGATTTTTCCCCGTCGCCGCCGCCGCCACCATCGTCCGGCACAGTTTGACAATCACCTGGAGCACCAGATACGTGTCAATTGCAACCAGAATCGCCAGCCTCGCCCCGCCGGCGGAAAACCAGCGCCCGGCGCCGACCACCGACAAAAACAGAATCGACAGCAGCGGAAGTTCAAACCAGTTGTATTTCAAAAACTCCCGACGGGATTCCGCATTCCAGAAGCGGACCGCTTTCTCCGTCAGAAAAACAGCCAGACAGACAAACTGAATGCCGTACAGCACCGTCGCCGGCAGCAGCAGCCGGTCAAAGCCGTACAAGAGTACAAACGTAGCGGCCACCGTCGCGACCGCCAGACCATTGGCGGCCATCACGACCCGCTCCACAGCAGCATTTTTGTAGTGAATCCTCATACCAGAGTTCTTACCGTCTTTGGGCGGCTTTTTCCAGCATATTTTCAGCCGACATCCGCCAGCCCCAGTGACGCTCCGAACCGCTCAATCAGGGCCTTGCGCAGGGCCGCCTGTTCCGGCCCGGACAGAACCGGATCCCTCCGAATCAGCTCAAACGCCTGCTTGCGGGCGAACGTCAGCAGGTCAAAATCCTCGACAATATTGGCGATTTTCAGATCCGGCAGGCCGTGCTGGCGGGTACTGAACAGCTCACCCGGCCCGCGAAGACGCAAATCCTCCTCGGCTATCTCAAAACCATCGCCGGTGCGCGTCAGCACATCCAGACGCTGCCGGGCCTCCGGATTGTCCGTTTCGGCAAACAGCAGACAATACGAGCGGTTCTGCCCGCGTCCGATTCGGCCGCGCAGCTGATGCAGCTGGGCCAGCCCGAACCGGTCGGCATTCTCAATCACCATCAGCGTCGCATTCGGCACATCCACACCCACTTCAATCACCACCGTGCTGACCAAAATCTGAATCCGTCCCGCCCGAAACTCCGCCATCATCTGCTTCTTTTCCTCGGCCGGCATTTGTCCGTGAAGAAGCCCCACCCGGAATTCCGGAAAAACGGCTTTGGACAAAAGCTGATATTCCTCCGCTGCGGCTTTTCGCCGGCCGTTTTCATCCGAGCCGTTTTCGCTTTCGATGCGGGGATACACAAAATAGGCCTGTCGGCCCGCCTGAATCTGCCGACGCAGAAACTCCATCGCTTCGCGGCGTTTGTCCGGCGGAACCCATCGCGTAATCACCTCCCCGCGTCCGGGCGGGCGATTCCGAATCACCGACACATCCAGGTCCCCGAAGACCGTCATCGCCAGCGTTCGGGGAATGGGGGTGGCCGTCATTACCAGACAATGCGGGGCGGCTCCTTTGCGGAGCTGGGCCCGCTGATGCACGCCGAACTTGTGCTGTTCATCAATCACCGCCAGCCCCAGATCCGCAAACGCAATATCCTCCTCCAGCAAGGCAACGGTGCCCACGACAAGGTCTATCTGTCTGCTCCGCAGCTGTTCGGCAATCCGCTCCCGCTCCGCCGGCGGCATTCCGCCCACCAGCAGCGCCCGGCGGACCCGGCTGCCTTTCAGATAGCGTTCGATGCTCTCGGCGTGCTGTCGAGCCAGAATCTCCGTCGGCGCCATAATCGCCGCCTGCTTGCGGTTGGCGACCGCCAGCAGCGCCGCATACAGCGCCGCAACGGTTTTGCCGGAGCCGACATCCCCCTGAAGCAGCCGGTTCATCGGAACCGGACGGCTCATATCCTGCACGATTTCCCGGATGACCGTCTCCTGGTCCTCTGTCAGAATGAACGGAAAACGCTGTCGAATCCGCCGGTCAATCGCCTCCGTCCAGACCATCGGAAAGGCGCGGCACTGATGCTCCATCTGGTGCCGGCGCACGGCCAGTCCCAGCTGCATCAGAAACAGCTCATCGTATTTGAGCCGCCGAAGAGCCCGCTGAACGGCCTGTTCATCCTCCGGCCGATGAATCTGCCGATACGCCTCCGACCGCCCGCAAAAATCATTCTTTTTCAGAAACTCCTGCGGATAAAACTCCGGCAGCTGCTCACAGAGAACATCGAGGGAGGATTGAATGATTTTCTTGATTTGCCAGGAAGGAAGTTTGGCACTGGCCGGATACACCGGGCCGCTGAAGGCTTCGATATCCTGCGGCTCATCCGCCCGCAGAATGTGAAATTGGGGATTGGTCAGCTGCAGCTGGTGCTTGTATTCGCTCACCGTCCCGATGGCCGCCAGACGCTGACCGGGCTCAATCTGGTTCATCAGGTATTTGCCGTGAAACCACACAATCCGGCAAACCCCCGTCTCATCCGCCAGCATCACTTCAAAGAACGGAGTCTTCCGATGCGCCTGATAATCCGTCTGCTCGACAATTCCGATTATGCAGACGGTTTGACCCTTTCGAAGGCCGCCGATTTTCGTCGGCTCCGGCGCAAACCGCCAGTCGCGCGGAAAATAATTCAGCAGATCCTGAGCCGTATGGACCCCCAGTTCCGCCAGGGCCTCGGCCCGGGCCGGCCCGACCCCTTTCAGATACTGAACCGGTGTTGCCGGTGTTACGGCTGCTTTTGGATGCATCGATTCAGACACGCCGCCGAACTCTCCGCCTTCCCGTCATACCTCGCCAAATCCGTACTGCCCGATGAGTCTGACAAACCGGCACCCGCAGACACTCATAGGATGCAGAATGCCCTTTTCTTTCCGATAAACCGTCAGTGTCTGGGTCCAGGATTCCCCGATCGGGGCGACCAAAAGCCCCCCTTCGGCCAGCTGTTTTTCCAGCGGCGGAGGCACCGACGGCACAGCCGCTGTCAGCAGAATCCGCTCAAAGTGCATCTTCTCCTCCGGCCAGCCGACGCTGCCGTCTCCGACAAAGAACACCGCATTTTCGATTCCCAAACGCGCCAGTACGGCCTGCGCCCGCACCGACAGCTCGCTGAACCGTTCAATGGTATAGACCTTCTTGCACAGCAGCGCCAGCACGGCCGTCTGATAGCCGGAGCCCGTGCCGATTTCCAGCACGGTCTCATCGCCTGTAAGACGAAGACACTGCGTCATCAGCGCCACGATATACGGCTGGCTGATGGTCTGCCCCAGCCCGATGGCCAGCGGATAATCCGAATAGGCCTGGGCCGCATATTCCGGCTTGACAAACCACTCCCGCGGCAGACGGCCCATCACCTCCAGCACCCGCGGGTCGGTAATGTCCCGACCTTTCAGGTCCTGCTCAACCATCTGACGCCGCTGTTCGGCAAAACGAACATGCTCCTCAAAACTGACCATATCGTTTATTTTGATAGAGAAATCCCTTTTTTGCAAAGTTTTTTTAAGACCCGTTCTTCCTTGCAAGACCTCCTTTCGAAGACCATAATGTACAGATAGAGCACATTCAGAAAAGGAGAAACAAGATGCGGAAAACACGAAAGTATCTGCCGGTGTTTCTGATGGCCTTCGGGATGGGCTGTGTGCCGTCTCTGTATGAACTGTACACGGAGGATACGCTTGTCTTTGACCCAAAACTGGTGGGCTGCTGGCAGACGGAAAAGGGGGAGCTGTGGTGCTTTACCCGCCGTGCGAACACCAGCGGTTATGACCTGACGATTGTCGAGGAAAGCGAGAAGCGAAGCTACATGCTGGCCTATCTGGTTGAAATCGGGCCTCATCGCTTTCTGGATATCTCCCCGAAGGAATCGAAACGGCCCGACCTGGGCGGCTGGCAGGAGTATCACCTCCAGCCCGTTCATACCTTCTATCTGGTGGAGGCGACAGAGCCCAATCTGATGCTGGCGGCGATGATGCCGGAAGCAATGGAGAAGCTCCTCGAGGAAAAACCGACTCTGCTGAAGCATGAAAAGGTCCGCGACCGGCTGATTCTGACGGCCTCCACACCGCAGCTGCAGGAGTTTCTCAGCAAACCGGAGATGGTGGACCAGGTTTTCGGTGAGGCCGCCGCTCTGAAGCCGTACAAATCCGGCGCGGCTGAGGAAAAAGAGCAGCCGAATTAGGGCGAAATACGGGGTGTTTACGGATAGAACCGCTCGAAGGGGAAATTGCGAATCATATAGGCTAAATCCGTCCCTTCTCCGGCCGGAATCTCATTGAAATTGACCCGCTGTTCTTTGGCCATCTTGAGGGTGGATTTGTCCACCCAGCGGTGTTTTTCTCCGTGTCCATCGGCAAACCCGAGGATGCTTCGCCCCAGATGGGCAATCGAAATCGGATCAATCCAGGTATTGGGCGTCTGGGGCTTGATGACCCAGGAATTGACATTCATCCCGCGGCCGTCCACTTCTTCCACGAGAATGTATTTGTCTCCGGGTGATTTAATGGTGGTGGTCTTCAGGTGGGGATAATAGCCCTGCCACTGGATTTCTGAGGAGGAGTTGGGGCCCACGCCTGCAGCGAGGGAATAACTGCGGTATCCGCCGACACCGGTGCCGTTGGCCGTTGTCGGGGGATGCAGGTGGCGCTTGTCGGACGGGCAGTGATAAATGTCGGCCCCTTCAGAATAGGGAAAGAGCAGGCCCTTTTCGATCCCCCGTATCTCATCTTCGGCCGTGGAGTTTTCCGGGGCGACGGTCGTGCCGTCCTGACGCTGCGGAGAAGCCACCCAGCAGTAGAGAGGGTCCCGGGTGGAGCCGACCATTGAACCGACGATGCGGTTGTTGTTCTCGTAGGCATAGACTGTCCAAGCCTTGGACAGACCGTTGACGTGGGTCAGGCAAATTGTTCCTTCCGCCTGCAGTTTGGCCGACTTTAAGGCAGGCAGGACAATCGCCAGCAGCAAACCGATAATCGCGATGACGACCAGCAGTTCAATCAGTGTGAAACCGGAGTTTTTTCTCATAATCTGATTCCCGCCCTGTTTTGTCCTGTATTTTGTCATTTTACGGCCTGCTTATAAAGCAATGCCGTCGGCCGGGGCTGTTTCCAAATTTTTTTTCGAAGCACGAAAAAATTGTGTTTTTGGACTGGGAATTGGATTGCGGGGTGTCGTGGACAGTCGGCATATGGGAAACCGTGCGATTGAAAAAATCGGGAAAGGGCGGATTTGCGGGTTTTTGAGCGAAAAAAGGGGTTTTGGGTGGAAAAACATCGGGGAAAGTACCGATTGAAACGCGCCCAAACGCGCTGCAAACGTGCCGCAAACGAGATGGAAAAGAGTTTTTTTAACCACGGATGGACACAGAGATTATTTCACCACGGATTTACACGGATGAACACGGATTCCAGCGGCCAGCGGGAGAAAAATCCGAAGCACGAAATTCGAAATCCGAAACGAAGAAAGACAGGAATGCAGAACAGAATAGGAATGCAAGAATCCAGGAATACATGTAGTCATGGGGCGGGTGAAGATGTTCGGTATTTTGCAGGCCATTTGTTCCTCCTTCTATTGTTGGGGGGTATTATACCACAGAGAAGGGCAAAAAACAACCGCGGATTTGAACCACGGATTTACACGGATGAACACGGATTCCAGCGGCCAGATTTCAGCGGGCGGCGGGCGGCTGCCGGCCGGGGGGAATATTGGGGTCGCTGTGCAGGTTGCACAGCCCGCACAGCCGCCCTTCGTCAAAGACCGCCGTCAGCCAGTGCTTCGCGACAATCGCCAAATCCTCCAGATTCACCATCCCGTCTCCGCTGAAATCTAAAAGTATAGGAATCTTTTCTCAGAAGAAATTCTTTTCTGATTTTTCACCTTCTCATGGAGCATTCCGTTCTTTCAAGGCGGAAGCTAATAGTTTATACAATGTTTTATCTTTTCCCCTCGGAGTGACGGCAAATCCATCCTTTGTTAATGCGAAAGGCACAAGACGAGTTGTTTGGGAGTGCAAATGGCTCGAAATAGATATAACAACCAAGACACTATTTGGCTTTATTACATATTTTTCTGGAAGTTCCGGGTCATACAAACATGCTATCATCTGACTGATTTCATTTGGTTCCGAATACACTTTTATCAGAGTGCGTCTGGGGGGCAGCCCATCCCATTCTCCGCTTTCAAAAGTCGATTTCCCCCTCCATCGAGACATCTCTGCCTTCGAACTTTTCACAGCCGGATAGGGATGATAGAGGGAAAAATAATCAGGGCCTTCCTCCGGAGACCCAAACTGGACTATGCATACCGGAATTTCATCGTCCGGTACCCTGCTGTACAGGGCTGATGCTCCATCCCACACAGGCAGTAATTTGGGATAGGAGTTTGACTTGTTAAGGCAGCGGCGGCTGCACCCAAAAAGAAATAAAAAAAGCATAAACAACAAAAAGATACCGTGATTTTTCATCGTCAGGTCTCCACTGTTTCTATTCCAATTTTTGATCTAACGCATGCAAACCATAGAAGATTAACAGCTGGTGATCCAGGTTCGATGGGTCTGCGTCATACATTCCATTGAAGCCGAGACATTGCCGCCTGATCCCGATTTCAGATTGCTGGATTGCCATAATTCCATCCCATACAGTTTTAGCTTTTTCGCTCGTTTCTCCAAGTTTATCAAAAAAGATGGAAATACCCCGAACCAAATTGTCTCCGATTCCCTCTGCCCAGCCGCCATTGGTCTGCAAGACGGCGTATCGATAACCGCCATACATCATATCCCCCCAAGCATGATCATGCTCTGAACCGCATCCCTGGGCTTCGGCCATATCCGGATAAGCCGCAGAAAGACAGCCAAAAATGAACATTTTATCGATCCGGCAGTCCAATGCAGGATTGCTGTTGCGGAGTGCGTACAGATCAAATGCATAATCATCCAGGGGTATGGGATGTGGAGTTTCATAATAATAAGGC
Source organism: uncultured Phycisphaerae bacterium (assembly GCA_937949545.1). Lineage (GTDB taxonomy): Bacteria > Planctomycetota > Phycisphaerae > Sedimentisphaerales > Anaerohalosphaeraceae > JAHDQI01. The sequence continues at coordinate 66,325 of CALEDR010000007.1, forward strand.
AATGGAATTGCCGCCGGTCTGCTGCGTCTTGTGTACGAAAAGGCACCAAGATCATAGAAAGCGCCGGGGTTTGCAACCCTGCTTTGGCGGAAGCATTGAAAGCGGGTTCTCTGAACATCCCCTACATGGCTGTTCGCATGACCAAAATAAATAACGATCCGCCGCCCCGGCATTGTAAAAAATAAAAAATCCAGATTTTGCTGGTTTACATCGTAACCGGACAAAACTGCATAGGGCAACCGCCGATTCTCGGCTGCCTTTACAGCAGAACAAATTGCCTGCCAAAATATTCGTGTAACTTTCCTATCCGGCAACAGGAAGACCACACGTGCCCTTTTTCCCTCCCAATCGTTCGGATCAAAACGCTTTTTGAGCAGTTTCTCATATCGTTTTCTGTCGCTGTTGTTGGGAGTTCCAGAAACACCGAACACGCCTTCTTGATAAATTTCTTCATCTGTCAGACTCATTTCACAAAGCCAGTGAGTCTTCAAAATGTTTGTCGGTATAGTTATGTCCATCCTCCCGGGGAGAATATTCACATCGTAAATTATTTCATTCCGGATATCTGAAATAGCCAAATCCCGTCTGTTACCAAGATTAAAACCGCTGATTATAAATGGTTCATTGGGCTCAAATGTCTCCGGAATGTCGGCATAATACAGCCCCGCCGTGCCGGCCCCTTCGATCACGCGTTCGGTGATCTCCAGCCCCCAATCAATGGTTCGCACCACCCTGAGCCGATGACTGCCCGGCCCCAACCGTGTCAAATCCGCCTCAAAGACCGGCCCCCCCAGCGTTCCGGCCTGCCAGGTCCCGAGGCATTCCCCATCCAGAAAGGCGGAAATCCGCCAGGCCGGCTGGGGCTGAGCGATTCCAATTCCCTTCCGGTCTCTTGAAAAAACTTTCACCACTCCTCCATCATCGGTACTTTTTCATCCGCCGCTGTGACTGCAATCGGCCAGTATACAATATCAGGAAGATGAATATGAAGACTAAGGTCTCTTTTGGAAGTTTTTTTGTTGAAAGTCCCGCCATTGTCTTCAAAATCTTCTCCAATGCTGTACAAAGTGAAACCGTCCCCCAGAATTTTATAGATCATGGGGCCGTTACTGTACGGATCCATCGGTATAGAACGCAAATAGCCCTCTACGGCCAGTTTATCCAGGGTCTGCGGATAGACACCTGTGTCGTTTTTGTATCGCAAAACGGCAAGAACAGCAATCAATGCATTCATCTGAGCGGCTGTTTTGTGATAAGTATGAATCATGGCTTCCGGATTCAGGTGAACGTGCGAAACAATAAAGAAAATATGACTGCGCTCTACTTCGTCAAATCTCTCAAAGGCGGAAGGAACGTCCTGAAGTATTTGCCAGGGGGTTTTTTGAAGCAGATGATCGGAAAGCTCGATTAAATCGTCTATTTGACGGGTTATTTCATTCCGAGTCGTTCCGAACAAACAAAAATATGCCCGCTCCTTCAGGGCTTCAAAATAGATGTGAAAAACAGAGAGGTCAGAAGCCAGCAAAGCCCGGGGATACCCGGAACGCCAGGCCCATCGTCCGGTCCCTCTGCCGTTGTCCAGAAACGTTCGCTGAAGCATATCCTCCGCAAAAAACTTTTCCGTTTTGAAACTGGGTCGATACATATCCTCGGCAGCCAATGTCTCCAGACTTTCCTGCCACACTCTTAAAATGGAACTGCCGATAGAATATTGCTGAAGCATGAGGAAAAGGTTTTCCGCCGTCATTTGTCTGAGCCGAAGCCCAAGAAACTGGTCAGCCACAAATAACTGCGGACTGCACAAATGATTTCCGGCACGACAGCAGTGCAGAAGAGTCTCGAGGGCCTTTTCAAATCGTCCTTCCTGAGCCTCAAGCCGGGCTTTCCAGATACAGACTTCGGCCAGCTGGCTGAAGGAGGGAATCTCCGGAACCCGGATTCCGCACATCGTCCCATCTTCGGAAAAGCGTTCAGGTCGATAATACGGCTTGCCGGAGGCTGTCTGAAAATATTCGGCAGCCGCTGCATTGGCTTTGAGCCATTCGATCATGGATTCCGGCAGAGGCCGAAGACAGTAAGGGTCCACAGCCCAAACGTCATCCGATTTCGGCACATAAGCTTCGAATGCCTTTTGGTAAAGGAAGGCAGCGTTTTCGTCCGGTTTGAACCCCGGTGGTTTTGACCAGTCATTATATTTGGCCACGTAATCTGTTTGAATCAAAGGCCTTTGGGCGAAAAGCCAACCTATTTTCGCAAGGAAAATAACAGGCAGCACTCCGCCCAAAAGCAGCAAGCAATTTCGTTTTCTGATTCTCATACAATCCCTTCTCTTCCTGCAGAGTCCGCTCCTTTCAGTACCAATACAGCCAGTCCAATTTTGCAGACAGCGGCCACCATTGAATTGTCCTTTCCTCCATCCCGTCTCTTCCCCAAACAGCTCGATATTCGTGGAAGCCGATCGGACCATTTCGGAGGGCATCGTGTAAATTTCTGTCGGAATGGGCCCGGAGGATATGGGCCCATGCACGGGGAAAATCCGCCGCCTGTTCAACAAGATATCCATACCAGATTGGAGTTCTTGTCCCGATATAGACATGGACATAGTTGCCCTGCTGATCTTGATAATAGGCGCCGACGGCATACGCCATGTCATTGTAATTCATTACCTGATTCGCATTTTTCCACTCCAAACCTGTCTCACACCCAATCGCCCAGAATTCTTTTATCGTTTTGGTTTTCCATAAACCCAAAGACCACATACTGCGACCGCGAATTTCCCAATCTGAAGGAAGAGGGTCAAGTGCAGGCGGATAAATTAATCGATCGGAACGCTTGCAGGAAAAAATCCTGTTCTCTACAAAGAACGGCCAATATTTCCGTTTGTCCCAGCACTTAAAGTTTGTCCGATGCGTTCCCTCCCGGATTACCTCAAGCCTGAGATTTCTTGTTTCCCCTATTTGACTGTTGGTATGGCCGATCCAGTAAACATAATGAAGATTTTTCCCGCAAAGGGCTGTTTGAATATTATCCCAGTTCGCATTTGTGCCGAGCAATTCTATGCAGGAAATCCCTTTTAACAAAAGACAGGCTCGGATCTCGGCTATCGAGATTTCAAAATCTCTGTTAGCCCTCTCAAAAGGTGCGATAATCACCGCCCGGAAGGAGTTGGGGTCGATACGGCTCATGTCCACGTTTTCGCTCAGCGGCCCCCAAAGCGTCGTCGGCCCGGAGGCCTTTTCCCCGCCGATCGACACCGCCGCTTTCGAAGCCGGCCCCAACAAGGCCTGATGCCGAAACCAGCCGCCTTCATAAACCGCTTCCTCTCCCGAACCAGCCTGTACCCGCACCGAGGCCCCGTCAAAAAAGCCGCACAATTCGTACGGCTCGTTCGGCTCATACATCGGCGGAATCGAAGCATAGAAAATCACGTTATCAAACCGCACCGTCTGCGGCACCAGCCAGCATCCTCCTTGAGAGGTATAGCCGCCCACAGCCAGCCGATGGACACCGTTGCTGTACTCGTAGGTGAGAATTTCAAAAAAGACCTCTCCCTCCCGGTCCGGATAGGTCTGACCGGCCAGCTGCCCATCCACCTGCACAAAAACCCGGGAAGAAACCGGATAGTTCTTCACCTGAATGACTGTCAGGCCGGATAAGGCATTCGATTCCATTGGGCTGCCGTTCGGATCCGAAAACAAGACGGATACTTCCAGCCGGATCCCGCTGCCCCATTCGGCCCAAAAGGCGTTCATATCCCTGTCGTCAATTGTCTGCCGGCCGGGGGGAATATTGGGGTCGCTGTGCAGGTTGCACAGCCCGCACAGCCGCCCTTCGTCAAAGACCGCCGTCAGCCAGTGCTCCGCGACAATCGCCAAATCCTCCAGATTCACCATCCCGTCTCCGCTGAAATCCGACCGGGCGCAGTTTGGGTCGTGAAGGCCCGGCTGATTCGGGTCGGCCGTGTAGCCGTAATTCTTTGCAAAAATCCCCAAATCCGGCAGATTGACCCAGCTGTCAGCGTTCAGGTCCATCCGCACCCGATTCGGGTCATCCGTCGCCCCCATGCACGCCTCCATCAGGGCCAAATCCTGCTCATCCACAACGCCGTCCCAATTGAAGTCAGCCGGACTGCTCGGAATCCCGAACGTCCCCGTGACCCCAACCGGAAAATGACAGCCGATATCCAGAATCCCCGTGTCCGGCCGGTCATGAGCCGTACCCGTCCCATCATCGGCCATCCCATACCCCGCATCCGTCAGTTCTGAATCCGGCAGAACATACAGTTTTTCCCATTCCTGCGGGAAGTTATACAGCGGATCATGGCTCAGCCCGATGCAACCGCTGAAAGAATCTTCGAAATTGGCATTTTGTCGGTTGCCCCAAAAAGCGCTATGGACAATCTCGGCCTCCGTCAGGCCTGACCGCTGGTAAATCCCAAAGAAATAACTATTTGCAAAACAACTGTTTACCGCTCGGATGCGGACTTCCGGCAGTTGGTTCGGGTCTGATGTATTTGGGTCTGCCGTGTTTGGGTCTGTCCAGGGCTCGTCAATATAAAGCCCGACATCTCCCTCATAAAGGATGGTTCGCTCAATTTCTACGGTAAAGATAGGAAACGAACTTATGTCCGGAACCACATAAATGCCGGTCCCGACATAACCAAGCAACCCGTGAAAGATAGAACCGTTGAGCCAAAACTCGCAGTCTTGAACGGCTGCCGGAGCATACAATTGAAGTCCGTCAAAACATCCTGCGGTAATCACCCACCGCAGAGGTGTTTCGAGCGGTTCGTTGAGCACAATCCCCGCGATACAATGCGTAACAATCAGATTTTCAATCCGCGTTTTCGGGTCGGCCCCGCGGTGCACGTAAATCCCTGCCGCGTTATTGACAAACCAGTTGTTCGGTTCTGCCGCCTCAATTCTCACGGCCGGCAGCACGGCCGGGCAGTCCCCCTCATAAAAAGCCGCCCGGCCAAGGTCCAGCCGCCCGCCGGGCATCACCTCAATCACTGGCAGATTCGGATCATAAGGAGCAATCAGCCGAGTGCCGGCGGGCATCACAACATACCCCTCAATCCGGATAGGCAGAGATGTAATTCGGTAAGTTTTCGGCTCCAGAATACACGACCCCAGCGGTCCGGCCAGCTCTTCAAACGATTCCGATTCTCTTCCTAAGGTTCGTATGCTGACAGTCTCAACCAGCTCCGGATCCTCTTGGGGAGCCGCTGTCTCTATCTTCGGAAGTGAATCTGGAGAATCTGTTGGCTCATTGGCAGAGAAAAGGGCGACTTCTGGACAAATCACCTCCACATAAGGCCGACTGTTTGGGTCCAGTCCCATCCGAAGCCAGTTCAGCAACGCCCAAGCCATTTGGTCGCGTGAAGATGGGGAATCCTGCAGAGCGAGAATCTCATTCGGCTCGTCGGGAATCTGGGATGTATCATAATCGTAAATAGCATAGAGAACCTTCAGCAGTGTCGAAATTCGGCTATGCTGTTCTTTTAGGATGTTGGTAGACGAAAAAACATCTGTCAGGAAAATAGTGACAAAAAGTGCCACCTTTAAAAGACGCCTCCCTCTACACATTTTTCCTCTCCTTTTTTTCTTTCCTGTCTGCTTTGCGCCCTTTCAAAGAGGAAGGTAAAAAAGTTAGGCTTCTTGAGAGTCCATCCTTTCCTGCTTTCGCAGAAGATCTTATAACAAAGATGGCGGGATTCGTCAAGGTCTTTGTGCGTTTGTGCCGTATGACGGCGGAAACGGCCTTTCAGCGAATCTCCCGGGCGGGTCGATGCCGAGCAGGTGTCGAACGAAGAAATCCATTCGTTTTCGTCTGGCGTAGGGAGTCTCGCCAGCTCCGTGGCCGCCGCCGGGGATGAGGAGCAGTTCAAAATCCTTGTCGGCCCTGATGAGGGCGTTGACCACCTGCATCGTTGAAGCCGGGTCCACATTGCGGTCGAGCTCGCCGACGGTCAGCAGGAGTTTGCCCGTCAGTCTGTGTGCGTTGGTGACGTTGGACTGCTCTTCGTAATGCGGGCCGACCGGCCAGCCCATCCACAACTCATTCCACCAGATTTTGTCCATCCGGTTGTCGTGACAGCCGCAGTCGGCGGCGGCAGCTTTGTAAAAATTCCCGTGCGCCAGCAAGGCCCGCAGCGCACTTTGCCCGCCGGCTGAGCCGCCGTAGATGCCCACGCGGGTCAGGTCCAGAAACGGATATTTTTCGGCGGCAGCCTTCATCCAGGCGATGCGGTCCGGAAACCCGCTGTCGCCCAGATTTTTCCAGCAGACATCGTGAAAGGCCTTGGAGCGGTACGATGTGCCCATCCCGTCAATCTGGACAACAACAAAACCCAGTTCGGCCAGCTGCCGCTGGCGGGTCTGCCGGCCGAAAGCCTTCGGAACAAACGCCCCCTGCGGACCCGCATAGATTTCTTCGAGGATGGGATATTTTTCATTCGGGTCAAAGGTGGACGGCAGGATGAGAATCCCGTAGATATCGGTCTGCCCGTCGCGGCCTTTGGCGGCAAAACGAATGGGCGGCTTCCAGCCGGTCGCCAGCAGCGCCGACCAGTCGGCCTCCTCCAGCCGGCAGATGAGCCGTCCGTCCGCCGCACTGCGCAGATCGGTAATCGGGGGCAAATCGACACGCGACCAGCGGTCCAGAAAGAAACGGCGGTCGGGCGAAAACTCGACCTCGTGCGTCCCGTCACCTTCCGTGAGAATCTCAAAACCGGTTCCGTCAAAATTGACGCGGCACAAGTGAATATAATACGGATCCTGTTCGGGCCGTACACCGCCGGCTTCCAGCCAAATCTGCCGCTTTTCGACATCCACCTCGACAACCCGCCGGACGACCCAGGGGCCCCGGGTAATCTGATTTTTCAGGCGGCCTTCCGCGGCATCATACAAATAGAGATGATTCCAGCCGTCCCGTTCGGACATCCAGATGATCTCCTGTGTCGCCTCCAGATAGCGGAAGAAGTATTTGCCGGCGTAATCGAGAAAGGTCGGGCTGGTTTCTTCAACAATCGTTTGCACCTGTCCGTCTTCGACGCAGACGGCCAAAACCCGCAGGACCTGATGACCCCGCTGATTGTAGCAGAACAGGAAACGCTTGGAGTCGGGCTGCCAGCAGAAGTCCGTCAGGGACCAGGGATTGGGGAAGAGCGCATCGGAAATGGGGATTTGTTTCCGGAATTCGATGTCGAACAAGCAAGGGCTGGCGCGGTCGATTTCATCGCCGGGTTTGGCATAGGAGAGGGTGTGCAGTTTGGGCTGGAGCTGGCCTTCGGGAGAGGATTCAATCAGATGAATTTTGCGGTCAAAGCCCTTGCGGGTCCGGACGGCGGCCAGATAGCGGCTGTCGGGCGACCAATAGACCTGCCGGGTGTAAAAATGTTCCGCTGTGCCGTCCTCGGTCAGCGGGGTTTCGGCGCCGGTTTCGGCTTCCTGCAGGAAAAGATTGTGGTCTCGAACAACAAGGCGGTATTTGCCGTCGGGAGAGCAAAGAGGCAACGGCTGGGAACGGCGGCTGTCGCGGACTTTGGGCTCGGCCGGCAGGTCCGGTGTGATTTCCGCGAGGGCCTCGTCGGACTGGGCGGTAAAGACGGCCAGGGGGCGGTCGTTCGGGTCGGCGGCCAGCCAGACATGGCCGACAAAAGTATGCTGGCGATGCTCCCGGCCGGGCGGCAGGTCGGCATAGTGCTGCCGACGGCGGGCGGTATCCACCCAGTAAAGCCGGACAGGCCGGTCGGTGCGGTTTCGGAAGACGATGAAAGTCTCCTCCTGACTGTCCCGACTGGGCCGGACGTCCGGCTGGGGCTCGAGGGTTTCGGAGAGCGCCTCCTGCGGCGGACATTCTTCAACCAGATAGGAATTCAGATCGCACCGCCAGCTCTTGGCAAAGGCCGAAAAAATGACAGAGGCGCCGTCCTCGGACAGACAGATTCGCCGGAACGGCAACCGCTGCGGATCCGCCGGAAATCCCGAGGCCTTTGAGAGGACTTCGGCCAGGCGGGCATGGTCAAAGGCCTCCCGCCGGTAGCCGCGGAGAACGTGGACGCGGATGAACTCGCGTCGGCCGTCGGAGAGGTCATTGCGGTACCAGAACTGATTGCCGCCGTCAAACCAGTACGGCGTAACTTTTTCTTTGAACACCTTGCCGCTTGTGATTTCCTCTATCGCCAACGCCCGCCGGTACTTTTCCACAATGTCTGCTCCGACATCGCCGCTCAAACTATTCATACAAACCAGCAGAAAAAAAAGAGAGAACGTATCGGAAAACATAGATGTCTCGTCTTTATCAATCCGTCATTCAAAAAGGGTTTTCACTTCGCGATAGAGCGGCAGCAGGTCCTCTTCAGGGAGGCCCCAAATTGTTTTGTTCTGAACCACTGCATACCCATGCACGATGACATTCCGCAGATTTATGATTTCACGAAGGCCGCTGATGCGCCCATCCAGGACGGGCTCCTCATGAACAGCCTTGTTCAGTGCCTCCCCAATCATAGACTAAGATGCCTCTCCACACCGCCGGTCTTTCTCGCAATCCTCCAGCGTCCTGCCGCGTACAAAAAGAAGAACTGCTTCGCAGGCCTTCCCGATATCGTACAGATATTTCCGAATCTCAGGCCGCATAAATCTCCTGTTTTGAGCAATTGACCCGCTCGAGAAAATAAGGGTTGCGGACGGCTTCGATTTCGACCAGATCAATCGGACAGCCGAACAAATCCTGCATCCGGACGAGAAGGCCGAAACAGGATTTGGCATGCTCGCGAGGAGGCATCGGCTGAAACCCGTTTTCCGTCCCGGCAGAACCGAACAATTCCAGCCGTTTGACCCGATATAGTCGGCACAGACGGATGAGTTCTTCCCAATCCTGATGAACGATGGTCGCCATCGTTTCATATTCCTCATGTTTTTTTCAGCCGTTGTATTCGAAAAAATCTTTTCTTCCGGCGGAGATTACAGGGTCCCACCCGCCGCATGTCGAACCGCCTGAATGCAGCGGGCGCACAGGTCCGGATACTCGCTGTTCTGACCGACTGAGGGCCAATAGTTCCAGCAGCGCTGGCATTTCGGATAGGGGCTTCGGTCAGCGGCGGCCTGGAGGGCCGGGCCTTTTTCGACCGTGACGCCGCTGACGATGCACAGCGAAGCGAAGGTCTGGGCGCCGAGCTGCTCCAGAAGAGCGTACTCCTCCTCGGGCACGCTCAAGCGGACCCAGGCCTCCTGATTGGAGCCGATGACCTGGTTTTTCCGCAGGGGCTCGAGGACGTGAAGAACCTCGTCGCGCAGGGCCAGAATCTTCTGCCATTTGGGCTCGTTGGCCTCCCAGGGAATCGACGGGGCCGGCTGCGGCATCTTCGCCAGATGAACGCTGTCCAGCGGTTCGGATTTGAACGGAACGGCAGCCCAGGCCTCCTCGGCCGTATGGACCAGAATCGGCGCCAGCATCCGAATCAGGGCATCCAGAATCGCATACATCACGGTCTGTCCGCTGCGCCGGCTGCGGCTGTTGGTTCCGTCGCAGTACATTCGGTCCTTCAGAACATCCATATAGATGCTGCTCATCTCGACGACGCAGAAGTTATAAAGAAGCGAAAAGACCCGGTGAAACGCAAAATCTTCATAGGCCTGCCGGACCTGAACAATCAGCTTCTGGAGGGCCTCCATCGCCCACTGGTCCAGCGGCAGAAGGTCCGCATACGGCACCGTCATTTTCGCCGGGTCGAAGTCCTCCAGATTGCCCAGCAGATACCGCAGGGTATTGCGAATCTTTCGATAGGCCTCCTGCAATCGACCAATGAGTTCATCGCTGCAGCGCATATCCTCCTGATAGTTGACGCTGGCCACCCAGAGCCGCAGGATATCGGCACCGTATTTTTCGATTTCCTCCAGGGCACTCACGTAGTTGCCCGCGGATTTGGACTGCTTCATTCCCTTCTCATCGACGGTAAAACCGTGCGTGAGGACCATCTTGAACGGCGCCTTGCCGACCGCCCCCAGCGCCGGCAGCAGCGACAGCTGAAACCACCCGCGGTGCTGGTCAGACCCCTCCAGATACAAATCAACCGGAATCGGCCAGCCCGCCTTGACAGCCACGGAATGCCAGCTGCAGCCGGATTCAAACCACACATCAAAGATATTCTCCTCTTTATGCAGGTCGTCCCACGAAAAGCCCTCCGGCAGCGGGAAGTCTTCGCCGAGGAGCTGGCGCGGCGTATCCGTAAACCAGCTGTCCGAGCCCTTCCGCCCGATCGTGCGGGCGACCGCCAGCACAGAATCGCGCGTCAGCAGCACCTTGCCCTGACTGTTGGTAAAGGCCGGGATCGGCAGCCCCCAGGCCCGCTGGCGGCTGATGCACCAGTCCGGACGCGTTTCGAGCATCCCGCGGATGCGCTTTTCGCCCCAGGCGGGAATCCAGCGGACCTGCCCGATTTGTTCGAGGGCCATCTGCCGCAGCGACTTGCCGAAGGCGGCGGCGGGCTTGTCCACGCTGATAAACCACTGCTCCGTAGCGCGGAAGATGACGGGCATCTTGCTGCGCCAGCAGTGCGGATAACTGTGAACGATTTTTTCCTCGTGCACCAGCAGGCCGATTTGACGCAGGTGTTCGTTCACCACCGAATCGACCTGCAGGACATTTTTGCCCGCCAGCCAGACCGGAACGGTCTGATCATAGCAGCCGTCATCCTGGACAGGAGAATAGACCGCCAGATTGTTGTTCAGTCCAGCCTGATAGTCCTCCTCGCCGTGGCCGGGGGCGATATGCACAATGCCGGTGCCGTCTTCCGTCGTCACAAACGTTTCATTAATCGCAAACCAGGCGTCTTTGTCCGTCGGGTTCTTCTCCACAAAGGGATGACGGTACCGCAGCCCTTTGAAGTCGCTGCCGAGCCGCGGGGCGCTGACCGCATAAGTCCCCTCCGTCAGGCCCGCCGCCGCCAGAACCGCCTCCAGACGGCTCTTGCAGACAATCGAGGCCCATTTCCGGCCGTTCCTGGTGTACGACAGACAGACATACTCCAGATGCGGATGCAGCGCCACCGCCAGATTGGCCGCCAGCGTCCAGGGCGTCGTCGTCCAAATCATAAAGCAGACCGTGCTGTCCGCATCGGCCAGCCCCATCTGACGCACCCGGGCCGCCGACGCCTCCTCCAGCGGAAAGTTCACATAGATGCTCGGCGAGGCAATGTCTTTGTATTCGAGTTCCGCATCCGCCAGGGCCGTCTGGCAGCCCACCGACCAATGGATGGGCTTCAGCTGCTTGTACACCAGGCCGTTGCCGACCAGCTCCGCAAAGATTTCGAGAATCCCCTGCTCATACTGCGGCTTAAGCGTCAGATACGGATTGGCAAAATCCCCAAAGACACCCAGCGACTGGAATTGTTTGGTTTGCAGTTTGACATACTTGCTTGCATATTTATGACAATGCCGGCGGATTTCGAGTTTGCTCATCGTGCGGGCGGACTCGCCCAGTTCGGCCATCACCTTCACTTCAATCGGCAGACCGTGGCAGTCCCAGCCCGGCACATAAGGACAGAGAAAGCCGTTCATCGTCTTGTACTTGACAACAAAGTCTTTGAGCACCTTGTTGATGACGTGTCCCATATGAATATCGCCGTTGGCATACGGCGGACCGTCATGGAGCACATACAAAGGCGCCCCTTGGCGGGCCTTGAGAATCTTGCCGTAGATGTCCTCTTTCTCCCAGACCTTCCGCTGCTGCGGCTCGCGCTGGACGAGGTTGGCCTTCATCGCAAAACTTGTCTGCGGCAGATGTAACGTATGACGATATCCGGTTTTCTCTGTATCCGACATAATCGACCCTTAATTCAAAAGAAAGAACCAGTCTATCGTTTCTCCCTTCTGCTGTCAAGGAAGACCGGCAAAAGGACGAAAGGAGACGGTTTTGACAGAGAAACAAGGTCCTTCTTGTCAGCAGGCCTGATTTGGATTATAAAGAAGGAACAGAAAGCCGGCGTCTGAACGGTTTTCACTCGTCCAAAACCTGTTTTCGGGAGGTATGCTTATGAAGCGAAGAGAATTCCTGGCGGCGGCGGGAATGACCGCGGCGGCCGCCCTGACCCGCCCTGTTTCCCTGTTCGGAATGCCTGCGGTCCCGGCGCCTCGCAAAAAACGTCTGGTCCTGGTCGGAACCGGCGTACGAGGAATCTCGCTTTGGGGCAAATCGCTGCTCGAAAATCACGGCGACCGGCTGGAGTTTGTGGGGTTGTGCGACATCAATCCCGGACGGGCGACTTATGCCAAAACATACATCGGCGCAGATTGTCCTACGTTCACCAACTTTGAGCAGATGATGGACCAGACCAAACCGGATACCGTGATTGTAACCACCGTGGACGGCACACATCACGAGTTTATTATCAAAGGCCTCGAAATGGGGGCCGAAGTGATTACGGAAAAGCCGATGACTACCGACGAGGACAAATGCCGCAAAATCCTCCAGGCGGAAAAACGCACCAAACGCAAGGTGCACGTGGGCTTTAATTACCGCTACGGCACGCATTTTACGAAAATCAAAGAACTGCTGACCGCCGGACGAATCGGGCGGCTGACCTCCATGGATTTCCACTGGTACCTGAACACCGATCACGGAGCGTCGTATTTTCGGCGATGGCACGGCATCCGCAGGCACAGCGGCACGCTGCTGGTGCACAAGGCCACGCATCATTTTGACCTGCTGAACTGGTGGATTGATTCAGACCCCATCGAAGTCCACGCCTTCGGAGCACTGGAGCATTACGGACACAACAACCCCTTCCGGCACACACACTGCCGGACCTGCCCGCACAAGGACAAGTGCCGATTTTTCTGGGACATCACCAAAGACAAACACCTGATGAATCTGTATGTCGCCAACGAAAAGTACGACGGCTATCTGCGGGATGCGTGCCTGTGGCGCCCGGAGATTGACATCTTTGACAAAATGGCCGTGCAGATCAAATATGCCAACGGTGTGCAGGTGAGTTATTCGCTGACGACGTACTCGCCGTTTGAGGGCTGGCAGATTGCCTTCAACGGATTGGAGGGACGGCTGGACAGCTGGGACGGGATTCCGTGGGAAAAGGACCTGCAGATGCCCAGCCAGGACCAGCTGCATGCGATGGAGATGAAGCAGGACCTCGAAGAAGACCCAAGCCGGTTTAACTCGATTATGGTTTCCCAAAACTTCGGGCGGGTGGAACAGGTCAAAGTGCCGAAGGTGTACGGCGGACACGGCGGCGGGGATGCGCGGCTGCGCGAACGGCTGTTTACAGCGCCGAATGCGCCGGACCCGCTGGGGCATGCGGCAGGCAGCCGGGACGGAGCGATGTCGATTCTGGTTGGTATTGCCGCCCGCAAAAGCATTGATACCGGCAAGCCCGTGAAAATCAAAGATTTGACGGACTTGGTGCCGCAGGTCAAACGCATCCAGGCCGTATAGCCCTGCGGACGCTGCGGCCGTTTGGGCGGCTGTCTGTTTGTGCCGGCTCTGGACGAAAAAGCAGAAAGTTTGTTTGTTTCCTATATAAGGGGAGCAGTATGTCCCTTTTTAAAAACAGACTGCTCTAAACGGAGCATTTTTGCTTTCATCAAAACACCCCCCTCAGCCGAAAAACCGCCCACAGACCCATCGGCGCGGATGACTCGATGGCAAGGGACAATCAGCGGCAGCGGGTTGCCCGCCAGGGCCCGGCCGACAGCCCGTGAGGCCTTCGGAGAACCGGCCTGAACAGCCAAATCACTATAACTTATTATTTCGCCGTATCTTACATTTTTCAGAACCTTGAGGGCTTTCCGGCAAAAATCAGACAACCCCTCGAAAGAAACCGGTATCTCGGCCAAATCAACATATTTCCCCTCAAAATACTCCTGTATTTGTTTTTGGAGTTCTGCTCTATAATCCGGTTTCCGGTGTGCAGTCTGTCCGCTCAAAAGGGATGCGGAAACGGTACTCGGGCACGGTAAAGGAAGGCATGTGCGCACCAAAACCTCCTCTGTGCCGAGAATCCCGAACCAGCCGAAACCAGTTTCAAATATGGAATAATATAGAGCCATAATGCCTGTTTTGTTGCCTTTTGCCGGCTCTTTCGGAAAAGCCGTTGACGAACGGCGGAAAATATGATAAATATTTTCGTTTCCTGATAAAGGGAGATTTTCTGTCTTTATCCAAGAAACGCGGTGATTGGGGCGATGACCTTAGAGGAATTGAGAAAGCAGATTGATTTGATCGATGAAAAACTCGTCGAGTTGATCAATCAGCGCGCGCAGCTGGCCGTGGAAATCGGCAAACTCAAACAGGGCCGCAACGACCCGATCTATGTACCGCATCGGGAAAAGGAGGTTCTGGATAAGATTGCGGCCCTGAACAAAGGCCCCCTGCCGAACAAAGCCCTGTTTGCCGTCTGGCGGGAGCTGATGAGCGGCTCGCTCTGTCTGGAGCAGCCGCTTCGAATCGGCTTTTTGGGACCGAAGGGCAGCTTCAGCCACAACGCCGCCATCTTAAAATTCGGCCAGAGCGTGGATTATGAGGCCCTGGCGGATATCCGCGCGATATTCGAAGAGGTGAGCAAAGGGCACTGCCACTTCGGGATTGTTCCGATTGAAAACTCCGCCGGCGGAGGCGTTCGGGAATCGCTGGACGCCTTTATTGAAACCGACGTGATGGTCTGTGCCGAACTGCACATGGCCATCCACCACAACCTGATGGCCAACTGTCCGATGGCCCAAATCACCAAAATCTATTCGCAGCCGGAAGTCTTCGCCCAGTGCCGCAACTGGCTGGCGGCCACCTTCAAGGATGCCCAGACGATTCCGGTGGCCTCTTCCTCGAAAGCGGCCCAGCTGGCCGCCGAGGAACCCGGAGCCGCGGCGATTGCCTCCGCCATCGCCGCCGAAATCTACGGCCTGAAAATCCTCTGCGAGGATATCGAGGATATTTCCAGCAACGTCACCCGGTTTCTGATACTCGGCAAGCAGGATGCCCAGCCGACCGGCGATGACAAGACCATAATCCTGTTCAGCACCGCGCATCGGACGGGGGCTCTGGTGGACGTGCTGAATGTCTTCAAAGAATACAACATCAACATGACGAACATCGGCTCGCGGCCCAACAAAAAACGCGAGTGGGAATATTACTTTTTCGTGGACTTTCTCGGACACCGGCTGGATGACAACGTCCGTAAGGCGCTTGAGAAAGCCAAAAAGCATTGCCTGCAGCTGTCGGTACTGGGCAGTTTTCCGCGCAACACGGTTGTTTTGTAGCCCAGTGGGATGAAATGAGAACGGAAAACCAAAACAGGAGACCCCTATGAGAACCTTGTTCCTGGCCGGGAACTGGAAGATGAACACAAACAGCACCACCTCCGTGAATCTGGCAGCCGGACTGGTGCGTGAGCTGGCCTCGATTCAGAATGTCCGGATTGCGGTCTGTCCGCCTTTTGTGTATCTGCAGGCGGTTGCGGCGGCCCTGAGCGCTTCTCAGATTGAACTGGGGGCGCAGGATGTGTATTTCGAAGGCAACGGGGCCTTCACCGGGGAAATCAGCTGCGAGATGCTCAAGGACTGCGGCTGCACGTATGTGATCATCGGCCACTCGGAGCGCCGGCATATCCTCGGAGAGACCGACCGGCTGATTAACCTGAAAATCAAGGCGGCCATTCACGCCGGTCTGAAGCCGATTTTCTGCGTGGGCGAACTGCTCGAAGAGCGGGACAACGGCAAGACATTCGACGTTGTGGAGCAGCAGATTCGAAAGGGACTGGAGGGGCTTTCGGCCGAGCAGATCAAAGCGGTCACGATTGCCTATGAACCGGTCTGGGCCATCGGCACCGGACGGAATGCAACGCCCCAGCAGGCCCAGGAGGTCCACGAACGCATCCGCTGGCAGCTGGGGGAAATGTACGGCCGGGGGCTGGCGGAAAAGATGACGATTCAGTACGGCGGCTCCGCCAAGCCTGCCAATACGGCGGAACTGCTTGCTCAGCCGGATGTGGACGGTCTTCTGGTCGGCGGAGCCAGTCTGAAAGTGGAAGACTTTGCGGCAATGGTGAAAACGGCCGCCGCCCTAAAAAAATAACCCTTTGAAAAGGAATGTGATGTATGAGCACAACGCTGGCAATGATGTCCTTTCTGACAAGTGTTCTGATGGTGCTGTTTCTTCTGGTCGCCGTGCTGCTGATTCTGGTTATTCTGATCCAGAAAGGCAAAGGCGGCGGGCTGGGGGCGATGTTCGGCGGGATGGGGGCTTCCAGTCTGCTGGGCTCCAAAACCGGCGACGTGCTGACCTGGATTACCATCGGTCTGGTCGCTACATTTCTGGTCCTGGGGGTTCTGCTGGACAAAACCCTGAAAGTTCAGGCCCGACAGGCCCCGTCCGCTCCGCCGGCTGCTTCGGCACCAAGCGGCAGCCCGGAAACCCCGGCTCCAGAAGCACCGGCTTCTACGGAACAGCCGGCAGCACCAGCCGCACCGGCTGCACCAGAATCCGCTCCCGCCCAAAATCCGTAATTGGACCGCAGGGAAGACAGGGCTATGGTCAGCAGTATGACAGGATTCGGACAGGCGGCAGCGGAGGTGGACGGTGTGCTCTATACCGTCGAAATCCGCTCGCTGAATAACCGTTATCTCAAGACTCAGCTGAGACTGCCGGATATCGCCGCCTTTTTAGAAGACGACCTGGACAAACTGCATCGCGAGCATTTTCATCGGGGCAGCATCAATTACTCGCTGCGGATGAAAAATGTCAGCGGCCAGGCCCTGATTGACATTGACGAGCAGGCCCTGCGGACGTATATGGCGCGGCTGACAGGCCTTGTTGGCGGCGACAGCGGCCCCTTCCGGGTCGATTTGGCTTCTTTGCTGGCCTTGCCCGGGATTGTTCAGCCGAGCACGCCGGACTTGGAAACGCTCGAGAAAATCCGTCAGACGGTCCTGGATTTGACCCGTCAGGCCTTTGAGCGGCTCAAAGAAACGCGGCTGGAAGAAGGCAAACTGCTGGCCGAGGACCTGCGGACAAACTGCGCGGCCATTCGGGAAAAACTGGCCCTGATTCGGCAGCGCAAGGACGCCGTCGTGGAAGAATACCACCAGCGGCTCCGCAAGCGGACGGCGGACCTTCTGGCCCAGGCCCAGCTGGAAATGGACCAGGCCCTGCTGGCCCGCGAGGTAGCTATCTTTGCAGAGCGGTCGGATATCTCGGAGGAGCTGATTCGTCTCGAAACGCATCTGAATCACTTTGAGGCCTGCCTGGACGGCAATGAACCGGCCGGACGCCGGCTGGATTTTATCGCTCAGGAACTGCTGCGCGAAGCCAATACCATCGCCAGCAAGGCCTCCGACGCCCTGATTGCCCAGTGGGTGATCGATATCAAATGCGCCGTGGACCGCATCAAGGAACAGGTGCAGAACATTGAATAGACCGGAACGTGCCGCCATGACGAACTCGTCCGACAGAAAAGGCAAGCTGGTGATTTTGTCCGGGCCGTCCGGCGTCGGAAAGACCTCCATCAGCCGGGAAATCATCCGGCGGCTGGGGGCCTATTTCAGCGTGTCGCTGACGACACGGCCCATTGGGGCCGGCGAAAAAGACGGCGTGGATTATCATTTCGTCTCGAAAGAAGAATTTGAGCGGGCACTGGCTGACCATGAACTTCTCGAGCATGCCTGCGTATTTGGGAATTATTACGGCACGCCGCGCCGTCCCGTGGAGGAGGCGCTGGCAGCCGGACGCATCGCCCTGCTCGAAATCGATGTGGAAGGCGCCCGGCAGGTCGTCCGGCATTTTCCGGATGCGATTACGATTTTCATCCTGCCGCCGCGGCTGGAGGACCTGGCCAAGCGGTTGAACGCCCGCAACCGGGGCGAAGATGAACAGGCCCGGCTCAAACGGCTCCAGCGGGCTCAGGAGGAAATCGCGGCGGCGGCCAGGGAGTATAAATACCGTGTTGTCAACGATGACCTGAACAAGGCCATCGAAGAGGTGATACAAATCATCCAAAATGAACCGAAATAAGCAGGAGAATAAACGATGATTGAAGAACTCAAGGACACAGCCATTATCAAGAAGGTCGGCGGACGGTTTAAATTGTCGGCCATCATCCAGAAGCGTCTGCTGGAAATGATGGAGGGCGGGCGGCCTCTGATTGAAAACACCGAAGGAATGACGCCGATGGAAATCGTCATTGAAGAGATTAAACAGGACAAAATCGCACCGGACTACGGCACGCCGGCGGAAAAACCGAAGAAAGAGCCCTTTTAGGAATCACTTCAATGACGGCGGACCTGAGCATTTTGGCGAATAAGAAAATTGTGCTCGGTGTGGCGGGCGGAATCGCGGCCTACAAGGCGGCGGATTTGGCCAGCAAACTGACCTCCGCCGGCGCGGCGGTCCGAACGATTCTCACGGAGGCCGCCCAGAAACTGATTGCCGCTAAGACGTTCGAGGCCCTCACCGGTCAGCCGGTCTATACCGACCTGTGGTCGGCGCCTGAAGAGTTTCAGATTGGACATGTCCAGACGGCCGACTGGGCGGACGCACTGGTGGTTGCGCCCGCCACCGCCGATATTCTGGCCAAGACCGCCGCCGGGATTTGCGACGACTTGCTGAGCACAACCCTTTGCGTCTGCTGGGAAAAGCCGATTCTGATGGCCCCGGCGATGAACACCCGGATGTGGACGAATCCGGCCACCCGGCAGAACATCCAGACCCTCACAACCCGGAATATCCGCTTTGTCGGGCCTGCTGCCGGCCGGCTGGCCTGCGGCACCGAAGGCCTCGGGCGGATGGCCGAACCGGCGGAAATCCTTGAAGCCCTCACCCAACTCTTTCAAAAATAACTCCCCTCCATCTTCAAAAAAAGAGTACCTCCGCTTTCTTTTCATTGATATACTCAGCGGCAAGATCAGCCGCTGTTCTGACGAGACAGCAGACAGAGAATTATCATTACTGCGGAGGCATAAAAATGAAGGCATTCACTGCAAACACAAAACCCTTTTTCCTCTTATTTGTTCTTTTTGGAACAATTGGGCTGCTTTCCTTTGCTGCCGTTTCAGAAAAAAGCCGGGAATATGAGATTTCCGTTCCGCCTTACAAAAGCGATATGGTGCGTATGATTGAGGCGTATGAGCGGCTCAGCGACCAATATCTGGCCCTGGTTCAGCAGCACCTGCTGAAAATGGATGCAGACAATCAGGCTGTTCTGAAAAAACTGGAAGCCCTCGAGAAAAAAATGGACGAACTAAACCGGAAAATAGACCGGCTGCTCCCGTCCGAGTCCCCTGCCGCCGAAAAATCCTCTCTTTAAAAACTGGGAACCCGCCGTTGGATGCTTTCGTATCAATTGCCGTCTTTGGGAGATACAAAATGCTGAATCGGACGGAATGCAAAAACTGCTCGATCCTATTATGGCCCGCCCTGCTTGCATCCACGTTTCTGAGCGGCCCTGCAGCGGCAGATTTCTTCCTGATTTATCAATACGAAATGGAGCGTTCGTCCGTCCGGTTTTACACGGACATACGGGACGGACAGCCGGGCATTACAGCTGAATTTGCCGGCACAAAGGATTTGCACTACTACGCCTCCGCCAAAACAGCACCGGCCCCGGGCGTGGAACTGAAAATCGCTGTTTCCGCCGAGGGCGTCCGCTTCGGCAAACCCATCTTCCCAACGCCGAGTTTGTTCCGGGAAGAAGCCCTCAATCAGGATGTGGAAGTCTTTGCGGGCAATTTTAAAATTTTCGTCCCCGCCGACTCGGGGTTTCAGACGGCCTCCGGTCCGGTGGAGATTACACTCAGCGGTCTGGCCTGCACGAGCAAACTCTGTCTGACGCCGTTCCGCAAAACCTTCCGGGGCGTGCTCCGTCCTGCAGCCGACTCGTCCGGTCTGCCGAAACTGGAGCAAATCACGGAGGCGGCCTCCGGCGGCGTGTTTGTACCCACCCGGCCCCAAGCAGAGTCTTCGCTGGCTGGGATGCTGGAGGACTGGACGGAAGATGCGGCTGGACAGCCGACCCGTCAGACGGCTTTGTTTTATTTCCTTCTGGCGATTCCGGCCGGGCTGTCCATCAACCTGATGCCCTGTGTGCTTCCGATTCTTCCGCTGATTATTCTGCGCCTGATTGCCAACGCCAAAGAATCTCTGGCCCGCCGCACTGCCCTCGGGCTGGCCTTCTGCGGCGGAATTGTGTTGTTCTTTGCCGCGTTTGCCCTGCTGGCCGTACTCATTCAGATGACAACCGGCGCCGCGGTTGATCTGAACTCGCTGTATCGCCAGCCGAACGCCGTGATTGTTCTGTTTTTGCTGCTGATTTTTTTCGCGCTGGCGTTTCTGGATGCGATTTCCTTTACGTTGCCGTCTTCGCTCTCAGGCCCGCAGCAGGCCGCCGGCGGAATCCTCGGTTCCATCGGAATGGGCTTCTTCGCCGGACTTTTGAGCACGCCGTGCAGCGGGGCCCTGCTGGGAGCAGTGCTGGTGTGGGCGCAGTCTCAGCCGCCCGCGGTCGGCAGCAGCGCGATTGTTTTGATGGGGGCAGGGATGGCCCTGCCGTATCTGGTGCTGGTGAGTATGCCAAGACTGCTTGACCGTCTGCCCAAACCGGGGCCCTGGATGGACCTGATGAAAAAGACCGGCGGCTTTCTGCTGCTGATTCTGGCAGTGAAATTCACCCTGACCGCCCTGAACAAAGACCGATTGATCAACGTGCTCCTGTACGGCGTCATTTTTGCTTTCTGTGTGTGGATGTGGGGACAGTGGGTTTCTGTTCAGAGCCCTGCTGTCCGGCGATGGACTGTTCGGACAGCGGCGGTGCTGCTGGCGGCTGTCTGCGGTTTTTGGCTTCTGCCCGCTGAACCGCCCGCGGCCGTGAACTGGCAGCCCTATGATGCCGCCAAAATTGAACAGGCCCTCGAAGACGGACAGGTCGTGCTGATTAAGTTTACCGCCGACTGGTGCACGAACTGCAAGATTGTGGAGCGCAGGGTCTATCAGCGGCCGGACATCGCCAAACTGCTGACCGAGCGGAGTATCCTGACCGTCAAGGCCGATACCACACAGGCGGATTTTCCGGCCTCCGGCGACCTCAAAAGCGTCTTCGGCGAGGCCGGCAACTTGCCGGTAACCGTCCTGCTCAATCCCCGAAACCGAACGCTGCTGAAAATCCGCGGCATCTTCGAACCCGAACAGCTTCAACAAGCCATTCGCCAAATCCCATAATTTGCTTGTCTTGAAAAACTGTTCCATTCCGGCTAAGATTTACCGAAAGTTTATTCAAAGGAACAGTCAATGAGCTTGATTGCCGGCTGTTTTTGCCTCAAAAGCCAGCCCAAAGGAGATATTTGTTTTGAGAAACTGAAGGCCTATCCGCTGCTGCTGAGGGACAGCGGAAAGCCGTACGAAGTGATTTATGAAAAAACCCCGCAGGCGGTTCTGCTGGCCAAATATCGACAGACACAGCCGCCGCAGCTGTTTTTCGGACAAACGCAGGATTTGTTCATCCTGACGCTGGGCTATCACGACCTGCCCTATCCGCCGACCTGGGCGGAAGGATTGACGCTCGAACAAGTAGCCCAACAGGTTCAGAACAGCGAAGGACAGTTTGTGACCGTCCTGGCCGACCGCCGCCGCGCACAAATCAAGATTGTCAACAACCGATACAGAACCAGGGCGTTCTATTATCTGCTCGACGGCGACACACTCTGGTTTGCTTCCAACATCACCTTTCTGATGCATCTGTGCGGACAAAAGGCCCGGCCGGACCCAGTTGGAATCCTGCAGATTGCCTGCTGCGGGCACACAATCAGTCCCCGCACGCACACCCAAGGCGTGTGCCGGCTGTTTCCGGCAGCCTGTCTGTCCGCCTGTCCCGAAGGCATTCAGGAAACAATCTATTGGCATCTCGGATATGACGTTTCGGAGGACCTGGAACCGGATTCGTATGCGGAGGAAGTATTTGAAATCTTTGCACAATCGGTAGCCCGAAGCATCGCCCGCTCGCCGTCCGGTTTTATCAGTCTAAGCGGCGGAATGGACAGCCGAATGGTCGCCGGTGCGGCCGTCCATTATTGCAAATGGCCCGCTTTTACCTTTTCCAATAACACCGAAACACTCGAAACACCAGATGTACAGGCGGCACGGCAAGTCTGTCAGCGTCTCGGATTAGAGCATCATGTCATCCAGATGACATTGGAAGAGGCCTATGAGACCGCAGACGAAATCGTTCGGCTGTGCGGCGGGTTGCTGCCGTTTCACCATCCGCTCAAAGGTTGGCAAAAAGTCAAGTGGATGTGCCGCACCACGGGCTACAACATCGGCGGCGGCTGCGGGGACCCCATCGCAGGCGATTACGTCAACTCCATTTATCAGATTGAGCCGGTCTGGACGGATGGGCTGCTGGGCCTGTATGCCTTGGGACGGCGGCTCTTTTCCAAAAAGGAGCTGACAGGCGTCTTCCGCCAAGAAACCGTCGAGGAGGCGTTCAGACCGATGGAAGAGGAGATGGTCGAATCGCTGCGGAACCGGCGCGGGCCGACGGCAGCCCACAAAATCGCCGCCTGGTCGCAGGTCTATTTCAATGCGGGCTTTACGTTCTGCGGCCCGGCTTCCACACACCCGGATGTCAGCGGCGACAGCCCCCATTTAGGCTATGAGTATGTGGAAAAAATGCTGCGGATCCCGGCCGAGTGGCTCTATAAGAAAAATTTCTATCACTATATGATTTACCGCTGCCTGCCGACGCTGCGGGATATTATCTACGCGAATACGGGACAGCTCTTAAGCGGACGAATGGAAACGTACCGCCTGCCCCGGAGGAAAAAAGCCGCCCGGGCGGTTTTCCGGCGAATCCCCTTCCGTCTGACAGCCAAAATCTGGCATCATCCCGCTTCGCTGCGGCCCAGCACTGTCGGCGTTTTTGAGAAAGATGCCCGGCTCCACAAAAAAATGACGGAGATACTGGATGCCAATGCAGCTGTGCGGGATGTGTTCGACCCTGACGGCTGCCGGCGATTCATTGCAGAGTACGCCGCCGGACAAAACCGCTTCGGACGTCCCGGCGTCGGCGATGAACTGTTTGGAACCCTTGTATCGCTCTTCTACTGGTTCCATCATGCTTCTTCGTAACGGAAAGGATTTCGCGTGGTCCCCGGCAAAAAAACAACCGTCATCGACAAGGAACAGGCCCGTCAGAGGGTCCTGAAAATCTTCCCGATACTCCGGAAGACCTATCCGAATGTGACCGTCTCGCTGAACCACAAAAACCCGCTGGAGCTTCTGATTGCCACGATTCTGGCGGCTCAGTGCACGGATGCCCGGGTCAATATCGTCACCGCCGAACTGTTCAAAAAGTACCGGACGCCGCAGGATTATCTGAAGGTGCCGCTGGAAAAGCTGGCCGAGGACATCCGCTCAACCGGTTTTTACAACAACAAGGCCAAAAGCATTCAGGCAGCCTGCCGAAGCATCCTTGAAAAATTCGGCGGAAAAGTGCCCGACACAATGGAGGACCTGCTGCAGCTGAACGGCGTCGGACGCAAAACCGCCAACGTGATTTTAGGCAACTGCTTCGGCAAGCCGGCGATTATCTGCGATACCCATATGCTGCGGCTGGCCAAACGCCTGGGTCTGTCCAACCAGACCGACCCGGTCAAGCTCGAGTTTGAGCTGATGGAGATTGTGCCGAAGGAACGATACGGCGGCTGGACACAGTTCAGCCACTGCATTGTCTTTCACGGGCGGGCCTGCTGTACAGCAAGAAAGCCCAACTGCGACGGATGCCCGATTGCCCGGTACTGCCCTTCAGCCGGTAAGGCCGTCTGAACCCACCTTACTTCAAAAGCCGCTCTAAGGTCGGATTCATCGCCTCCGCCCAAATCTGATAGCCCTTTTCCTCCGGATGCAGCAGATCGGGCATGACTTGGCGCGTCAGGACGCCCTGCTCATTGAGAAAGGCTTTGTTAATATCCAGATAGAAAACGTTCCGTCCATCGGCCAATTTTGAAATCATTCGATTGACCTGGTCGTTCTTGGCCCACAGCGGATTGTAAGAGGCGTCCTGTGTTTTGTCCCGGCGCTGTTCATCGGAGCCGCGCGGAAAAATCGCCAAAATCAAAACCTTCGTCCGGGGCAGCTTCTCCTGCAGCATACAGACAATCGCCCGGACCCCGTCGGCAATCTGTTCCGCGGAATACTGTTCTCGAGCGGCATTATTGGTCCCAATCATCAGCACAGCCAACTTGGGCTGAATGCCGGTAATTTCCCCGTTCTGCAGGCGCCAAAGCACATGCTCCGTCCGGTCTCCGCCATAACCTAGATTGAGCGCATCATAGACGCTGTAATGCTTGTCCCAGACGGCCTTGCCCTTGTTTTCCCAGCCGTGCGTGATGGAGTCGCCGATGAAAACGACCTGAGGATTCTTTCGGGGAATCTGCTCCAGAATCGACTGATGCCGCCGGGTCCACCACTCGTCCGCACGCGGCACCGGCGTGACGGCCGGATGTGTGCCGAGGGCAATTTGTGAACAGTTCAGTTTCTGCGGCCGAGTGCATCCGAATACACCGCTGACGGCCGCCGCCCAAAGAATCCACCCACATCGTCTCATAAGAATTTCCTCCGAAAAATTGCTGAAACGAACCGGTTGTGCCTTTTAGTCTAACAAATTGAAAATCCTTTACAAAAAATTCTTCAAAAAATTTTTCCGGAAAAACGGCCTGAAGTCCGATAAAAAATCTTCTTGATTCAGTCTCTGCTTATTCGGCTTGTTCGGTTGAGAAAAAATGCACAACAGCCCGAGGCGGCTGTGTTATAATCTCCCCAGATTGTTCAACGTTTACAAATTGGGGAAAAAGTTTTGGGGAGGGACTGATGCAGTACAAGTATCACACAAAGACCGGCAGCCTTTACATCCGGACGGTTGACACCTACGGCGACACGTGGGACAAAATCGACAAGGACGGCAATCTGACTCCTTTGGCCGGAGCGATGCATATCAGCCGCCGGCGGCTTCAGGAAATCATCACGGATTATCCTCTTATCATCCTCAACCGAACGGCCCTGATCGGCAAAAATATCGCCAAAGATTTCTTCGAAGATGTCAGGCGGGAGGGAATTGTTCACATTCCCAAAAATGAGGAATCCTTAATCTTCTTCCTCATTGAGAAAGAAGACGGCAGATACAGCGTCGGCTACAGCAGCCGTGTCGAACGGGTTGAAATCCTCGAACAGCAGGAAAAGACCGAAGGCAGGAAAATCCGTTTCTAAACCCTTTCGCCCCGATGTGGATAGATCCATCCTGCCTATCAGGTATGGTATGTCCTGTTATCTTCCAAAAACTCTCAAAAATTTAAAGTCCGCAAGAAAATACGCCCATAAAGAAAAAGAAGTTACACCGCTTTTTGCAAAATAGGAATCATTTCCCAACAAGCAAAAAACGGGGAACGAGCCGCTTACAGACACAGGCGAAGGATTTCGCCGACCTGTTGGGCTCGGATGTTTTGGTGTTCGCCCATCACGGTGCCGCGCTGCCGGAACCGCTCCACGACCTTTTGAATGCCCGCTTCTGTAATGCCGTAGTCGCTTAATTGGGTCGGCATTTCAATCGAATGGAAAAACTGCACGGTCCTTTCAATCGCGGCTTTGGCCTGCGAGGTTTCATCCCCGCCGAGAATATGCCAGACCCGGCGGGCCATCTGAGCGAGTTTGCCCTTTTTCTTCTCGAACTGATGTTTCCAAACACCCGGCAGCACAATCGCCAGCGACTCAGCATGGTCCACCCCAAAGAAGGCCGTCAGCTCATGTCCGATTTCGTGAGTGCTCCAATCCTCCGCCACGCCGCGGCTGAGTGTGCCGTTGAGGGCGCATGTGGCCGCCCACATAAAGGTCGCCCGGCTGTCATAATCCTGCTTGCAGAGCACATCCTCCGCCGCATCCAAAAGCGTGCGGACAACGGCCTCGGCCTGGCGGTCCTGCAAAGGCGTATTCACATTGTAGGTCGCATACTGCTCCATCACGTGCACAAAGGCATCAACCAGACCGTTGCGGAGCTGCTTCTTCGGCAGGGAATACGTGGTTTCCGGGTCCAGAATCGAAAACTGCGGGAAGACATGGGGGCTTCCAAAGGCCAGTTTTTCCTGCGTGCTTTTTCGGGAAATCACGGAAAAGCAGTTCATCTCGGAGCCGGTTGCGGGCAAGGTGAGCACATCCGCCAAAGGAAGAGCGGCTTTGACGACGGAGCCGCCGCTGGTGAGGATGTCCCAGGGGTCTTTTCCCAAATAACAGGCCGCGGCGGCAATGAACTTTGTCGCATCCAGAACGGACCCCCCGCCGACCGCCAGGAGAAACTCGACCTTTTCGGCTTTGATTCTTTCCACAGCCTTCATACAGGTTTCATAAAGCGGATTCGGCTCAATGCCGCTAAACTCTGTCCACTGTATCCCCTTTAGGCCCTGAACCACCTGATCATAAACCCCATTCCTCTTAATCGAACCGCCTCCGTACAGCATCATCACCTTTTTGTCTTCGGGAAGGTATTTTTGAACCTGAGGAATTGTTCCTTTTCCAAAAACAATACGAACCGGATTGTAAAACTCGAAATTATTCATAGGTCTGTCCTTTCCTAACGGTTCCTTCATTATCCAGACCCAAATCAAAATGGCAAGAGAAAGAATCTGATGTCGAAAAATTTGGTAAATGTGGACAGAGTAAAGCCGAAAATGGCCGATTTTTGCTCCGGAAGGGCTTTTCCGCTTGCAAAAGCTCTTTCTTTTCCTTACAATCCTCCGTTTTCGCGGGAAGTCCCTGCGCAGAGGAAAGGCCGTAAAAGCGGAGATGGAAGACTTGTTTGACGCGTTAACCAGCAAATTTCATTCGATTTTTCATTCGCTCACCGGGCGAGGACGCATCACGGAGGCCAATGTCTCTGATGCGATGCGTGAAGTGCGCAAAGCCCTGCTGGAGGCGGATGTAAACTATCACGTCGTCAAGCAGTTCTGCAAAGATGTCCAGCAGGCCGCCCTCGGTGCTGAGGTGATTAAAAGTCTTCGGCCCGGCCAGATGATGATCAAAATCGTTCACGACGAGCTGGTCAAACTGATGGGGCCGGTGGATACCCGCATCTATTTCGTCTCGCCTGGTCCGACAATTATTCTGCTGGCAGGTCTTCAGGGCTCCGGGAAAACCACCACAGCCGCCAAACTGGCCCAGTACCTTATTTCTAAAAGCAAAAAACCGTGCCTGGTGGCCGATGACCTCCAGCGGCCGGCCGCCATTGACCAGCTGGAAACGCTGGCTCAGCAGGTCGGCGTGCCCATTTACACCGAACGCAATACGCAGGATGCCGTCAAGGTCGCCTGCAAAGGCGTCGAGTTTGCCCGCCGGAACGGCTGCGATGTTGTTATCCTCGATACGGCCGGACGGCTGCATATCGATGAAGAGATGATGGCCCAAATCGAGCAGGTCGCCAAGGCCGTCAATCCGCACCAGATTTATCTGGTCTGCGATGCGATGACCGGTCAGGATGCCGTCAACTCCGCCAAGGCCTTCAATGAACGGCTGGAGCTGGACGGTGTGATTCTGACCAAGCTGGACGGCGACGCCCGAGGAGGGGCCGCCTTGAGCGTCAAAGCCGTCACCGGCAAGCCGATCAAATTCATCGGCGTCGGGGAAAAACTCGACAAACTCGAAGAGTTCCACCCGGACCGTATGGCCGGCCGCATTCTGGGCATGGGCGATATTGTGACCCTCGTCGAAAAAGCTCAGGAGCAGTTCGACGCTGAAGAAGCCCAGAAAATGCAGGCCAAGATGGCCAAGGGCACGTTCGGCTTTGATGATTTCTTAAAACAAATGCAGGCGCTCAAAAAAATGGGCGGCATCGCCTCGATGCTCAAACTGATTCCGGGGATGTCGCAGCTGGGCGAGCTGGATATGGACGAGCGGGAAATCAACCGGATGGAAGGGATTGTCCATTCGATGACGCCCGAGGAGCGGCGCGACCCGGATATGATCGACGCCTCCCGCCGGCGGCGGATTGCCCGCGGCTGCGGACGCGATGTGCAGGAAGTGGCCTCGCTGATTAAGACGTTCAAGCGAAGCCGGGATTTGATGAAATCGCTGTCCGGCGGAGCGATGGGCGGCTTTAAGAGTCTGCTGACCGGAAAGCTGGATGTGTTCAGCGCCCTGAACAGCGGGCGGAAAATCAAGCAGCGTTCAGCCAGAAAGCGGCCTCCGCGTCGGAAAAAACAGCGGCGGTAAAATGACCATCGAGGATTATTTGAAGAAGCTGGAACGATTTGTGGACGACCCGTACGCCCGGCAGGTGCGAACCTGCTTTGCGGGTCTGGACGGGCGCAGCGAGCTGGCGGTCCTGCAGGCCCCCAGCCGAAGCGAATATGAACAGATGGCGAGGGCGGTAGCCCAAATGACGCCGCAGGAAAAGGAAAACGCCGAACAGCTCAGTCAGGCCCGAACGGAACAGCTGGCGCAGGAAGCCGGCGCGGACCCGGCCCTGCTGGCAATCTTTCTGAACGGCTACGCTCTAGAGAAAAGAAAAAAGACAGGCTGCTGAGTCGGCCTGCCGGATGTATCCGGAAACCTGTTTCGCCTCGGCATCGGGCCGACGGCGAAAATTGATCATACAAGGAAAGAAAGGAACAAAGTATGGCAGTCAAAATCAGAATGACCCGAATGGGTCGCCGGCATCGGCCTTTCTACCGGATTAACGCCGTGGAAGTCCGCACGCCGCGCGACGGACGAATCCTTGAAAAACTCGGCCACTACGACCCGATTGAGAAGGACCCCGCCAAGCAGGTGGTGCTCAATCTCGAACGGGTGAAGTTCTGGATTGGACAGGGAGCCGGCACATCGGACACGGTCGCCGAGATTCTCAAGAAGCAGGGCATCACCTGTCTGCAGTATGAAGAAAAGCTCAAACGGCGCCAGCGGGCCCTGGAAATCGCCCGCAAAAAAGGTCTGCCGTTTACGAAGGCCGAAAAAATCGCCGCCGGTCTGCTGTCCGAAAAGAAAAAAGGCGGCGAATAGTTCTGATTCCGTATGCGAATCGATGTCCTGACCCTGTTTCCGGAGATGTTTGACTCGCCGCTGAGTCATTCGATTCTCAAGCGGGCACAGCAGCAGGGCATTGCGGACATTGCTCTTTGGAATATTCGAGATTTCACCACAGACAAGTACCGAAAGGTGGACGACAAGCCCTACGGCGGCGGACCCGGGATGGTGATGATGTGCCAGCCGGTCTTTGACGCCTTCCGGCATGTCCGGCAGCAGCATCCGCAGCCCGGACGAGTCATCCTGCTGACGCCGCAGGGAACCCTGTTCACGCAGGACAAGGCCGTTGAGCTGGCCCGCGAGAACCGGCTCATTCTTATCGCCGGACGCTATGAGGGATTCGATGAGCGAATCCGCATCGGGCTGGACGCGGAACAGCTGTCCATCGGCGATTATGTCCTGACAGGCGGGGAACTGCCGGCGATGGTCATCATCGATGCCGTTGTCCGCCTGCTGGAGGGATCGCTGGGCGATGAAGGAT
This sequence comes from uncultured Phycisphaerae bacterium, assembly GCA_937949545.1. Lineage (GTDB taxonomy): Bacteria > Planctomycetota > Phycisphaerae > Sedimentisphaerales > Anaerohalosphaeraceae > JAHDQI01. The sequence goes on from CALEDR010000007.1 coordinate 95,864, forward strand.
CCGCTGAGGATGAATCGTTCCGCGACGGACTGCTGGAGTATCCCCAGTACACCCGGCCGGAGGAGTTTGAAGGGATGAAAGTGCCCGAGATTCTCCTCAGCGGCGACCACGGACGGATTGCCCAGTGGCGAAATCAGCAGCGAATCGAGCGAACCAGACAGTTTCGGCCGGACCTCTGGCAGAAGTACGAGGCCCGAATGAAAAACAGTCAAAACCCTTGATGAAAAAAACAGGAGATAGTTCCGTGAAAAAAGATTGGATAGAAATTGCAGAAAGCAAAAGCCGAAAGAAAGAAATTCCGTATTTTGAAATCGGCGATACCGTAGATGTGCACTGCCGCATCGAAGAAGGCGGCAAATCCCGCATTCAGGTCTTTTCCGGTGTCGTCATTTCCCGCAAAGGGCGGGGAATGAACGAGATGTTCACGGTCCGACGGATTGTCAATGACGAAGGCGTGGAGCGAACCTTCCCGCTGCACTCTCCGAACGTGGTGGACATCAAGCCGGTCCGTAGCGGCAAGGTGCGCCGGGCCAAGCTGTACTATCTGCGGCAGCGCAGCGGCAAGGGCGTTCGGCTGTCCCAGAGAGTCAGCAAGCATACCACGCCCGTCTAAACGGACGGAACGAACCCGATGGACCTGTTCGGCGGACGAAAGCGTCTCCTGACGGACCCGCACAAGCTGGGCCGATGGGGGCAGCGTCAGGCCGAACGGTTCCTGCGGCGAAACGGCTGGCGGACGGTGGCGCGGAACTTTGCCTTCGGCGGCGGCGAAATCGACCTGATTGCCGCCGACCGAAACGGCATGGTGGCCTTTGTGGAGGTCAAAACCCGGCGCAGCGAAGACGATGCCCCGGCCGTATCTGCTGTGAATTTCGCCAAACAGCAGAAACTGATCCGGACCGCAAAGTGTTTTCTGAGACAATATGACCTCTCGGAGAACCCTTTGCGGTTCGATGTTGTTACGGTGATTCTCCCCCCTTCAGGCCCGGTGCAGATTCGACACTATCCGGGCGCCTTCCGGCCCCGCTGACCTTACTCGAGATGAACCACGCCCTGTTTGCGGTCGGCGACCAGAGAGGCGGCCTTGATGTAATCATAAACCTGCCAGGGTCGGCGGATTTTTTCAAATTCAAACGTCGGGTCAGTTTTGTCGTTCGTAATCAGGGTGATGCGGCCGATGCCGAACAGCCGATCCGATAAAGACCGATGCATTTTGATATCCACAACCCGAAACAGGTCGAGATTGTCCACTTTACGGCTCAAAAGCCCGCGTCTCCACTCGATACGATCCGGACTGATTTGATAGGAAATGCTTTTGAGATAAAGAATCCGAACGGCCGTCTTCAGGAAAGCCGCCGCGGCCAGCAACCCTCCCAGAAGGCGAATCGCCAAAAGAATCTGCGGCAGATACGGCTGGGAGCCGAACAGTGCGGCCGTCAGATTTGAAAACGGATACACCCATAAAAACAGTCCCAACAGCACGGTCAGGCCTCCCCAAAACAGGGTTGAGGCGGCCCCCCACACGGAAGGATAGAGGCAAAACGTTTCCGCAGGCTTTTCCGCCTTTCGGGACGGCTGGGACGGCCCCTGCAAAGCGTTTTTACCGACCTGATGAAACCCGCCTGCATGATGCGAAACCGGAAGGGAATCATCCTGCTCCGTCAAAAACTCGCGGCACCAGCGGCATTTGACGGCCTCCGCCAGTATCTCCTCTCCGCAAAAAGGACAGGGTCTGGTTTTCCGTTCACGTTCCACACAAACCTCACTTTCAGCTGTTCTCCTCTAACCATCGGCCGGACCGAGACGTTCTCTTGAAAACAGGACGGGAAACAGTATAATCCGGAATCGAGGAATCCAAAATCTTTTTCGCGGAGATTCACAACCAATGGCTCTACCGGTCGCAGCCATCATCGGACGTCCCAACGTCGGCAAAAGCAGTCTGCTCAATTCGCTGGCAGGCCGCCGAATCAGCATTGTGGACCCGACGGCGGGGGTTACGCGCGACCGCATCAGCACCATTCTGTGCTACAAAGACCGTTGCTTCGAACTGGTGGACACAGGCGGATACGGAATTGTGGACTCAGATGCCCTGGAAAAGCACATCGAAAACCAGATTTTTCAGGCCATCAGCAGCGCTAATCTGGTGATTTTTCTGGTGGATATTCGGCAGGGGCTGACGCCGCTGGATGAGGAAATCGCCGTGTTGCTGCGCAAGCACAATCTGCCGGTTATTCTGGCGGCGAACAAAGCCGATACTCCGTCTCTTTTTCCCGCCGCCGCAGATTTTGCCCCGCTCGGATTCGGTCTGCCGATTTGCGTGTCGGCCGAGCAGAAAATCAATCGAACGGAACTGCTGGACCGCATCGTAGAGGCCCTTGCTCATCTGCCTGCGGAAACCCCGAAAGAGGCCGTGATGAAGCTGGCCATTGTCGGACGACGCAATGTCGGCAAAAGCACCTTTCTGAACGCCGTCGTGGGCCAGCCGCGGGTGATTACCAGCGAAATCCCGGGGACGACACGCGATGCTGTGGATGTCCGCTTCGAAAAGGACGGCAAGTGCTTTATCATCATCGACACAGCCGGCGTCCGTAAGAAAAGCCGAATGCAGAACGATATTGAGTTTTACGGCTACACGCGCGTCATTAAGAGTATTCGCCGGGCGGATGTGGTTCTGCTGGTGATGGATGCTACGGAGCCGGTCTCGGAAGTGGATAAAAAACTGGCCCATCTGATTCAGGAGGAATACAAGCCCTGCATCCTCGTGATCAACAAATGGGATTTGGCCAAAGACCGGGCGGGCTCGCAGGATTATGCCGACTATCTGGAAAAAGCGATGGCCGGTCTTCGCCGGGCGCCGATTGCCTTTACCACAGCCCTGGAAAGGAAAAACGTGCAAAGCGTGCTGGATTTGGCAATGGAGCTGTTCAAGCAGGCGTCGCTGGAGGTGCCGACGGCCAAGCTGAACAAGGCCGTTCGGCTGATTGAAGAGGAAAAGGCGGGCGGACACAGCCGCGGGATTATTCCGAAGATTTATTATGCGACGCAGGTGGCGACTCGGCCGGTCACGCTGCTGCTGTTTGTCAACCGCATCAACCTGTTTGACCCGGCCTACCAGCGCTATCTGGTCCACCGCTTCGGCGAACTGCTCGGCATCGAGGAGGTGCCTATTCGTCTGCTTCTGCGTCCAAAAGAAACCAGAAAGTCGGAACAGCCCTGAACAGCAACTATGGTTCAGGCATTGAAACAGAGTTGTCTCAGCAAAATACCAATGAAGCCGATGTATTTCTTGAATCGTTTTCGACACACTTTTTGCGTGTGTTTCCTGATGGTTCTTACCTGGTCGGCCTTCAGCAATATCCTGCAGAATGACTTTATCGATCTTGACGATACCGAATACATTGTAGACAACCCATATGTTCGGATGGGACTGACTTTCGAATCTGTTCGCTGGGCCTTCACAACGGTTTTTCTGGGCAATTGGCATCCTCTTACCCTTTTGAGCCATATGGCGGATGTGGAGCTGTTCGGGCTGCATCCGGCCGGCCATCACCTGACCAGTCTTCTGCTGCATCTGCTGACGGTCGTCGCCCTGTTCGAATGGCTTCGTCGGGTCACCGGCTCCCTCTGGTGCGCATTCGCAACCGCCCTCTTTTTTTCCATTCACCCCCTCCGTGTGGAGTCAGTCGCCTGGGCAGCGGAACGCAAAGACGTTCTATGTGGCTTTTTCGGAATCCTGGCGCTTGCGGCCTATTGTGCATTCACAAAAAAGAAAACTTTTTTTTCATACGGCCTGACCTTCCTGCTTCTTTTGCTCGGCCTTTTGGCCAAAGGGATGCTCGTCACTTGGCCCCTGGTCTTTCTGCTTCTGGATGTCTGGCCGCTGGAAAGAGTGAAGACCAGGAAGGATTTGAAGCCCCTGGTGTTTGAGAAGATTCCGTTTTTTCTGCTGACCATCGGATTCTGCTTTATCCTCTATTTTGCTCAAAAACAGGGCGGTGCGCAGACGGACTGGACTGTTTATCCGCTTCGATACCGACTCGAAAATGCCGCCATGTCTTATTTCCGGTACCTGGCTAAACTTTTCTATCCGACAAATCTTTCTGTTCTATACCCTCTTCGGCCGGATTTTAGTCTGATTCGGCTGGGATTATCTCTGGTGGCTTTGCTGGGCATCAGCGTCTTTTTTTGGCTTCAGTACCGCCGGCGGCCCTGGCTTTTCGTCGGCTGGTTCTGGTATCTGCTGGTTCTTCTTCCTGTCATTGGACTTGTCCAAATCGGCCGACAGGCCATGGCGGACCGCTATACGTATCTGCCCTCCATCGGAGTAGGAATCGCCCTTTTCTGGACAGTCCGCGAGTGGACACGGGCACGTCCCGTTCGAATGACCTTTGTCGCCGTCCTCTGCACCGCAGGTTTTGCGGCTCTCCTGGTCAGTACCTGGATTCAGACCTACCGCTGGAAAGATACCATAACCCTCTTTGAACACTCGATTCGTGTCACCGGAGACAATCCGACTCTGGAGGTCAATCTGGCCTATCGGCTGGCCCAGGCCGGGCAGCTGGAACGAGCCATTGAAATTTCGGAATCTGTTTTGGAACGGTATCCGAACCTGTTTCAGTGTGCCGTGAACCTGGGGTCTTTCCATCTGAAGAAAAAGAGTTATGAAAACGCCCTGTTTTATCTGCAGAAAGCGATGGCGATTCGTCCAAAGAATCGTCCGGAGATTCTCGGATATATCGGAGAAGTCTATCTGCAGAGCAGACAAATTGAGGCGGCGGAGAGAACCCTCCAGGAAGCCCTTCGGGACAGTCCCCAAAACGCTCGTTTGCTGAACACTCTGGGAGAGGTTCGCTGCCTTCAGGGACGAACGGCGGAGGCCGTGAATGCCTGGCGTCGGTCTCTGGAGCAGAATCCGCATTTTTCGCCGGCGGGAGAAAATTTAGCCTGGACACTGGCGGTCTGTGAAGAGGAGTCCGTCCGACATCCGCAGGAGGCATTGTTTGTCATCCAACAATTTCTGAATCTCTTTGGGCCCACGGCCCGCCGACTGGACATTCTGGCCGCCGCCTATGCCGCCGTCGGGGATTTCCCGCAGGCAGCTGCCGCCGCCCAGGAAGCACGGCACCTGGCTCAGCAGGAACAAAACACAAACCTGCTGTCCGAAATCGATGCTCGCCTTCAGCTGTACCAGCAGGGCAAATCCTTTCTTGAAAAAGTCTGCGGACAAAAAGTACAATAATCCGGAAAACATTAAAGAAATGAGCTCTTCAGGGAGACAAAATCATGGATGCTTTTCTTTTAATGCTTATTTGCGGAATTGGATATGTGATTGCCTATCATACCTACGGACGTTTTCTGGCCCGTAAAATCTTTTGTCTCAATCCGGACGCCCCTGTGCCCAGCCGTGAGTTTCAGGATGGGGTGGATTATGTACCCTCTCGCAAGGAAGTTATTTTCGGACACCACTTTACCTCCATCGCCGGCACCGGGCCGATTGTCGGGCCGGCTATCGGCATCATCTGGGGGTGGCTGCCGGCTATCCTCTGGGTAACCCTCGGCTGCATCCTGATGGGCGCCGTCCACGATTTCGGCACCCTGGTGCTCTCTCTTCGCAACGAAGGAAAAAGCATTTCCGAAATCGCCGCCCGCTACATCAATCCTCGGGTGCGTCTGATTTTCTTCCTGATTGTTTTTCTGGCCCTGCTGATTATCATCGCCATTTTCGGCGTGGTTATTGCCACCGTATTCAAATTATACCCGGAATGCATTCTGGCTGTTTGGCTGCAGATTCCGATAGCCGTCCTCCTCGGCTGGGTGATTTATAAGAAGAATGCCTCCTTGACTTTTTCAACTTTTCTGGCTGTGACGGCGATGTACGCTGCGGTCGCCATCGGGGCATGGCTGGAGGGTTTCTGGAAAAGCCGTTACGGCCACGGAGTTTTTGCTTTTCTTGATGCCTGGCCAATCCCTTCCACGGGAACTTGGACCATTATTCTTCTGGTTTACTGCTGGTTTGCGTCCACCCTGCCGGTCACAACCCTTCTTCAGCCGCGCGATTACATCAATGCCTGGCAGCTGTTTCTGATTATGATGCTGCTGGGGCTATCCGTGCCGGCAGCGGCATTTCGGTTGGAAAACTTTCATCTTTCAGCCCCAGTTTATCTTCCGCGTTTCGCGGATGTACCGCCGCTTCTGCCAATGATGTTTGTGACGATTGCCTGCGGCGCTATCAGCGGCTTTCACTCGCTGGTTGCCAGCGGCACCAGCCCCAAACAAATCGCCCGTGAAACAGATGCTCAGTTCATCGGCTACGGGTCCATGCTCGTGGAGGGAATGCTGGCGGTTTTGGTCATCATCTGCATCGCCGCCGGTCTCGGAATCGGCAGCGGCGGATTGACCGGACGGGCTGCGTGGGAGCATTTCTACACCGGCTGGATGGAAGGCCGCGGATTAGGCAACAACCTTCAGCCCGTGGTTGTCGGGGCCTCAAACATGCTGGCAGCTCTCGGAATTCCCGCTGTGCTCGGTGCGGCCATTATGGGAGTCTTTGTGTCCTCGTTCGCCGGCACGACAATGGATACCGCTGTACGCATCCAACGGTACGTCATCGGCGAACTGGCATCAGATTTTAAGCTTCCGCGCCTGGCCAATCGCTGGACCGCAACCACTTTGGCCGTCTTGACCGCTGCGGCGGTAGCCTTTATTAACACATCCGGCGGAAAAATTTCCTTCGGCGCAGATGCCAAAGGGGCCCTCCGACTGTGGCCGCTCTTTGGAACCGTTAATCAGCTGATGGCCGCATTGGCTTTGCTTGTCGTCACAATGTATCTCAAACACAAAGGCGGGTGGAAATTTCTTGTTGCCGCCCTGCCTTGCCTGAGTATGCTGGCACTGACCGGATGGGCGATGATTCTCAATGAAATCAGTTATTTCCGTCAGCAGAACTGGCTGTTGTGCAGCCTCGGCGGAGCAGTTTTTCTTTTGGCCTGCTGGATGACGCTGGAGACTTTCGCCTTGTTCCTGAAGGGTCTTATGGAGCCGTTGAAGGAGCAGGAGAAGGATTGACGGGAATCAGACGAATCCGAACCATCGCCGGCGGCTCCGGCGCTTGAATCATCCCCCTCCGAACAAGGTCCTGCGGAAAATTGTAAATGACTGGACGCGGCGGGGTCTGCTCCATCAGCTGATCGCCGCTGAGCACTTGGATCAGTAGATGATACGGCTGCTGCTGGTATTGGGTCTTTGCCTCCGGCGTCGAACGGAAATGAATCGTTGTTAAGTCGTCCAGAATCTCCACCTTATAGGCCCCCAGCAGCTCGGCCGGCATTACAAACCCAATGCGGCCCGGATTGGTCTGAAAAACCTGCGCCTCCAGCGGCAGCATGGAGGGCATGCGAATCAGGACGGTTTGGGAAGCGTACTGTTTTTTGTCGCCGGGGCCTAAGGTGATAAACGGTCTTTCCCGAACGGGACGAAGGCGGGCATTCTCGATTTGGTTGGCGGATAAGACCACGCGGGCGGCGGTGTCCGCTCCCTCCCGGACATACATGGACACACGCGAGGGCTCTACGCTTTCCGGGGTCAGCAGCTGCCCGCCTTCATCACGGACTTCGACCGGGACCTCCCGAAGTACAAGCCGCTGCACCTGCACCTCGATGGCGGAAGGCTCGCAGGCCGTAACCGCCAGCGCCAGAGCCCGCACCCGAACGCCTTTGCGAATCAGCTCATCCAGCAGAATCTGATAGGTTCCGGCTTTGTCGTGCCCGAGTTCCTGCGGATCATAGTAAAAATCGAGCCGTTCCCGATAGGGATCGGCATCCGGGGCTCGGTGACGCCGTTCCAGTTCGGCAATTTTGGCCGGCGAGCCGCGAAGCGTAATTTTTACGGCCACACGGTTTTGCCCTCCGGCAAACGTCACATAATAGTCCGGGTCTGCCGTAGGAGACAACTCGAGCGTGCCGAACAGCGTTGTTTCCTTCTCCAGCGACAAAAATGCCCAGACCCAAATCGTCACTGACAGAAAGGCAACCACAAGCAGTTTTCTGATCTTTGCCGCCACGCCGTGTTCCTTTTGCCGCCTATTGCTCCTGCGGACGGCCCGCCTCCAGGGCATCTTTCAGATGCCGCCGGAGTTCGGATTCCGTAACGTTTCGTTTTAACTTCCCGTCTAAAGCAATCGAAATGATCCCGGTCTCTTCGCTGACAACAATCACCAAAGCATCGGACGTGCTGGACAGTCCGATGGCCGCCCGATGACGGGAGCCCAGCGAACCGGCTGCTCCATCCCCCTCCGACAGCGGCAGCTGAACCCGCGCCGCCAGCAAACGGCCGCCGCGAATAATCAGCGCCATATCGTGAAGAGGAGTCCCGGGATAGAAGATTGTCTTAATCAGCTCGGAGGTGATACGCGCATCCAGCCGAACACCCGTTTCAATGAATTCGCCCAGTCCGACATGCCGCTCAATGACCAGAATCGCTCCCATGCGGGTGGCGGCCATCTGGAAGACGGCCTCCACAATCTCTTCGACGCCGCGGCTGATTTGGTAGCGCGAGCCGGCTGTGAAAAGGGGCGTCTGGCCGATGCGAATCAGGGCTCGGCGAATCTCCGACTGAAAGGCGATTACGGCTACAATCAAGACCGCCAGAAGAAAGCCGTTGTACAAGTACGCAATCCGGTCCATCCCGAAGGTCTTGACCCCTAGATTCAGCACCAGCGACCCGGTGAACAGAACCAGGACCATGCCCCGAAAAAGACGCTCTCCTCTTGTCCCTTCCAGAAAATTAAGCACCGCATAGACCACCAGCCCTATGATAATCAGCTCGGCCAGAATAATCAGTCGCTCATAGGGGGAAATCCTTAAGATGTGCTCAACAATCACCTGCAAGACTTGTGATTCCCGACAAAGGGGCTGTCTTTCTGAATTTTCGGCACGTCCTTCCCGTCCTTCCGGGCCGACCCGCCGGTTTCCGAAAAGGCCGCAGTGCCCACGCCTTCCGGCACCAAATGCCTTATCGAGTATAAAGCGGTGTCAAACGAGAGGGTCTGTCCAAAAGGAGGAAAGAATCAATATCATCCTGAAACATCAGCCAGTTCGAATGGACCGTTCGGTAATGCCGCTGATGAATCTCTTTGGCTGTAATCCCGGGGCCTCCGGAACATCCCGCCAGGAGTCCAACACATACCATAACCCATCCGAAAGCCGCCCACTTGTATTGCAGTTTGATTCGCTTCATCTGTGGCCTCAGTGCTGCTGAAAACTTCATTTTATATCTTTTTCTTTTCCCGAAATACTAATTGCGTCTCTCCCCCCTGTCAACGGAAAAACCCGCTCTCTTCCTATTTCACTGCTTTTTTATTATAGTAGGAGCTCTTTGCATAGAATGAAACGTTAAGGCCTTGTATGTCTATTATATCGCTTTCTGATATTGAAAAATCGTACGGAGCCCTGAATCTGTTCCGAAGATTGACCATCTCCTTTCATTGGGGTCAGCGGGTCGGATTGACCGGACCCAACGGATGCGGAAAAACAACCCTTTTTAGGCTGATTATAGGTCAAGAATATCCTGACAAAGGCGTCGTCTCTGTTCAAAAAGGTCTTCGACTGGCTTACCTTCCTCAGGAAAACCAACTCGAAGGAAGTGACCAAAAAACCGTTTTTGAAACGGCTTTCGAGGGTATAGGAAAAACTCGTTCGCTTCAGAACCGACTGGAGGAGGTTTTGTGTGAATTAGATACACAAAATCGACATCTTCTTAAACAAAAACTTTCCGAGTATGAGTCTATTCGACACCAGCTGGATCACCAGGGTGGGTGGAATGCGGAAATCCTTGTGAAAAGTATTCTAAGCGGTCTGGGGCTGAATGAGGAAACGTACTCTCGGCCTGTTTCCGCCTTAAGCGGCGGGCAGCTTTCGCGTCTGATGCTGGCCCGCACCCTCGTAAGCCCCTCGGACGTCCTTCTTCTGGACGAACCGACCAATCATCTGGACCTGCAGGGGATTGAATGGCTGGAGATGTTTCTAAAGAACTACAAAGGGACTGTACTGCTTATCAGCCATGACCGGTATTTTCTTGATCAGCTGGCAGACAGCATCGTCGAAATCGAGGCCGGACAGGCGGTCTGCTACAGAGGCAATTATACCTCTTTTCTTGAGCAAAAAAAAGTAAGACGGCTTTCCCAAGAGCGCATCCTCCGCCGCCGGAAGGAGTTTATCGCCAAGACCCTCGATTTCATCGCCCGCAATAAAGACCAGGAGGGGATGCGCAAGACGGCTCGCGGCCGGAAAACTCGTCTTCGGCGTCTTCTTCAAAACAATCCGGATTTCCTGAAAGAGCTGCCGGAGGCCCAGCGAATCTCCTTCTTTTTTGAATCTCTGTCAGACCGCCGGGAAAAACTCATAAGGGCTGAGTCTCTGTCCAAACGATTCGGCGAAACCGTTCTGTTCCGAAATCTGAGCATCGAACTGACGCCCGGGTGCCGAACGGTCATCATCGGACCGAACGGGTCCGGCAAAACCACGCTTCTGAAGATTCTTCTGGGACACCTGGAGCCGGATGAGGGGTCTGTTCAAAAGGGAGAAAATATTCGAATCGGATACCTGGACCAGCATGCCCAGACACTCTGCGAAGAGAAAACGGTTCTGGAAGAGGCGGCTGCCGTCCGCCCGGACCTTTCCCCTGAACAGCTGCGCGGGAAACTGGCCGCCTTTCTCTTCCGGGGAGAGCAGGTCTTCCAGCCGATAGCAGCCCTCAGCGGCGGGCAGAAAAACCGCCTGATGCTGGCCAAGCTTGTCCTGGCGGAGCCGGAACTGCTGATCCTCGACGAGCCCACCAATCACCTCGATATGGAAAGCCGGCAGGTGCTCGAAGAGGCCCTTGCGGTGTATGAAGGCGCTGTTCTGGCCGTCAGTCATGACCGCTACTTCATCAATCGGCTTTTTGACAGCATGCTGATTTTAGGCCGCAGCAGAGAGGGGCAGGTCTCACCGGCCGAGCACACCTGGTACCACAAATTCGCAGAAGAAGAGGGTATCTTTACACAATGGATCCAACGGGCTCAGACCCTGCAGCAGAAAACAACTGCACCTCCGAAAAACTCTCCGTCCGGAACAATCAAAAAGCCGCCTTCTGTCTCCACACCTCCGGAGATTCGCCGATTTAATGCCTGGAAACTGGAGGATATTGAGGAAAAAATTTTGTCTCTGGAAGAAGAAATCGAATCTCTCTCTTTGCAGTACGGAAAAGAGGAAACCTACCGAAATAAAGAGGCCGTGCGGTCGCTTCAGGAAAATTTGGATAGAAAAAAATCAGAACTGGTTTTTCTCTATCGGGCATACGAATGGCGCATCGAAAAAAAGAAATCCAAATAACCCCTGCGTGGAAAACCTGTGAAGATTTGTGTGACATCTGTAAAACACCCCCTTTGAAACAAATACCCTATTTTAGTATTGACGGCTGTTTAACAAAACTATACACATCCCAGACAGATTCCCTCACAGGTTGTCCACAACATATCTAACAAGAAATCGATTTGTAATCTATCATGTCACAATGACTTACAATCTTACAGTTCCCAAACCATCGGACTTTTCACAAAAGATATGACAAAAGAAAAATAAGAAATTTTCTTTAGAAGAACCGTAAAAAACCTCCCCCATTTCACGAATGAACAAATAGACAACTTCCTTCCAAAATCCAGTTGCAAAACCTTTCCTTTACGGTACATTATCCGGAATAAGCAAAAGGATAACCGAAGGGTTTTTTCAGGGGAAAGCGATGAAACTGGTTCTGAATCGTCCGGCATTCCAGGAAGCACTGACCCTGGCGGGTACGGTCATTCCGCGCAGTACCCCCAAGCCGATTCTCCAATGTGTCCGGATCCGCACGGATAAAGACAAAGTGGTGTTTTCCGCTACCGATTTGGAGGTGGGGATTCTCTGCCAGGTGATGCAGGCAGAAATTCAAGAAGAAGGTGATGCGGTTGTCCCGCTGGAAAAACTCAGCGGCATCGTGCGGGAAACAGTGGATGAAACGATAGTTCTGGAAGAGTCCGAATCAACTGTTCACATTACGACGGCGGACAGCAAATACACCATTTACGGACACGACAGCCGGCAGTACCCTTCGGTGCCGGAATTCTCTGGCAAAGGTGATTTGGAGGTTCCGCTGGAACCCTTAAAAGAGGCCGTTCAGCAGACCCTTTTTGCCGCCGCCAAAGAAAGCACCCGGTATGCCTTGAACGGGGTTCTTTGGGAAATCAGCGGGAAAAAACTGAATCTGGTGGCTACGGACGGACGGCGTCTGGCCCGCTGCACCCTGACGCTTCCCAAGGCAGCCAAGTCCCCAGAGGGCAAGGTGATTGTTCCGTCCAAGACGATGGGGCTTCTAGAGCGGATTCCTTCAGATGCACAGGCGGTTGTGTCGATCACTTTTACAGAGAACCGCATTGCCGCCGCCTGCGGAAATGTTACGCTCAGCTCAACACTGGTGGAGGGCAATTTCCCCAAGTACGAGGACATTATCCCGAAAGATTACGAAAAGAAAGTCGTTTTGAATACCCTCTCGGCCTTGAGTGCCGTCAAACGTGCCGCCCTTCTGTCCAGCGAGGACAGCAAGGGAATCAAGCTGTCGCTTCAGAAGGGGCGGATGCTCTTTTCCAGCCGGGCCCCGGAGACGGGCGACGCCCAGATTGAAATGCCGGTGGAATACGATGGACCTTCCATGGAAATCGGATTCAACCCGCAGTTTCTGATTGATGCCATTCGGGTTCTGAAAGCGGATGCTTTTGAGATGCATCTGGGAGAGCCGGATAGGCCGGGTCTGCTCAAATGCGGCCCCAGCTTCCTGTATATTGTCATGCCGGTGAATTTATGAGCCAGTCCTTTGCGTCTTTTTATCGCATTCAGAGGCTGCCGGAGCGTCCGGAGAACTTCCGGGAGAAGGGACCGGAGCCGCTGGCGAATCTGGTCAGCTGCTTTCTGCAGGAGCGCAGCACGGACCTGCAAAAGGCCGGACAGGTAGTGGATGCCTGGACGGCGGCTGTGCCGGAGGATCTGAAACCCTACTGCCGTCTTGCCGGTGTGAAAGACGGCGTCCTTTCTGTTGAGGTGCTCCCCGGGCCGCATCTGTACCGGTTCAAAACGCTCTCAAAGGACCTGCTTGGACGTCTGCAGCAGGCCTGTCCGTCCGTTCGAATCCGCTCGATTCGTCTGATTCCGGCGGTGATGCCTTCTGACGAGACCGCGACACTATGACAATCCAGACATACGATGCCAGCAGTATTAAGATATTGGAGGGCCTTGCCGCCGTTCGCAAGCGTCCGGATATGTACATCGGCAACCGCCAGGAAAGCGGTCTGCATCATCTTGTCTATGAAGTGCTCGACAATGCGATTGATGAGGCGCTGGCCGGACGCTGCGACCAGATTATCGTGCATATTCATATGGACGGCAGCTGCTCCGTGGAGGACAACGGCGGCGGCATTCCCACAGAGATTCATCCGGAGGCAGGCGTCAGCGCCCTGCAGGTTGTTCTGACGACCCTGCATGCGGGCGGAAAATTTGACAACAAGGCTTATCGCGTCTCCGGCGGACTGCACGGGGTCGGCGTCAGTGTGGTCAATGCGCTCAGCGAGTGGCTGCAGGCTGATGTCTGGCGCAACGGAAAACACTACCAGTTTGAATGTGTGCGCGGCGTCCCCAAAGGGCCTGTGCGCGAAGTGGGACCGGCGAACAAGCGCGGCACCCGGATTACGTTTATGCCGGATGCCGAAATTTTTCCGGATACGGAATTTAAGCACGATACTCTCCTGAAGCGGGTACGGGAGCTGGCATACCTGAATGCCGGCGTCCACATCACATTTCAGGATGACCGCGTCAACAAAAAGGAAGTGTTTCATTATACGGACGGCATCCAGGCCTTTGTGAAGTATCTCGATGAAGGTAAGACACCTATTTGTGACACCATCTATTTTTCCAAGACGGACCCGGAAACAGGGATGGAGTGTGAGATTGCCTTCCAGTACAACGACAGCTATGTGGAGAACGTATTGGCGTTTGCCAACAACATCCGCAATATCGACGGAGGGACCCATCTGTCCGGTTTCCGGACAGCGCTGACGCGGACGATGAATGTCTACGCCCGCAACGCCAACATGATTAAGACCATCACCCCGACAGGCGAGGACCTTCGGGAGGGTCTGACGGCGGTGATCAGCGTCAAGCTGCGCGACCCGCATTTCGAAGCCCAGACCAAGGTGCGTCTGTCCAATCCGGAGGTGGACGGCTTCGTTCAAAGCGTCGTCAATGAGAAGCTGTCCATTTATCTGGAGGAAAACCCGTCAGCGGCCCGGGCGATTCTTTCCAAGGCCATTCAGGCGGCAGCGGCCCGCGAGGCCGCCCGAAAGGCTCGCGAGCTGACTCGCCGCAAAGGAGCGCTTAGCGGAGCGGATTTGCCCGGCAAACTGTGGGACTGTTCCAGCCGGCAGACGGACGATACCGAGATTTTTATCGTAGAGGGCGACTCGGCGGGCGGTTCGGCCAAGTCGGGGCGCGACCGGGAGCACCAGGCTATCCTGCCGCTGAAGGGAAAGATTATCAATGTGGAAAAGGCCCGGCTGGAAAAGATGCTCGGACACGAGGAAATCCGAACCATCATCAGTGCTCTGGGCACCGGTATTGGGGCGGATGAATTCGATATCACAAAATGCCGGTACGGCAAGATTATTCTGATGACCGATGCGGACGTGGACGGTGCCCATATCCGCACGCTTCTGCTGACCTTTTTCTTCCGGCAGATGCCGCAGCTGATTGAGGCCGGCAGGATTTATATTGCCCAGCCGCCGCTTTACGAAATCCAGGAAAAAGGAAAAAAAGAGAGCCAGTACCTTCTCAGTGAAGCCCAGATGAGAAAATTTGTGGAGAACCGCGGTCTGGAGGGGGCCAGTCTGGTTGTCCGCCAGCCGGGTCAGCCGCCGCAGGTTATCGAAAAGGCCCGCCTGGCCCTGCTGGTGAAGATTCTCAACGATGCGGAACGGAGCATCGCGGTTCTGGAGCGGCGGGGGATTGTATTTCGGGAGTTTGTGGAAAACTATTTCGACGGGACCCGTCTTCCGGTCTATCATATCCGCTCGCAGGGGCAAAGTGAGTTTTTCTACACCAAGGAGGAGTACGAAAAGCGTCAGGAGGAACTGTCTGCTGCCTCGCCGGAAACACAGGACAATGAAGCAGCCGGAGGGGTTTTGGCGGAGGAGCTCCACGAGGTTGTGCGGCTCAATGAGATCCACGAGCGGCTGAAGGAAGAGTTCCAGATGGATATGACTGATTTCCTCCAGCGTCCGTCCCGCTCGGAAGATCTGGAAGAGTCGGCGGAGAAATTTGAGGTCAAATCAGGCGAGAAATCCTATCCGGTACCTTCGCTTGACCAGATTCCGGCGGTCATTCGGAAAATCGGTTCGGAAGATATTGAAATCAAGCGTTTCAAAGGATTGGGCGAAATGAATTCCGAACAGCTGTGGGAAACCACGATGGACCCCAAACGCCGCACCCTTCTGAAGGTGGATATGGACGATGCCGGCGAGGCCGACCGGCTCTTCAGCATTCTGATGGGGGATGATGTCGAAAAGCGGAGAAAGTTTATCCAGGAACACGCACTCGAGGTGCAGAATCTGGATATTTAGGGCATTGAGGAAGCAGAATTTTTTCTTGCAAAACCAGTCCGGCTGGTCCAGAATAAACGGCTGAGCCGATAGATACAGAAAGGATTGCCGAAACCGGTGCAAGGGAGGCAGCGATATGAACAAAACGATTGCGGTACTGTTCCTGATGACGTTGTGGGTTTTCAGCGGCTGTCAAACCGCCGTCCCCCAGAGAGACCGCGTGAATCCGGATGTGATTGATTCTGAGAAAAACCGGCTTTTAAGCCAGCTGGACCGGAAGTTTGATGACCCGCAGGCCCATTATCAGCTCGGCAAAATCTATCAGCGGGAAGGACAACTGGACAGGGCTGCCTGGGAGTTTACGCTTGCCCTTCAGTTTGACCCGGTCCATTTTCCTGCACAGGCTGCCAAAGTTCGCATTTACAGGGATTTGCGGCAGTTTGACCGGATGAAGGTTGCGGCGGAGCTTTTTATTGACCAGGCCGGCGGTTCCGCTGAATCACTGACGCTGCTGGGACGTTCCTTTCAGGCCGAAGGGCTCGATGATTACGCCCTGACCTGCTACCAGAAAGGTCTGGCTCGTTCTCCCAATTCGGCTCTGCTTCATAAATTAATCGGAATCTATTATTTGAATCGAAAAGATTACGTGCAGGCCGAGCAGTATTTCCGAAAAAGCATCCAGATTGACCCATATCAGCCGGATGTGGCTGAGCATCTCGGCAAGATGGGTGTAGTCATACAAGTTCCCCAGCCTGCTCAAAGACAAACCCCGTCTTCCGCCCCTGCTCCTGCCAAAACCCCGGCGGCTCCTTAATTTGGTACATCCTGCCGTGCGAACGGCTGGATGAGCTGTTTTAGAGGGATATTCGGCGGAAAATTTGGATAAAGCGATGTTTTTCTGGGCCGCTACAGCAGTCGTGGGGTTCCTGTTGCCGTTTGGCTTCCCGCTGAGTTTGACTGTTTTTGGGCCGTATCGGGTTGGAGGGAACAAATCGATGAGTCAAATGGACCCCGCACAAAACGAAGCCTCTGAGAATTCGAATTCGTCAAAGAAAGTCATCAAATCGGATGCAGAATGGAGGCGGATTCTAACCACGGAACAGTACTGCATTTTGAGAAAAAAAGGTACGGAACAGCCCTATACGGGGGTTTACAACGATCACTTTGAAAAAGGTCTTTACAAATGCGCCGGCTGCGGACAGGTTTTGTTTTCTTCCGAAACGAAGTACCCTTCTCACTGCGGCTGGCCTGCGTTTTATGATGTTGAAAAGGCCGAACGCGTCGTTTGCCGCATCGACCGGAGCTATGGAATGATT
The DNA here is from genome assembly GCA_937949545.1 of uncultured Phycisphaerae bacterium. Classification (GTDB taxonomy): domain Bacteria; phylum Planctomycetota; class Phycisphaerae; order Sedimentisphaerales; family Anaerohalosphaeraceae; genus JAHDQI01. The sequence continues at coordinate 112,835 of CALEDR010000007.1, forward strand.
CGAACCGAGGTCCTCTGCAGCCGCTGCGGAGGGCATCTAGGGCATGTCTTCCAGGACGGTCCCTCGCCCACGGGCCTTCGTTACTGCATCAATTCCGCCGCCATGATTTTTGAGCCAAGCCCTCCGCAAAACCCGCAAAGTCGGTAAAACTTGTGAATTTTGAACAAAAATCTTGTTTTTTATGCATAGAATCATACAATGAGGATTTCTGATAGAAAAGCATAGGACTTTTTCGGGGCGTGGCGCAGTTTGGCTAGCGCGCTTGACTGGGGGTCAAGAGGTCGCAGGTTCAAGTCCTGTCGCCCCGATTGACAGCAGATGCGGCGTCTCGTTTGAACAGGGCTGCGGAAGAGCAAATTTCTTCTGCAAACAAAAGTAAATCGTTTTTCAGGGTCAGAAAGAGGACAATTCTTTCAAGGATCCGTTTTTGAATCGGTGAAATACAGGAGTGATGAAGGGCTCTTTTGGCAGGGAGAAAAGTATGCGAATCGTGTTGGTGGATGACCATCAGATTGTCAGGGAGGGAATGTGTGTCCTTCTGCAAAGATGTTCGGATATTGAGGTGGTTGGTCAGGCAGGAGACGGAAGAACGGCCGTAGAACTGGTTAGGAATCTGCAGCCCGATGTGGTCATTATGGACATTGGGATGCCCAATCTGAATGGGATTGATGCAACCCAGCAAATGCTCGCGGACAACCCGAATCTTAAAATTCTTGCGTTGTCCACCCATTCGGATGCGTCGATGGTTGCCAAGATGATTCGAGCCGGTGCCAGCGGTTATATGCTCAAGGAATCCGCTTTTTCGGAGCTTCTGACCGGACTCGATACAATCATGCAGGGCAAAACCTACCTGTGTTCCAAGATTGCCTCGGTGGTTTTCACAGACTATGTGAATATGCTCACAAATCCCAACTGGCAGACGCGGGAAATTCTTACCTCCCGCGAACGGGAAATCCTTCAGTTGGTGGCCGAAGGACATACGACCAAGCAGATTGCCCAGATTCTCAATCTCAGCCCCAAAACGGTGGACTCTCACCGCGAGCATATCATGCATAAACTGAATATTCGCACGATTGCCGGTCTGACAAAATATGCGGTTCAGGAGGGGTTGACCTCGCACAGCCCGTAACCGGCGGTCCATCATATTGTCGGCGATCTTTTTATCGGACATGAGGGAGCATTTTTTTTCTTTGGGTTGTTAAGTCCTTTCCGTTTTTGGACGATGTCTTCTTTCGGCATGGCCGACGGCGGATGCAGTCTTTTCGGACTTTGACAGACAAGGTGTCTGGTTGAGAAGGTCCGCACAGCCGGCACATCCGCTGATGGAAAAAAGGCCTGCGGAAAGGGATCGTCTGAAATGTTTCGTACAGACCGAACCGAACAAAAGCGCTCTTCCGGGTCTGCGCCCTCGTCCTCGAACGGGGCGATGCCGCCGGAGACCCTGTTGCGGGAGACTCACCAGAAGTGGGTGCAGGCGCTTGAGGAGCAGAAACGGCTTCAGGCAAAACTGGAGCATCTGGAGCGGGATTTTCATACCATTTTTGATTCTGTTCCGGCGATGATTTGGTACCGGGATCGTCAGGGGACGATTCTGCGGGCCAACCGCTGTGCCGCCGAATCCGTCGGCCTGTCCGTCGAGGAACTGGTTGGGAAAAACTATTATGAGCTGTTCCCGGACGGTGCTCAGAAGGCCCTCGAAAAGGATATGCAGGTGGTTCTGAGCGGGCGGCCCCTGTATAAGCAGCTGCGCAAATATGTCACGGCCGACAACCGGGTCCGCTGGGTTCTGGCGGACCGCATCCCTTATTGGGATGAAAACGGTCAGGTGGCCGGCGTCATCGTCTTTGCTCAGGATATTACGGAGCAGAAGGCCGCCGAAGATGAACTGCATCAGGCTAACCGCCAAATTGAACGGGCCAATCGGCAGCTTCGCGCTGCCGCCGAACGCGCCCGCATTCTGGCGGAGGAGGCAGCGGCAGCCAATCGGGCCAAAAGCGAGTTTCTGGCCCATATGAGTCATGAGCTGCGGACGCCGATGAATGCCATTCTCGGGTTTGCCGACATTCTGCAGGAAGAGGCGCTGACAGAGGAACAGCGCCAGTATGTTCAGACCATTCAGCGCTCCGCTTCCAATCTGCTTACGCTGATCAATGAGATTCTGGATTTTTCCAAAATCGAGGCCGGAAAACTGCATATCGAAATGATGCCCTGCTCGTGTACCGAGGTGGTGCGTGAGGTGGCTGAGCTGATGGAGCATACAGCCCGCTCCAAGGGGCTGGAGTTTCGGGTGGACTGTGCGCCGGACCTTCCGGGCGTTATGTACACAGACCCAATGCGGCTGCGTCAATGCCTGCTGAATCTGATCGGCAATGCCGTCAAATTCACGGAAAAGGGGTTTATCGCTGTTCGAGTTTATCCGGAAACGGCGGCCGGTCAAAAACGGATTCGGTTTGACGTGCAGGATACCGGAATCGGTATCGAACCGGCCAGGCAGTCTTTGATTTTTGAATCGTTCACGCAGGCGGATTCCTCGATTTGCCGCAAATACGGCGGGACCGGTCTGGGGCTGGCCATTACGCGCCGACTGATGGGGCTGCTGGGCGGCCATGTGGAGCTGGCCAGCCAGCCGGGAAAGGGAAGCACCTTTTCTTTGATCCTGCCGTGCTTTGTGGAGCCGGTTCAGAGCACGTCGGCAGCGGACCCGTCGGCCCCGGCTGCCGTACCGCAGGAGGATGACCGGCACATCGGGTGTATCGGACGCATCCTTCTGCTGGACAGCGACCCGCCGAATCCCGTTCACGCTTCGCTGCTGCTGCGCCGGGCCGGTCTGGATGTGTGCGTGGTTCAGAGCCTTCGCGAGGCGCTCGAAGAGCACAAACAGAAACCGTTCAATCTGGTGCTGATTGCCCTGCAAAAGGTTCAGGAAGCCCGCAAGGCGGCAGCCCGGCTCCGCAACGCCGATGAACATCTTCCGATCGTGATTATTACCGGCGATTCGTCGTCCAAGACCGCTGAACAATTTAAGATTGCCGGCTGCAATGCCGTGCTGGTTGAACCCGTCTCCCGCGGCCAGCTGTATGAAACCCTTCGGTCGTTTCTGTCCATTCAGGCGGCCTTATCGGTTTCCGAAGAGCCGGCCGCTTCGGAAACCGGCGGAACGGAGGATTTGTATGAAGCGCTGCCGGTTTTGACGGAGCAGATTCGGGAATGCTATGCCCGCAGCGATTATGAAACGCTGGCAGAGTATGCCGGGCGTCTGGTGGAACTGGGGCAACGGTTCCGTCGGTCCGGTCTGGCGGACAAGGCCGGCCGGCTCCAGAAAGCCCTGGCGGGCGGAACAGTGCAGCCGGATGAGCTTCAAAGGCAGCTGGATGAATTAAACGACCTGTGCCTGCAGATTATGCTGGGCCGCTGACGGTCAGTAAATGTAAACCAGCCGCATCTTGACATTCCATTCGTTTTTGCCGGTGCCGGTTTTATCGAGTGCGATCTGTTCACACTGCAAATCCGGCCAGCGGGCCAGCATCCCCGAAAGGAAACCGGCTGCCGTTTCAATCTTTACGGATTTAAACGACAAGTCAGCGCTTCGGCGCGTTTTCCCTTTTTGTTTGAGGGCCTGCCGCACGTTCAGCGTATAGCTGCCGGAACCGATCCCCAGTTCCTTGGCAAAGCGGTCCACCTCGACAGTGTAGTCAAAATCGCCGGACTGACCGGTTTGTCCCTGATAGTGAATCCGGGCCGGTTCCAGCTGCAGAATCTGCTCAATCAGGGCCGCGGCTTCAGCGTACTGGGTCTTTTTGTCGCTGAAGGCCTTTCCGTGGCGCGGATAAAAAACCAGACCGCTCAGCAGAGCCCACAGAGCCGCCAGCACCGGCAGCAGAAGAAAGAAGAAATCAGGCTGTTTCCAGAAATCCTTTTTCATCCGGCACCTCCTTCCTTTTTGGTCTGAAGGACAATCTCAAACTTATCCCGCGGCGGAGCCGGGGAAATCTGGTTGCTTTCCACATCCAGTTTCGGATGCTTCTTGAACTCGTCCAGGAGCTGGAGCGTGCTTCGCCGTCCGTCGGTATCGCCGATGAGGCGGATGGTGCGCTCTGTGATGGAAATCTGCTGAATCTGCAGGTCCACCGAGACGGGCGTTTTGTTCAAGGCCTCTATCAGAAAGGTCAGTCGGGCCGGGACGGAGCCTTCATCGCCGCCGGCGAAGCCTTCCTGCCGCTGGCGAACCTGCCGGAGCACACTGCGAAGGCGCGTCAGAATCGGCTGGTTGGGCGGCGGCTTCTGGCCGTACATGCAGCCCTTGTATTCGGCGGTGATTTTGTCCTCCAGCCGGTCGATGTAGTTCTGGAGCCGCAGCGACTTCGTCTGGAAGTACAGTCCGACCGCCGCAGACATGATTGTCAGGGAAATACTCAGCATCCGGAGAGATTTCTGCAGCATTTTGCGGCGGCCCTGGTACGGCAGAAAATCGCGCCGAAAATCCGCCCGTCGGGCCCGATGAAGACTGGACAGGGCGGCTCCCCAGGCGGCCGCCGTCAGGGTCGGTTCGGCGGTCTGTCCGAACGGCCAGTGAAGCTCTTCCGTCCGGACCGGATACGACAGTCTCTGTGAGAGAACTTCCGGCCGGATTTGTTCAAGCTGTCCGGTGAGAACGACGCTGTCAATCGGCTCGCTGCAGGTCCATCCGGCCAAAGTTAACTGAATCTGTCGGGCCAGCGGTTCTGTTCGGTCCTCTTTTCCGGGCAGCAGAACCCGCCGGAAGTAGGCGGCCTTTCCCTTGTTGGTGTTTTTCAGCAGAAGGCATTGTCCGCCGCACAGCCAGACGAGCAAACCGTTTGTTTCCCGAAACGACGGGGAGACCTGCTCAAGGGCCCGTGCGAGAGAGACGGCTTCCGGTTCGATCATCACCGGATCCAGCCCCTCTCCCTGCATGTCCAGGAGAAGGTCAGTGAGCGTCTGGCGGTCGGCGGCATAGACCATCACATCCGACCCGTCCGGCCGCACCCGGACAATTTCATATGTCACCGCCAGCGAGGCGGCGTCGGTGGCGGAGGCCTCTTCTGCGTCATATTTAATAGTCGCATCAATCTGTCGCGGTTCGCCGAAAGCGGAGCGAAGCGGATACTGGGCGTAAAAATCACTTTGAAGCGAGACAACCGCTTCCTCGTACACCAGATTCCTGGCACGGACGGCCCGCCCTATCGCCGTCCCCAGGGACAGAGCCCCGGATGGGTCCGCCTCCGGGCAGATGCGAAAGCGGTCCGCCGCCGCCGGTTCCGATTTGCTCAGGTCCATCACCACAACATCGGCTTCCTGCCGGGCTACGCAGATGCCTATAACCAGTTTCGGTTCCACATCCGTTCTCCTGCGGTCTTAACGGCTGTAGAGAACAGCCAGGGTTTCCACTTGCTTTTGGTCTTTAAATACGGTTGCCACAGCAGCACAGCGGGCGTTTCCGCAGCGGCTGATAATCCGAATTTGAAAAAAAACGCTTTGGGTTGTCAAATACGGAGCCGCAGAGCGTAAATTCGAAGTTTCCTCCGGAACCAGCTCTTCCAGTTCTCGAAGGGTGCTGAACGGTTTGCTCTGGCGCTGTTCAATGACAGCCTTTGCCAGCTCCTCCGGTTTCTCTGCAGCCATCATAAATGCCGCCTCCAGAACCTGCCGGGGGGCTGTATTGATGTTGACTTCCTGGGACCCCCACAGGGCCAGGTATTTCAGGGGCGATTCATTTCGTTTTCCGGTGTCAATGCGGCTGCGGGCCAGCCCTTCCAGATCCAGCAGCGAGCTGTGGAAGAGTTTGCCGAAGTCGGCGGCGTGTGCAATGGCCGGCCGGAGGATATCGCTGCTTTGGGCGGCCAGCTGGGTCTGCGGCGGTGCAATCTGTTCCGGGGTCTGTCCGGGCAGGCGGCGGGTGGTGCGGAACGTGGTGCCGGCCGGCTGAGGGGCCTGCTGGGCCGCCTGCTGAGCGGCGGCGGCCGTGCGGACTTTTATCAGAATCGGCTGCGGGTCAATCACGAAGGTTTTCTGCTCCTGAATCCGGGCACACTGCTTGTGAAGCTCTTCGATTTCGTCCGGTTTCATCGACATCCACTCACAGAATGTCGTCAGGGCTGCTTTGGCGGCCTTATTGCCGGAAGCAGCCCACCCCAGCGGCATCTTGGCGTTTTCGTCTTCAATTTCGATGGTGACGACGGCTTCGCCGAAGTTCAGTTCTATCGGTTTGGACACCAGCGGCCAGGGCTGGCCGTACGGCCCCGGCACAACCAGCTTGAGCGGGTCGATGGGTTCCGGCTCTTCAGAGGGCAGCTCGGAGGCGGCATTAGGGTCCGTCATTCGTCGAACAAAGGCGGCCAGAACCTCCGCCAGCGACAGTTCCGGCTGCGGCGCCGGCTCCTCCTCTTCGGTTAGGCCGGACAAGTCCATTACCTGCTGGATTTTGTCGTCCTCTGCGATATCCAGCCAGGCCTGAAGATAGGCGGCATAGTCTTCTTCCGACAGCCAGAACAGGTCGGAGAAATCCGGCAGCCCTTCGCGGGAGATGACGCGGTACTGCTGCTCGGGCAGGACCGAGAGGATGTATTTCAGGGCCGAATCACAGGCGTATCGGGCCCGCTGATAGTCAATCATGTAGTTCACGCGCCTTTGGGTCTGTTTAACGGACAGACTCAAGGCAGCGGCCAGGGCCGTCAGGGCAACCAGAATCATCAGCACCACCGCCAGAACCAGGCCCCGCCGGCGCGGCTTTTCGATTGACCAGGATGGATTTGGATGCGGCTTCATTTCCGGGTATTGTTTGGTCTTGTCGGACTCTGATTCGGCTCCTGAACAGCGGATTCTTCCGGCGGCAGGAAATCATTGACATCCAGAACCTTCGGACGAAAGCGGTATGCGATCGGGCGAAGGCGGTTGACGGCGACGGTTCGCTGAAGGATTTTTTCTTCCGGGACGTACCAGCGGCCGTCAGGGCCTTCCTCCAGCGGGGCGAAGGAAACGGAAATCCGAATCCCTTTCGGCAGGTCAGGGGTCGTCCAGGCGGCGGCGGTCTGCTGCTCCTGAACGGCTTCCACCTTAAAAAAGGTCAGTCCCGACGCCGTCGGGATAAAAAGATTTCGCTCCGCCGATGTTTTGTTTTCTTCGAGGACCTTGTCCTCAACGGTCAGCCCGGTATGCATTCGATAGAGAATCAGTCCGCCTTCCGCCATGTCATAGGCGGTCTGCCAGATGACCCGCTCAAAGATGCGCGGCTGGGGGGGCTGGCCGGTGTAGAACTTCGATTCGAGGGTCAGCTGGGCCGAGGCGAACCCGTTGTCGATCTTGTTGCGGATCTGGACCGACGCATCGAAGCCGGGAGCGGCGATGCGGTCGATGTCTTCGGCAATCCGCTGAAGGACTTCCTCCGCCAGACGGCGTTCGTCCAGTCTGTCATTCAGGACAGAGGCATCGGCCCGCAGGCGCTGATAAACCCCCAGGGCGCCGATGAGAATCATCGCCGCCAGGGCAACCACCACCAGCATCTCCACCAGCGAAAATCCGCCGGGGCGAACAGGTTGTCTGTTTAGGCATTGCATCGTCGTCAGTTGCAGCAGCATCCGGTCAATTGACAAATCAAGGATTTCAGGGACGGGTCAATTTGGCTGCAGTCGAATGGACAATCCGGTTCTTCCGCAGACGCAGAGGGCTCCTGTGTTTTTTTGTCTGCGGGTGTATCCGGTTTTTCCGGCATCGAGTCGGGTTTGCTGTCGGGCTGGGGCTTGGGCCCATCCGGTCGGGTCGGCTGCGCCGTGTCTGACAGAGGGCCGCCGCGGCTGGGCAGCAGCTCCGGATTGGCACGCAGGTAGCGGATGCACTCGTTGAGCTGGTCGAAATCCACGCCGATCTTTTGGAGAAAAGCCGACTTTTCGTTTTCGAGCATTTCGACCCAGTGGTCGTATTGTTCCCCCAGACCGCGCTCAATCAGATAGGCGGCTTTCTGCCGCCGCTGCCGCTGAACAAGATTGTCATAGCCGGCGGTATCCAGTCCGGCCTGCTGCAGGCAGACCTTGACCATCTCCTCAAGGGTCTTTTCTTCCTCACCGTGCAGTTCATCCAGGATTTTCTGTTCCAGCTCCTGCTGGGCGAGAATTTGTTTGACCTGTTCGGCGGACAGACCGGTCAGCCAGTGTTCCAGTTCAACAGCCTGTTCCCGGTCGTCGCGGTCTCGGTAAAAAGCGGTGCTGACGGCCCGAACCCACATTCGGTTGCTGATGGGTTCGTAAAAGGGCTCCACCCTTACTTCCCAGCGGATTTCCGGATAGCGCTCGCTGTAGCCGGTTTCTGTCAGGTCGATGACGGTTGATACGGTCAGCAAGGATTCGAGATTTTCCCGGGCGGCCTCGAAGGCCTTGCGGCGCTGGAGGATTTCCATGGAAGCCCCGACGGCCTGCGTCATCACCACCAGTGCAGAGGTCAAAAGACCGACCAGAATCGCCAGGGCTGCCGCGACTTCCACAAGCGTAAATCCTTTCGGACAAACAAGTTGTTTAAAATGACATCTCATCGGGTTTCACAGGCAGCAGGATGGGCACATCGCCTTCCGCCAGTCGGACCGGCTGGACCATCCTCGAGATAAGGATACTCCAGGGGTTGCCCTCTCCGTCGCGGACAACCACCTTGCCTCCGTACTGCCAGCCGGAACGGCCTGCGTAAAAGCGGGCCTCTGTGACGTTTTCTTTTTCGCGTGTATCTTCCAAATCATCATACAGGACATAGTCTAACTGAAACCGGTCTGTAAAATAGCCGGTATGGATAATCGCCTCGTCATCCGGTATGGATTGCAGATCCAATGTGGCAAACTGCCGAAGGACATATTTTCGCTCAACAAAATCCAGGACTACCGCATAGCGGCGGTCGCTTTGGGCGGCGGCTTCCTGGGCCATTTGAAACAGGTTGACCAGTTCCTGGGCCTGCTGCTGGAACTGACGGTTTCCCCACAGGCTGCTGTAGCTGATGACCCCCAGCGACAGCAGAAGCGCCATCAGTCCGACCACAATCAGCACCTCCAGCAGAACGTACCCGCGGCGGCTAATCCACATCGGTACTGTACAGGTCCGCATCATATTCTTCGCCGCCTTCTTTGCCGTCGGCTCCGTAGCTGATGATGACAAAGGGCTTGCCGCTTTCCGGATTGAGGATGTACACCAGGTCATTTTTCCAGGCGTCTTTGGGGACATCCGTGGTTTCCAGATACCCGGTCCAGCCGGTGACGTCCGACGGCGGCTCAATCAGAGCCCGCAGGCCTTCTTCTTCCGTGGGATAGCGGCCGGTGTCCAGTTTGAACATGTTGACGGCCTGATGCAGCTGCTTGAGCGTGGCCTTGGTGGTTGTCACGCGGGCTTTGTCGGTCATTCCGATAAAGTTCTTGGCGGCAATACCCATCAGCAGGGCCAGAATCAGCACCACCGCCATGATTTCCACCAGGGTAAATCCTTTGGTTCGTCTGTTTGTGTGTTTCATAGCTGCCTCCGTTGGACTTAAAACTGTGTAACGGAAAATTTGATAATCGGAACCATAGTCGCATAGGCAATTAGTCCGATCAGTCCGGCCATCAGAATGATAATCAGGGGCTCGACGAATTTGCTGAGCCGCTCAATCACCAGGTCGGATTCGGCCTCCAGATTCTGGCTGATCATCCGAAGCATCTGTTCGAGCTCGCCGCTTTTTTCGCCGACGGTAATCATATGAGCAATCGACGGGCTGATGACGCCGCTGTCCCGCAGCGGGGTCGCGATGTCGGAGCCGGACAGGATCCGCTCGCGGGCCTGGCGGACGGCCTCGGCCATAACGGCGTTGCCCGTCACCTGGGCGACGACCCGCAGCGATTCGGCCATTGACATCCCGGAGCTCAGCAGTGTGGCCAGCGTGGAGGCGAAGCGGGAGACAATCCGCTGTTTGAGCAAGGGGCCGAAGCCCGGCAGGGCCAGCAGGATGCGGTCACGCAGCGCCGCCCCCCGCTCTGTCCGCACAGCCCGCTTATACAGCCAGCCCAGCCCGAACAAAATCCCCAATATCACAAAGGCCCAGGCGCTGGTCAGCAGGTCGGAGGTTTTCATCAGGGCCCGCGTTGTCAGCGGCAGCGTCTGGCCGACTTTGATCAGCTCGTTGGTAATCAGCGGCAGGAAGAAAATCATAATCACCAGCACCACCACCACGCACAGGGTCAGCAGAATGGCCGGATACATCATCGCCGTGGTCATCTTTTCTTCCAGCTGCCGCTGTTTTTCGAGCATGTTGGACATGGTGGTTAAGCTGTCTTCGAGCGTGCCGGTGACCTCGCCGACCCGCATCATGCTCACATAAATCAGGTCAAAGTACGCCTCGTATTCGCTCAGTGCCTCGGCAAAGGACTCCCCCGTCACCACGCGGTCACGCACGTCCGTGATGGCGTTCTTTAATTGCGGATCCGGAATCTGCTGAATCAGCACGGACAGCGCATCGGTCAGTTTGATGCCCGCCCGCAGCATCGTCGCCAGTTCTTTCGTAAACGCCGCCACGGTCTTTTTCTTATTGCCGAAAACGGAGTGAAACGACCGTCCGGCTGTTTCGGCCGTAATCTGCGAAACCTCCGTCGGGTGCAGGCCCTTGCTGCGCAGCATCTTGCGGGCGGCAAAGGCGCTCTCAGCGGAAATCACGCCTTTTTCCGTCTTCTGACTGCTCCCGATTGCTGTGTAACTGAATCTCGGCACTGGACTGTCCTGATATTCTTATGGAACCACGCATTTCACGGATTTTTTAAATTGCAACCGTGAAATCTGTGTAATCCGTGGTTTTTTATTTTCTTACATGCTGTCGGACTGGGTGACCCGCAGGACTTCGGCGATGGTGGTAATGCCCGCCAGCACCTTGCGGGCCCCGTCCATCCGCAGCGTTTTCATTCCGTACTCGAGGGCCTTTTTCTTAATCGCTCCGGCCGTCTCGCATCGGTAAATCATTTCCCGAATCTCATCGTTGACAATCATCAGTTCATAAATCCCTGTTCGCCCGCGATAGCCCGTCTCGAAGCACTTGCTGCAGCCGCGGCCGGTATAGAAGAAATCACCGGTGGGCATGCCTGTCAGGCCCAGCTCGCGCTGCTCCTGCGCGTTCGGGTGATAGATGGTTTTGCAGTCCGGACAAATCTTTCGCACCAGACGCTGGGCCAGCACGCAAATCAGGGACGAGCTGACCAGATAGGGCTCGACGCCGAAATCCAGCAGCCGGCTGACCGCGCCGGCGGCGTCATTGGTGTGCAGCGTGCTGAACACCAGGTGCCCCGTCAGCGAGGACTGAATCGCCATCGCGGCCGTCTCCCGGTCGCGCACCTCGCCGACCATAATCACATCCGGGTCCTGGCGCAGGATGTGCCGCAGGGCGTTCACGAAGGTCATTCCCTTTTTGGCGGACACCTGCATCTGGCTGATGCCCTCCAACTGGTATTCAATCGGGTCCTCGACGGTCATCACGTTTTTCTCGACGGCGTTGATGCGGTTCAGGCACGCATACAGCGTGGTACTTTTGCCGCTGCCGGTCGGTCCGGTTACAAAAATCACGCCGTGCGTGCGGGTAATCATCCGGTCGAAGGCCTCTTTATCCTCTTTCCAGAGCCCCAACTCCTCCAGCGTCAGCAGCCCCGTGCTCTTGTCGAGGATTCGCAGGACCGCCCGCTCGCCGTAGCTGGTCGGCACCGTGCTGACGCGCAGATCGATTTCCCGCTGGCCGATGCGCACGCTCGTGCGTCCGTCCTGCGGCATTCGCCGCTCGGCGATGTCCATTCCGGCCATCACCTTGATGCGCGAGATCACCAGCGAGAGCACATTCCGGTTGAGCGTGAGCGTATCGTACAGGATGCCGTCGATGCGGTAGCGAATCTGGATCTTGTTCTCGTAGGGATGAACGTGGATGTCGCTGGCCCGCATCTGAAGGGCCCGGAAGAGGATGTCGTTGACCAGCCGGATGACCGGCGGACGGTTCACCACATCCAGCAGGTCGTCGCTGCTTTGGGCCTCATCGACCAGCTGATCCAGGTTCTGCGAGTCCAGTTCCTCGGCCACCTCTTCGATGACCGTGTTTTTCTGTTCATAGGCCACATCGATGGCCGCCGTGATGGCCGCCCGGGAGCTGACCGCCATCTCGGCGGGCTTGTGCAGTTTGCGGGCGATGTTGTCCACTACCAATGGGTTCATCGGATTGGCCACGGCGATGGTAATCACATCCTCCTGACTGTTTCGGTAAAAGCCGATCAGGTAGTGATGCTGGGCGTACGGCGCCGGCACTGCCTCGATAAACGCCGCCGGCACGGTCGAGGCGTCGATTTCCTCCACATACTCCAGCCCGAGCGTCTCGGCCAGAAGCCGCAGGACCGATTCTTCCGTAAACTGCGGCGCCGACAGAAGAATCTCATCGATGCGGCGCGCATCGTCCGCGTGCTCGGCCAGGTACTGTTCCAGTGCCTCCGGCTTGATAATCCCGGTCCGTCGGGCCGTCTCGATCAGCAGATCTTTCATGTTTTTATTTCATTTCTTCTTGCAGCCGGTGATTTTTCTTCCTGCCTTCGTTATTCCGGCTGCATGGACTGTGTGCACATCCGGCTGTCCTTCCCGCGACCTGTCCTCCGAAGCTTCAGCGAAGAAGGAAGGCGGGAATCCGTTCTTGTTCTCCGGACCCGGTCTTTCCCTGCCGGTTTAATACAAATGTTCTTCCTCGCTGGTTGTCACTTCGTCCTCTTCAAGCACCTGGTCCGGTCTCATCGGCTTGGGTTTGATGCCCGGCCAGTCTTCCGTTCGCTGGAAGCGCCGTTCTTCTTCTTCAAACGCCCGCCGGTTCCGTCCGGAAAGCCGGCGCATATCGTCCATCCCGCCGCGGTCGCCGGGACGAATGATATTGGCTTTCACAAAGATATACAGTTTGCCTTCTTTGTCGGTATTGTCGACGCCTCGGAACAGACCGCCGACCAGCGGCAGATCGCCGATCAGCGGCACTTTGCTGTGTGTTTTGGACTGGTTGATGGTTTCCAGTCCGCCCAGGATAATTGTGGAGCCGTCCGGCACCGTCGAAACCGTTGTGATGTCCGTAGAAAGGCGGTCCGGAGGAACCGGCACTTTCCCGCTGGGAAGCTGAACATCCTGACGCGTCGTAAAGTCGGTGCGGTTCAGTGTAATCTCCAGCCGCAGCATATCGCCTTTGCTGATGTGCGGTTTGATTTTCAGGGTGACGCCGGCTGTATAATCTGTGAAGGTCACATCTGTGGTTGTGACCGGTGTGCCTCCGGTGGCCGGCAGCTGAACGTTGGTTTTTTCCTGCGGCACCGCCGTCGTAGTGGACGATTTGATTTCTCCTTCCTGATTATCGTTAACCAGAATTTTGGGCTTGGCCATGATGCGGCCGTATTTTTTGGTCTGTACAGTATCCAGAAGGGCCTGAATCATATCGCTGTTGTAAAAGCCCAGGAAAGAACCGCTTGTTGAACTTCCATGAGCATAACGGTCAGCACTGAAATTGCCGCCGATGGTGGTTATAGAAGAGGGGCCCGCTCTCAAAGCCAGGTCATCGTAGGTCTTGGAGATAATCTCCAGTTCATATTTGAAGGAATCGTCTTTGGTAATCTCCACCAGCGTGCAGTCCAGCAGAACCTGCGGTCGGTACTGGTCCAGTTCGCGAATGAGATCGCCGATCCACTGCTGATTTTTTTTGTTGGCGTAGACAATCAGCGAATAGGTTTTTGGGTCTGCGATAATGCGGATGCGTTCTTCTTCTTTGGTCGGCAGAGAAGTCATCGTTGGGGTCGGAGCGGTCTGAATCTTGGCGTCCGGCGAGGACTTTTGGGCCTGCTGCATGGTTTCCTGAATCAGTTCATTGAGCACCTCCGCCAGCTCCTCCGGGTCCTGATTTTCCAGCGGATAGACTACATAGGGGGTGGAAATCCGCTCGAGCGTGCGGTCCACGTGGGCGATGACCAGCGAGATGGCCTCGTGTTGGCGCGGTGTGGCGTGCACCAGCAGCGAGTTGGTTGATTCGAGAACCGCAATCTGCGGCTGAGCCGCCGTCAGCTCCGTTACGGTTTCGCCTTCGATGGTCGGCAGGGCCAAGGGCATCGGCATCTCCGGCTGGCCGGGCTGCATCATCTGTCCGGCGGTTTGGCGTGTACCGGCGGCACTGCGGCCCTGGCTTTGAGTTTGCTCACTCTTGCCCGGCGCAATAATCCCCAAATCCTCCAGCGTCTTGACGACGGACAGGGCATCGACATTCTGAATCTCGTATTCCTGAATCGTCCGCTGGTCCTTCTGCTTGACATCCACATGGGCGATCACCAGTTCGATGGCCTCGTGCTGATCTTTGGTGGCGTTCACCAGCAGCGAATTGGTGTTGGGCCGCACGGAGATATAGGGCTGGTCTTCGCCGACGGCCGGAGCAGTCTGCATCGGCTGAATGACACCCGGCTGAACCACCTGACCGGGCTGGCCGGGCTGAACGGCACGCACCGCCTGAGTTCGGGCGGCCGCCGTCTGCCGAGCGGTTGTCTGGCCGCTGACGCTCACGCTGGCCAGCCCCAGCTCGTTCAGGGCTGCAATGACCTCTGTGGCTTCGACATACCGAATCGGGTACTCTTTGATGTACCGCAGGTAGTATTTGGGAATATCCAGCGTATTGATCAGCTCCTGAATGGTGTTGATCTGGGTCTGGTAGCCGATCATCAGAATTCGGTTGGTTCGCTCGTCTGTGTCCAGAAAGACCGTCTCTTGAGCGGGAGCCGAGGGCGCCGGAGCCGGTGCCGGGGTCGCCTGCGGACGGGGTGCGATGACCCGGCCCTGTGCATCCCGCTGCACCACGGGGGCCTGCGCGCGGGCAGCATCCTCCGTGCTGACGGATGACACGACGGAAATCCCGCTCATTTGGGCCGTCAGCGTCCGAAGTTTGTTCAGGATATCCGCCGCAGAGGTGTACTGCAGCTGCCGAAAGGCAAACCGCTTCGGTTCTCCCGCCACGTCCACCAGGGAAATCACCTGATTGATGCGGTCCATTCGATAGGAATAATCCGTTACAATCAGCGTATTGGTTTCATTGACCGGCACGAAGGAGGTTCCCAGCTGCAGGTCTGTGAGCATCTTCTGGGCCGTCGCCGGTGAAATATGCTTGAGCGGAAAGACTCTGCTGACAATCACATCCCCTGGGGCGATCGGTTCTTCCGGCGATACAATGGCCGGATCGGCCTGACGAATCTGGCCGGCCGGCACAATTGTGACCAGATTGCCGCGGCGCGTCATCACAAAACCGCGGAACCGCATTACAGACTCGAGCAGAGCGTAGGTGTCTTTGACTTTGATTTTTCCGTCGTGAATCTTCAGGGTCACATCCCCGCGCACCTGCGTCGGATCATACATATAGTTCAGCCCCAGCTGCTTGCCGACCAGCTCAATCAGCTGCGTGATTTCCACCTTTTCCGGCAGGGTGATTGTCAGCTCCAACTCCTTCTCCCC
The DNA here is from genome assembly GCA_937949545.1 of uncultured Phycisphaerae bacterium. Classification (GTDB taxonomy): domain Bacteria; phylum Planctomycetota; class Phycisphaerae; order Sedimentisphaerales; family Anaerohalosphaeraceae; genus JAHDQI01. The sequence continues at coordinate 128,326 of CALEDR010000007.1, forward strand.
TTCCGGGATAACCGGTTCGGGAAGACTTGGGGCCGTACGGACTTCTTTGGCGGCGGTTCGCTCGGTCAGCAGCGCCTTCAGCTCGGCAATCTGCTGTTCCTGTTGGGCCAGCTGCTTCTCCAGACGGGCCAGCAGAGAGCTCGGAATGGGTTCCGCGTTTGATTCGGCAGCCGGCGGTGTCTGGTCTTTTGGGGGGGAGGACTTGGCGGCGGCGGCTTCTTCTCCTGTCGCCCGGCGCCGCAGCGATTCGATCACCTCCAGGAGGGCCACATCGTCTTCCTCCTCTGCAGCATGTTTTTCGATTTCAATTTCCTTTTGGAGCTGTTCGGCTTTTTCCTGAGCCGCCGCCAGCGCCTTCATCAGTTCCTGGCTGAAGAAGTCATCACCCTGCGGCTGAGCGGACAGTTCCGGCTCCGGGGTTTCTGCAGGTCGGTCCGTCGGGGCGGACGGTTCTGCAGGAATATCCGGAAGAGCCGCGGCGGTCATCTCGACCGCAGGCAGATTGGGTTCTTTTTCCGGCTCGGACGCCTGGACCGACTGCGGCTGAGCCGAAGGAGCGGGCGACGGTTCCGCCGGCGCCGCCGAGGGTTTCGGCTGCCGCTTGGCTGTCCACTGGCTGATAATCTGATCCAGACGATTGAGCATCGCCTCATTTCCGATGGCGATCAGACCTCCCTGATGTTCATCCAGAAGCAGGGCGTTGTCCGTATTGCCCGGCGGTGGGTCCAGAAGTGTGCCTCCCTGAAGCTCCGAGAGTTTCAGTTCTCCAAACAGGTATTCCGTACCGGGCAATCCGACCCCCGACGGTTGCCATTGCTTGAGCCCCCGCACGGTCGGCTGGTCGAGCATTTGAAGGACGCTGGAGGCCCGAATCAAATCTTCCGGCTGACTGCTGGTGACAATCAGAATCTTTTCCGAAAGCGAATCCACCCGGCGTCCGATGCCCAGATGGAGCAGGACGGCCTTCATTTCCTCCGCCGCGCGATGGTTCAATCGATACAGACGGCTGCGCTCTGCACTCGGCCCCGAAGTTCTCGTTGCCGAATGGGCCGGTTCGTACAGGACAAACCAGACAGCTAAGAAACTGAACAACACTCGCATTTTTCTTCGATTCCGCGGGCAGCCGTGTCCGTTCGAGTGCATATCCTACTCCAATCTGTTGCCGTAAAATACTCCACGGAAAGGCCGTACGCTCTTGGCGACGCCTTTCCAAAACTATCCTTTATTTATCGGTTATAAACGTCTTTGCCTGCTACTTTTCCGGCCGTTTCTGCCGACAAAAAATCTCTCTCTTATTCAGACCATCGGCTTGTGAACTGGTTCCCTGAAAAGACGGGAAAAATGTTCGTTGAAAATCTATCGGACAAAAAAGGGGTTCATTCCACAGATTATTGGGTTTTCTGGGATGCATCCGCCTCTTTTGCCGGGGAAGACTCGGTTTTTTTCTCTGCGGACGGCTCACCGTCTGAGGCGGCCTGAAGCAGCGTTTCTTTTTCTTTGGCCAGCACTTTCAGAAATTCCTGCCAGACCTGCTGTTCGGCCTGCCGTTCTTCTTCTGATTGTCCCTCTTGGGTGGCGGTCTGTCTCATAATATTTTCGATAGCAGCTATGTTTTCTTCGATGGAGCGAATCTGCTCTTTTGGACTCAACACGATCGCGGACAATTCCTCTGGGGTCTGGACGGTTGTTGTAATCCGCGGCGAGGAGGAAACCGGCTGGGGCCGAGGAGGCCGAGACGCGGCGGTGCCGGGCTGTCCGTCGGCGGATTGCCCGAGGGTGTCGGCCTGCATCTCTTCGTTCGATTCCGGAGCGATGCTGGGAGCAGACACGGAGGAAGGCCCTCTCGGAGCCGCGGAAGCAAGTGCCCTCTCGGACTTCAGCAGGGATATTGTCGGCGGTGGTGCCGGCATAAAAAGTTCGGAATTAAACTTATCGCCCTGATAGAGCACAATTGAGCCGTCTTTGATTTCGTGAATGACCAGATGGCCGACCTGGTCGCCCTGTCGATACCATTTGTATTCATTCTGGACATTCTGGAGCAGAGCCATCGATTTTTCTGGGTGGTCCGGATAGCGAGCCGTGGCAATCAGGGTAAACTTAGCCGTTAGGGTCGGCTGCCTGTTTTCCGGCGGTCTGGGCGGCTGAACGACCGGCGGTTTGACCTCCGGCGGTTTGGGCGGTTCGACCGGCTTGGGCGGCGGAGGAGGCGGAGGCGGGTCTATCCGAAGGGCAAAGGCCTTGGCGGCCTGCTCCAGCGGGGAGACGGCATCGGGTTTGACGGCTGGGGCGGTCTGACTTCTTTTGCGGAACTGCTCAACCACCCCTTCCTGGGCCAAAAAGGCCTCGATTTCCGGATCGCCGCGAAAGCCGAGTACGGCTACCGCTGCCAAAACGACGACAGCCCCTATCACAGCCGCAACGCTGGCGATTCGAAGTGCTTTGAGCATAGTTGGCCGTCTTTTTCCTGCCTAAAATGATAGTCCTGTTTTCGTGTCCTGCTGTGTTAGACAAACAACCCTGCCGGCGGTTCCCATTGTGGGACTGTGCCGCCTCTTGTGAAGGATGCAGGCCAAAAAAGGTCTTTAATTCGCAAACCAGCCGCTGATTCGGACTTCCGCTTCCGCGGAATTGTCGAATCGAATCATCAGTTCATCGGAAAAATACCGGCGATTGGCCGCTTCTTTTTCCGGCGCTGTGATTTCTATCGTCAAGGTCAGCGTGTTGTCTTTGACTTCCTGCTTGACAATTTTCATTAAGCCGGCGCGGGATGTGGAGCTCGAAATCTTCAGTGATTCTCCGTAATGGCTGGTAATGACGACCTCTTTTTGCTCTTTCTGGCCGGGCTTGACGTTCTGGAGGATAATCCGGGGCCGGTTGATTTCATATCGCGGAAGGGCATTATATCGGACCATCTGGATGCCGCCCTGCGGGTGGTCCACCTCGAAGGTCATTACACCGGTTGGGTTTTTGGACAATGTATCCAGATTTACCTGGGGAGTCAGAGTAAACTCTGTTGCAGCGGCATTTGGGTCAAACACACAGGTAAAGGCATCCGCCTGCGAGGTGAATTTGGTGATGCGGAAGGGTTTGCCGTCCGTACTTTTAATTTTGATCGGTCCCAGACCGGCATTGGGCTTATTGAGCATCAGGGAGACTTCCGTCGGTTCGGTCTGGACCTTTACCTGCACGACCGCGCGGACCTCCAATTGGGCACGCGGGTTGGAAGGGTCATTGCTGATAATATACAGCTGTTTTTTGGTTTCCTCGCTTGTGGTTGGGGCATGAAATCTTACATCCACCGTTCCGGACTCGCCAGGTTCATAATCTTTCTTGTCCAGTTGGGGGACGCTGCATCCGCATGTACTCTGGATATGATCAATCTTTAATGTTTTGTTTCCGATGTTCTTAAAAGTGAACGTGCAGCTGTGATACGTTCCCGGTCCGATTTCCCCGAAGTCATGGAATTCTTTAGTGACGAGGATTTTGGGACCGTCGATGGATTTCTTTTCTTCCTTTTTGGGTTCTGTGGTTTCGGCGGGTTTGGCTGGTGCGGCGGGAGACGGGCCTGGACCGGGCGCTGCGGCAGGCGTTTGCTGTTTTATGGGGGTCTTGCCCGCATCGGCCTGGCCGGCTATGCTTTCGTTGCAGCCGAGAATCAAAGCGATTCCGGGAATAAAAACAAAAAAGAATCCGACGCGTCCTCTTTTCATACCATTACCTTTCCGTACAGCATAGACAGATTTTGTACCCTTTTAGCTTTTACGGCTAAGAAAGACGGCAAGTTTAACACAATTTCGGAGATTTCGGCAAGTTCCTTTTGGACCAATGGGGATGCAGAGACCCGCAGTTTTCGCAGCCGGTTTCACAAATTCTTTAACACGATGGATTGCACAAAGAAAGATTATAGAACTACGGATTACGCAGATTTTACGGGTTTTGAGCCGGACTCCGTCGTCAGGGGTCAGTTACCGGTCATCCGTTGTTGGCGGGCAGAGTCGTTTTTTTGCCGGGTTTGTGCATTGGCTGTTTTTTCTGCAGGAGATTTTAGCAGGCCGGAAAGCAAATAAAGGAAGGCATAAAAAAAGCAGCTGGGGAGCAAACAAATTTGAAAAGGATGAAAAAAGCGGATAATTACTGCCCGAGGTCAGGGAAATGGATTTCAACGTTTTCGCGATAGGCCTTTTGCTCCCGGTCCATGTGCCGGGTCAGCCAATACACCCGGGCGGCATAGCTGATAGCCGAAAGGCCGGCCGCAAAGAAGACCGCTGCCGCCAGAAACGCAAACAAATCCCGCAGAATAAATACCAGCAGACCGAAACCGATGAGAAACAGCCCGGTCAGAAAAGCCCCGACCGCCAGCGACCGCCCGGCCTGACGAAATGGCTCTCTCAGAAAGAAAAACCGAAACATGGCTGGAGTTCCTAAAAAAGCGGGCCCCGAAAGAGGGGGCCCGCCGATTGACCGGAATTAATATCCGCCGCCGTGCGAATGGGTTTCTTTCTTTTCGGGTATCTCGCTGACAACCGCATCCGTCGTCAGCAGCAGCGACGCAATCGACGCACCATTCTGGAGGGCGGTTCGCTCCACCTTGGTCGGGACAATCACGCCGAATTTAATCATATCGCCGTACTCCTTGCGGACGGCATCATAGCCGTAGTTCTTGTCCTTGGCCTCAAAAACCTTCTGGGCCACGATGGAGCCGTCCAGTCCGGCGTTGTAGGCAATCTGCTTAATCGGAGCGAAGACCGCCCGCCGGACAATATCGACGCCGATCGACTCGTCGCCGACGCACTGAATCTTGTCCAGCGCCGGCAGACACCGCAGCATGGCGACCCCCCCGCCCGGCAGAATGCCTTCTTCGACCGCCGCCCGGCAGGCATGGAGCGCATCTTCCACGCGGGCTTTCTTTTCCTTCATCTCGGCCTCGGTGGCTGCCCCAACGTTAATCTGGGCGACGCCGCCGGCCAGCTTGGCCAGCCGCTCCTGAAGCTTTTCAATATCATACTCGCTGGTCGAGGCCTCGATTTCCTTCTTAATCTGCTCGATGCGGCCCTTGATGTCCTCCGTTTTGCCGGCCCCTTCGACAATCGTCGTGGTGTCCTTGTCCACCGTGACGCGCTTGGCCTGGCCGAGCTGGCTGAGCTCGACATTCTCCAGCTGGATGCCCAAATCCTCAAATAGAGCCGTGGCGCCGGTGAGGATGGCAATATCCTGAAGCATGGCCTTGCGGCGGTCGCCGAAGCCGGGCGCTTTGACCGCACAGACCTGCAGGACGCCGCGCAGCTTGTTGACCACCAGCGTCGCCAGAGCCTCGCCCTCGACATCCTCGGCGATAATCAGCAGCGGCCGACCCTGCTTGGCCACCTTTTCGAGAATCGGAACCAGCGATTTAACGGAGCTGATTTTCTTTTCATGAATCAGGATATAGGGCTTTTCGAGCACGCAGGTCCGCTCCTCCGGATTGGTAATGAAGTGCGGGCTCAGATACCCCTTGTCAAACTGCATTCCCTCGAGCAGTTCCACCGTTGTCTCCAGCGATTGGCCTTCCTCGACGGTAATCACACCGTCCTTGCCGACCTTCTCCATCGCCTCAGCCAGCGTCTTGCCGATCTGGGCATCATGGTTGGCCGAACACGTGGCTACCTGCTCAATCTGTTTGCTGGACTCGATGGGAATCGACATTTTCTTGAGCTCTTCGACAATCGCCTCGACGGCTTTGTCAATGCCGCGCTTGACCTGAATGGGATTGGCGCCGGCGGTAATGTTCTTCAAACCCTCCTCAAAGATGGCCTCCGCCAAAATGGTCGCCGTGGTGGTTCCGTCACCGGCAACATTGGAGGTCTTGGAGGCGACTTCCTTGACCATCTGGGCGCCCATATTTTCATAGGCGTCTTCGAGTTCGATTTCTTTGGCGACCGTGACACCGTCTTTGGTTACGGTCGGAGAACCGAAGGATTTTTCAATAATGACGTTGCGGCCGCACGGCCCCAGCGTAATCTTTACAGCACGGGCCAGCTTGCGAATTCCCTCGCGAATGGCCGCTCGGGCTTCCGTATTGTATGCTATCTTTTTGGCTGCCATACGTTCCTTTCTCCTGTCCGAAAAAACTGGATTGTTTATCCTGCTTTACGATTCGATGATGGCCATAATGTCCGATTCGTCCATAATCAGATACTCTTTGCCGTCAATCTTGATTTCGGTTCCCGCATAACTGGCAAACAAAACTTCCTGGCCTTTTTTGACTGTCATTTCCGCCCTCTTGCCGTCCTCCAGAAGTTTGCCCTCTCCGACCGCAATCACTTTGCCTCTTCGGGGTTTTTCTTTGGCCGTATCCGGCAGCACAATCCCTCCGGCTGTTTTGTTTTCTGCTTCGACTCTCTGGATAAGCACCTTGTCTGCTAAGGGCCGAATCTTCATAGTTCTCGACTCCTTTTCCCAAAAAAAGTCCAACTTCACATTCACTCTTCCGGGTCACCGAAAAAACCCATGTACGATGGGAGCGGTTGAGCAAAAGATGTACCAGCCGGGAAGACATGATTGTCAAAACAATTATATCCCATTTTGAAACAGATAGTTATGGCGTTGAATTTCCGGCGAACAGTCCCTGACAAAATTACAGGAGACCTGTTGTTCCTTTTCCAAGGACCTGCCAGCCTGGCAGGAAAAGACAGATACAATTAAATCCCTATCTGAATTGTCCTATATACATATCTCGAAGATATGGTGTCAAGCGATAGCATTTCTTTCCTGAACCCGATACGCCGGACACAACAAGGAGACGAAAAAGCCGACGGCAGCAATCGTTTGCTATGACGCCTTATCAGACGTCTTTTCGCGAAAATTCAGCAAAAAACCATTTTTCCAGGCGATTTCTCGGGCATTTCTCTTCCCCTGTAAAGCCCGGCAGACCGCGTTCCGAAGCTGTGAGCAAAACTGAAACAGGCGTTTCGGCTGTCCATTGTGGAACTGATGAACCTGGATGTGCTGCCGGTCGGAACCCTGACGAAATCGGCTCGGCGGCTCTCACCGGCGGCCATCACAACCATTACCCAAGAACAAATCTGGCAGTCCGGCGCCCACAGTTTGAATGAACTGCTGGAAATCTATGTTCCCGGACTCCAATACAGCATTCAGGAATGGGAGTTTCCGCATCTCGGAATCCGCGGGATTACCGGCGACCGGGATGATAAATACCTGCTGCTGGTAAACGGGCGTGGGCTCAAAGTCCGCGTTTCAAATTTCACGGTCAATATACTCACGGCAATTTTGACTTCTGGGCACGTCTGACGCGGGGCGGGCTGGATTATATCAATCCGCTGGAAGCGTACAACAATCCCTGGGCCGCCGGCTGGACGTGGGGCCCGGAATGGTGGCAGCCTGCCGGACAGCAGACCCCCTCCGGCACGGGCTATCAGCAGTTGACCTTCACCGCCAAATATCTGCAGGAGCTGACCGGCACCTTCAACATCGAATACCTGTTCAGTTACGACACTTTCCGATATATGCGCCGCGATTTTTCGAACAACTACAACCGCCACGATGAGGATGAAATCTTCGCCAGGGCCCTGGGCCGCTGGACACCCGACGAGCGGCATTCGCTCGCTTTCGGCGCGGAGGTATCTCTGGAAAGTTTTAACTCAATGTCGGGCGGAAACTTCAATGCCTGGCGCATCAGCACCTATGACTGGGACAAAGAGGCCTGGACGACGGCTACGTACTCCGCCCTCGGCGAGTGGCAGTGGACTCTGACGGACTCCGCAACGCTCTTTCTGGGAGGCCGGGCGGACAAAAACAGTTACACCGACATACTCTATTCCCCACGTGCCGCTGTGGTGTATTCTCTGACTCCCCAGGACACCCTCAAGTTTATCGCCGCTCAGTCCGTGCGAATGCAGAACGCTGAAGAGTCCCGCCTGCGATGGCTCCAAACCAAGGACACCAGCGATGCCGAAGAGCTGGACAATCTGGAGATTCGATGGGAGCGGCAGCACAATGACCATCTCTGGTTCGCCTTCAGCGGTTTTGCCGGCAAACTGGATATCATCGCCTGGGATGTCGCTTCCGTCTCTACGACCAATGTCGGGCTGCAGAAGTTCTGGGGACTGGAGGGAGAATTCACCTACAAAAAAGACAGATGGAATCTCAGCGCCTCTCACAGTTATGTGACCCTGACCGATTTTGACCTTCGGGAAGGGATGAGCACCTACCTCGTCTCCGGCGACCGGCTGACCAGCTGGAGCGACCACATCACCAAAGTGCAGACCGGCTATCAGTTTAATCCCAACTGGTCCCTGCTGACATCCGCCCGCATATACTGGGGCTTCCCGGGCGCGGAGGACTATGCCGTGACCCGCGATACAATCGACAAGGGCTTTTCGGATGCGTACGACGCCGCTGTCTTTGTGAATCTGGGACTGCGGTATCAGAAGGAGAAGATGAGCATCGGTCTGGATGGCACAAATCTGCTGGGGTTCATCGACAAGAAATACAACCGCCGGCTTCGGGTTCAGGGCAATTGCAACGACTACCGCTCGACCGCTCCGTCCGTACTGCTGTCGTTCAAATATCTGTTTTAAGAAGTCCGGGGGCTGTCTTCAGACAAGACCGCGCAGGAAGCGTCCGGGGACTACCATTTGATCCGGATGCCGCGGTCGCGTGCCTCCGCCGCCCATTTTTTAATCTGCTCCAGGGCCATCTGAAGTTCGAGGGTGCTGTCCACGAGATTTTCATAGAGGCGGTCATCCGTCAGCAGCCGGCCGGCTGTCCCCTGTCCGGCATTGATCTGCGCAAAGACGCGTCCGAATTCGGCCAGGGCTGTGTCGAGCCGATCGGCCACCCGGGTCAGCTGCTCGGTCCCGACATCCGTAAACTGCTGAACGGACTTGAGCGTATCACGGGCCTGTGCAGTGGCCTCGCTGACGGCGGCAAGCGTCTTTCGGATATTGGCCTGATTGTCCGCATCCCCGATGATTCGATTGGCATTGGTTGCCAGCGCCGTGATGGCATCCACCAGATTCTCCAGCTTTTTCTGGACTTCCGGCGGGAAAAATTCGCTCGTCAGGCCCGTCGTGCCCGACAGCACCATTTGGTCCATCAGATAAATCGACCGCGGATTGTCCGGGTATTTGGGAACCAGAGGCTTTTTGGGGTCCCAGGTAAACTCAATATAACTGCTGCCCAGCCCCCGGCGCATCAATTTGATATCCACATTCCAGGGAATGTCCTTGTACTGCTCCTCAATCAGACAAACCGCCTTGACTACGTGGCCCACCGGTTGGCCGTTGGGGTCCGTCACCAGCACCGGCGGAGACACCTTCAGCACGCGTCCGATTTGGTAGCCGCAGTACTGGACAGGCGTATCCCGACCGATTCCCGGTGCATTGGGAAACTCGATGAGCACTTCATAGGAGCGCATCTTTCCCACGGCCACCGGCAAATCCCCGAAGACCATCAGCATCCAGAAAAAAGCACCCAGCGCCACCAGTATAAACCCACCGACAATCAAATTGCGGCGGCGCTGCTGAGCGGCATAATCCATCATGAAATCTGTCCCTTTATTTCATTCTTTCGTTTTTCCAGAAAAATCTCCCGGATATCCCGAAGAGTATATCCGGTTTCATTCATATGATGAATCAGACGGATTGTCTCAATCGCCTTCTCATCAAAGAGACGCCGACCTGTCGGCGTTCTGTCCGTCGGCTCCAGCAATCCCACCATCAAATAATACTGGACAGTCTGCCGCGAGACACCGGCTTTGGATGCGGCTTGTCCAATACTAAATAATTTGCGCTCCGTCATTGCGAAAATGCTGCACGTCGAGACGATAGTGTATACACCATATCCAAAAACGTCTTCCTGACTTCTTCAAAGGTCGGCAAAGTTATGCTGTTCCCACCTTTTTTTTTCGACATTTTCGGTGTAAAAATTAAAACATAGTCAAAATCGGCCGGTATCCGGTGCTGGCTGAGCCGAAATGCCTCCCGTCCAAGCCGTTTTAATCGGTTTCGAGTCACGGCATTGGTCCCCCTTTTGACAACAGAAACCCCGAATCGAGGTTTCTTCTGTTCGTTCGGCGCCATATAGAGCTGCATCATTCCCCGGCGGACGGACATGCGTCCCCCAATGATGCGGCGGAAATCCGCCTGATTTCGAATCCGCTGACTTTTCCGGAAAAAGTATCTGGCCAAAGTACGACCTTTTTTATCCAAATATCCGCATCACGGAGACAAGATTTTTCCGTAAATAGCCAGAAAGCCCTGAACGACCATAAATCCCAAAACAACCGTAATAAGCAGATAAATCAGAACCGGGAACGTGCGGGCAAAGGCCCTGATCCTCGTTTCGGCCCGCTCGGCATACAGGGTCCCCAGCCGCTGGGCGGATTCCTGCAATTCCCCCGTTTCTTCTCCGACCAGCCAGATTTCGCGAAATTCGGCATCCACCATTGGAGAAAACCCCTCACTCATGGGCAGTCCTTTTTTTGTATTCAGGTCCCCCCCTTTTAACCGCTGCTGAACCAGCCAGTTGCCGCAGTTTCGCACGGCCTGTTCGGACGCCTGGATAATCGGCACACCGGCGCCGTAGAGCATCGCAAACGTTTTGGCAAAGCGGCTCAGAGCCAGACTGACTACGGCTTTGCCCATCAGCGGGATATTGCAGAGAGCCGAATCATATATTTTTCGGAAAATCCCCTGGGAGGGCGTCAGGTACACGACCGCGGCCGTCAGGGCAGCCGGAATATAAAAGATTAATAAAATCCCCGCTGCAGAATAAAAGTAATCCGATACATCCCCTTTTTTGAGAAGAATGGCCTGCCCCAAAATCGGCAGGGGCAACACCAGCGCCGCCGCATGGATGATAAAAATCGGCAAAGCCATTCCGGACCAGAACATCCGTTTGATTTGACGGAGAAATTCGTGCCATTGGCTCAGCTGGGCCAGGATTTCCGCCAGCTGTCCGGTCTGTTCTCCCGTGCGGACCAGCTCGACTTCAAGAGGCTCAAAGCAGCGTTTTTTTTGGGCCATACTGTCGGCCAGAGTCATTCCCTGCCGGACATCCGCTTCGAGAGACTGAACCGTTCGCCGCCAGGGCCCGCGCAAGGCTCGACCGGCTGTCGGCAGGGCCCGCAGGATCGGCACGCCCGCCTCCAGCAGTGCGGACAAACTGTGATAGAATTGAATCTTCGGGTCTGCCACGACGAACCTCCTTCTTCAAAGTAGTAGCCGATGGGGGCCGAAGACCTTACGGCTCCAGCGAGCCGGCCGCATACGACAGATTCTGTATCGTCACCATCACCCCGCTGCATTCCTGAAGCGGGCCGGTAATCCCTTCAATCCGCCGAATGATTTCATTGTCCAACCGTTGCTCGACTATCGCCAGAATCAGCCGACAGACGGAGCCGTCGCCGGTTTCGCTGGCGGCAAACTGGGCATACAGCGGCATTTTGGAGAAATATTTGCGGCTGTTTTCTCCGGTGAGGACCGCCAGGGAGCCGGTCTCCAGACCCGCCAGGGCGCTGAGTATCTGTTCGAAGACATGCTCATCCTGGACAAAGACATGCAGCAGGCTTTTCTGGCTGGCCACTTCGAGGGGAATCTCCGCGCCGGCCTGTCGAATCAGCATCTGCCGAAGGGAGCGGGCGTCTTTGGCGGCCACCATTTTTTCAACGCCTTTGGGATTCTGCAGAGCCCTGGATATGGATGACAGCAGACGGATATGAGCGTTGGGACGCTCCTCTGGGGCCAGAATAAAGACAATCAGGCGGACTTTCTGGCGGTCCGCGGCTTCAAAATCAACGCCTTCGGGAATCGTAATCGCTCCGACGACAAAATCGGGAATGGACCTGAGGCGACAGTGCGGAATCGCCACCTGTCCGCCGAACGCCGTCGAACCGAGGGTTTCGCGTTCCTGCAGGGCCTCGAGAATATCCTCCTCTGAAACATGTCGGCACAGCGGGCTTTTCTTGGCCAATGCGGCAATCTCACAGAGGGCGATGGCCTTGTCCTCAATGAGCATACCCGTCTGAATGCATTCCGGTTTGAGTAAATCCGCCAGTTTCATTTTTCTTGTTGGGTCCTGTGGACTGGGTTAACGCTGATTGGGCTCTCCGAACGGAGAGGGAACCGCCGACGGAGCCGGCTCTTCGAATCCCCGCTCAATCGCCGCCTGAATGGTTTGTTTTTCGGCCTGAAGCAGGCGAAGAAGCTTTTCATCCGCTTGGGCTTCCAGCTGCTCGATCATCGCGATGGCCTGTCGAGCCGCCTGCTCCCGCTGCTGCGGCGTGCCTTGCACCTGCCTCCAGGCACTCAGCTGCGGTCGAAGGGATTCAAAATACAGTTCGGTGTCATAGGGCATCCGGGGCTGATAATTCAGGCCCTTTTCCAAAAGCCGCGCCGTTTCCGATTGCGTAAAAATCGGTCCCAGCTCGGCGGCCTTCTGCATCTGCTCCTTTAAAACGGCTTCGACGGCATCGGCCGTTTCAAACCGGTTGAGGGAATCGGCCAGTTTCATTTTGGAGTGGAGATTGAGCAGCCGGCTGGAGGTGACATGGAAGGCGAACTGCCGGGCGGCTTCCCCGCTGAGCATCCGGCCTTCGGTCAGGGCCTGCTCAAATGTCTTGTCCGCCTCGTCAAAGAACGCATTTGCCTTCGTAAGCCATTCATCCTCCGCCACCGTCAGCATTCCCTCCCGCAGCAGCGCCTCCACCGCCCCATCCCCCCCTGCCGCTTTCATAAGTCCCTCCACAGAAACGCTGACCATCAGTTCAAACTGGAGCCGGCTGCCGGCCAACTGACCCGCCAGCGACTGAATCTGACCTTTCTTATACAGCACAGTCGGCCGCGAAGACCCGGACTGAACCCGATCATATGTGACCAGAACCTTCTCAATCCCCTCATTCGCCTGCTTATAATGCTGCTGATAGGCCCTAACCCCGCTCCGCAGCTCTGTGACCATCTGATACAAAACCCCCATTTCCTGCTGGATTTGTCTGCCCAATTCTTCCTGCGCAGCCCGCAACTGAGCCATCTGTTCCGACTGTCGCAGGCCAGCCAGTTTCCCGCGGATCTCTTCAATAGCCGCCGACAGCCGCTCCACACGCGGCTCCACCAAAGAAATCTGCCGCTCGACCATCTCCGTCTGCGTCAGCGCCTCCTGTTTATGCGAATAAAAACTCTTCTTCTTCAGTAGAATCTCATAACCGGCCGTTTCCAATTCCGTCTTGCGGGCGCCGACGGCCAGTTTGGCCTCCCGAAAACGCTCATCCGCTTGGGCCTGAAGAAGCGACAACCTCTCAGCCGCCGCCGACACCTTGGCTGTCCATTCCTGATGCTGCGCCCTCAGAGCCGCCAATTCCTCTTGCGCCTTGACCAATTCTCGAACCAATCCTTCTCCCGCCGGTCCGCCTCCCGCCAGTGCCTGCTCCAGCTCCGCAATCTCCTTTTGTCCTGAATCGAGCATCTGGGAAACCCCTTGCTGCTGATTTTGGAGTTTCCCAATTCGGCGAACCTGTTCGGCCAGACGAATCAGGGTATTCAGCACGGGCTGTTTAACGGCTTCCAAATCCGCCGCCTGCCTGCGAAGCTCCGTCAGTTCAATATTGCCGAGGGTCAAATAAGCCGGCTCCCGCACTGCTGCACTGCCGCCAGCCAGAAGGGCTTGATCCAGCTGGGCCAGGGCACCCTCAACATTTCCTTCATAGGCCAGCAGAGCCGCTGCTGCCTCTGTTTTTTCAGAAACTTTCTTTTGGGCCTGATGAGCCGGGTCGTCCGAACAACCCAAAAGCACCCAAATTGCCGCCGACAAAACCGCCGCTCGAGCCGTTCTGATGCTCTCTTTCACTGTATTTCTCCCGAAAAAGCAGATTCTTCCAGCCGAAAACTCCCCCATCGTACCGGTTTTCTTTCGCCGGTGTCAAGTTTATTCAGGGCTTTTTAGGCCCTCCAAAGACCCGGATGGACCTTTTTTTCCTTCTTCTTCCAGCAAAGCCAGCCTTTTCTCAAAAACCTGTCGATGATGCAGTTCCTGTCCCGACAACACACGAAACAGCTGCTCCAGCTCCTCCTGCTGGACCAAATCCGCCAAAAGTGAATACAAATGCTCCGCAGAGCGTTCTTTACGAATCGCAAACTGCAGGGCCTCTTTCAAACTCACATTCGCCGGCACCGGCATGGCATCCAGATACCCGCTCTCCGATAAATCCCGCAAGTCCGGCTCCCGCAGGGCATAGGCATATCCCTTCAGCGAAAGCAGGCGTTTTTCGTGCTCTCTCTCCTCCACTGTCAACTGCCGGTAAAACTCTTTGACGTCAGAGTCCTGAACTTCCTGTGCCAGCTTGGCATAAAACTGCTGGGCTGCCTTTTCCTGAACAATCGCAAAGTCCAGGACCTCGTCAAATGTGCGAAATTTCAGCATAATCGCCTCAGTCCGCCGCTTTCGGTTCGTCCCGTTTCTGAATTTCCGAGTTCAATGAGTTACTTTATCAGGTTTTTCCCCGAAAGACAAGCAGGAAAAAGATTATCCGACATACTGAAGCCGAAAGTGTCGGAAAGTCTGTTTTGGGAAAAAACATTGTCGAGCCGCAACGAGTCCTTATAATGTCCTGCGTTGGTGGCGCGTAACACCACCACCTAATCTTATCCGCTTAGAATGGAACCGAATCCGAACAGGACAGCCAGGCAGAAAACCCGCACGGCGGCGGCCGTTTTGGTCGCATGTCTGTGCGGCTGGTTCGTGATGGAACTGGAGATTCTGGGAGTGCGGATGCTGGCCCCCTATTTCGGCAGTGCGGTGTATGTAGTCACCGGCAGCGTCATTGGCACATTTCTGCTGAGCTTGTCGGTCGGTTATCTGCTGGGCGGCCGGCTGTCAGCCCGAAAAAACAGCGGCATTCTCCTGGGCGTATTAATTCTGCTGGCGGGCGTCTGGACGGCGGTTCTGCCGTTTTTCACCGGTCCGGTGTGCGACCAGATTTTCGATTGGGGGCTGGATGAAAAATGGGGTTCGCTGCTGGCGGCACTGGTGCTGTTTGCCGTGCCGACAACCTTTTTGGGGACGGTGTCGCCGATGGCGGTCCGCTGGCTGACGCAGAGGCCGGAAGAGGCGGGGGTCAGTGCCGGCCTGGTAATGGCTCTTTCGACAATTGCCAGCTTTGCGGGCTGCGTGGTGACGGCGTTTTATCTGATTCTGTATTCGATGCGTCTTGTCCTGTTGATTTCCGGCCTGATTCTGGCTCTGCTGGGAACGGCCGTGCTTTTTACAACTCTGGTGCGGAGGAAAAACGATGCTTAAGAAACAGCGGGCTTTTCCGGCTGTTTTTCTGGTTTTTTCTGTGCTGTCTGCCGCGGCTCCGGAGGAATGGGGCCGGCTGGCTGCCCGCAAAGAGTCGCTGTACAATACGATTTTTGTCTATCAGAAGGATTCGGTGGTGACGCTGCGGTTCGGACGGCGGGCCGCCGTGCCGATTCAGACGCAGGTGGATTTGAACAATCTTCGGCAGCATCAGCTTGAATATACCAAATTGGTTTATGCTTCGCTGCTGTATGTGCCGGAACCCAATTCGATTTTGGTGCTGGGGCTGGGCGGAGGTGTGATTCCGCGCGATTTTCGTTTTTATTTCCCGCAGGCCCAAATTGATGTTGTGGAAATCGACGAGGCCATCCCGCCGCTGGCCAAAGAGTTTTTTGCCTTTGCGGAAGATGACAAAATGAAGGTGTATGTGGATGATGGGCGGATGTTCATTAAAAAGCAGCTTCGCCGCTCGAATCCTCCGCAGTACGACATTATTGTGTTGGATGCGTTTAACGGGGATTATATTCCGTTTCATCTGATGACCCGGGAGTTTTTGGAAGAGGTTAAGGGGATTCTGTCACCGAAGGGGGTGGCGGCGGCGAATGTTTTTTATGACAATCAACTGTTTGATGCGGAGTGGGTGACGTTTTTAGAGGTTTTTGGTCGCAGCGATGTGTTTCTGGGGCGAACCAGCGGGAATGCGATTTTGATTTCACCGGGTCGGGAGGTGTCGGTTCCGGCGGGGCCGGCGTTTCTGGAGCGGGCCCGAACGCTGCAGAACAAGCACAGATTGGCGTTCAGTCTTCCGGCTGTTGCCCGCTGCTTTCGTCCGGATTTGCGACCGGATTCGAAGGCCCGTGTTCTGACAGATGACCGGGCTCCTGTGGATTCTCTTCGGCAGCGGCCGCGTCGGGATTGAAGGGGGCGGTTAGGGGATAGGCAGTCCGAGCAGTCGCCACTGCTGGAGGATTTCCTGGCGGCTTAAGGTTCCGACGTGACGGAATTGTTCGTTTCCTTGGCTGTCATAGAAAATCTGGATGGGGATGGCCTGTACGCTGTATTTGGTTTGCGCCTGGGGCTGCTTGTCCAGGGAGACCAGGGCAATGACAAAGTATGGGGCGTGTGTTTGGGCCAGTTCTGTTAAGGTGGGCATCATCTGTCGGCAGTAGATGCAGGAAGCTGACGTGATCTGCACGAGCACGGGTTTTCCTTGGCCGACGATGGAATCGTCTGGGAATTGTTCCGTTTGGGCCTGATAGCGGCGAGTTTGGACAATCTGAAGGATCCAGAGCGAAGCCAGCGCTGCCAGAACAACCAGCCAGATGGAGTTTTTTGTTTTCATGAGTTTTTCTTATGGTTGGGTTTTCGGAAGGACGGGTTTGAACCAATTCTGCGTATTCAGGCAGAATTTGACCAGCATTAACATGACGGGCACTTCAATCAGGACTCCGACGACGGTGGCCAGGGCGGCTCCGGAGGACAGGCCGAAGAGCATGGTGGCAGTGGCAATGGCGACTTCGAAGTGATTGCTGGCCCCGATCATGGCGGAGGGAGCCGCATCTTCATAGTTGAGTTTGAGCAGGCGTGCGAGGGCATAGGCCACGGCGAAAATCAGGCAGGTTTGAATAAACAGGGGGATGGCGATCCACAAGATCGTCAGGGGGTTGTTCAGAATGGTTTCGCCCTTGAAGGAGAACAGCAGAACCAATGTCAGCAGGAGTGCGAGGATGGTAATCGGGGTGAGGATATGGAGGAATTTCTTTTCGAACCATTCGGGTCCTTTGTGAGCGAGAATCCACTTTCGGGAGAAAAATCCGGCGGCCAGAGGGAGTGCGACATAAACGGCGATGGACAGCAGCAGGGCCTGCCAGGGAACGGGCAGTTTTCCGACGCCCAGGAGGAAGCCGCCCAGGGGGCCGTACAGCACCAGCATGGTCAGGGAGTTGATCGCCACCATCACCAGGGTATGTCCATCATTTCCTTTGGCCAGATATCCCCAGACCAGGACCATGGCGGTGCAGGGGGCGATGCCGAGCAGGATGCAGCCGGCCAGATAGCTTCGCCAGAGGGGGACTTGAAGCATTTTGACGCCGTTTTCGAGAACGACGGTTCCGACGCCGTAGGATGTGCCGACCGGCAGGTCCAGACCGAAGGGCATTTTTACTACATCGACAGCGTCTGGTCCAATAAGGCTGTGAAAGAGGGTACCGAGGAAAAAGAGGGCGATGGCGTACATGGTAAAGGGCTTAATGGCCCAGTTGACAAAGAGGGTCAGGGCGACGGGCTTGATGCTTTTGCCGGCCTTAAGGACCTCGGCGAAATCGATCTTGACCATGATCGGATACATCATAAAGAATAGGCAGACGGCAATGGGGATAGAGATCACCGGCGCCTGATTGACATAGACGGCCATGGCGTCCAGGGATTTGGCCAGGCCGGGGGCGAGTTTTCCCAGTACGATTCCTCCCAGGATGCAAAGAATGACCCAGATGGTCAGATAGCGTTCGAAGACATTGAGTTTTTTGGTTTTTTCAGTGATGTTGGTTTTGTTCATGTTGATTTCTCCTTGTGATTAGAATCCGTTCTGACTGTGGAGGGCTTCATCCATTTGGTCGGCGGCTCCTTTTCGAACCATTTTGCCGACTTCCACGGCGAGCCGAATTCGTTTCGATTCTATGTGGAGTTCTTGGGCTTTTCGGAGGTGGAATTGTACGCAGGGATGGCAATTGCAGGCCACGGAAGCCCCGATAGCGATTAGTTCTTTCTGGCGGCTGTCGAAAGGTTCTTCCTTTTGTTTGGAGGCGGTCAGGTCTGCGCTGACGATATAGTCGCTGAGTTTTCGTCCGGGCGGCAAATCGCGGCGGACGGCCTGATAAAGGGAATCATTGCATTCGGCCATCGCCTCCAGATTGGAATTCTTGAGGGTCACCTGGAGGTTGATCAACCCTGCGGAGGCGATCATGGCTTTTGTTTCGTCCAGCCACACAGCCCCGGCTAGACATCCGATTAAGGCGGAGACGGATTTTTGAATATCTGTGGGCAAGGGCTCGAGCAAGGCCAGGTCGGAAATGCAGGCCTTTCCGCCTGGTTTGAGCACGCGGGCGATTTCGTTCCAGACCTGCTGTTTGTCGGGGGACAAATTGATTACACAGTTGGAGATGACGACGTCGATGCTGGCGTCGGCTACGGGCAGATGTTCGATTTCCCCCAAGCGGAATTCTACGTTGTCCAGACCGGTTTTTTGGGTGAAGGCTGCGATGGAGGCCCTGGCTTTGCTGATCATATCCGGGGTCATATCGACGCCGATGGCCCGTCCGGCGGGGCCAACTTTCTGGGCGGCGATGAAGACATCCAAGCCGCCGCCGCTGCCCAAATCCAGCACGACCTGTCCGGGTTTTAGGTCCGCCAAGGCCGTCGGGTTTCCGCAGGACAGGCCCATGTTGGCGCCTTCGGGGAGGAACTGGAGTTCTTGGCGGCTGTAGCCGATGGCTTCAGCGAATTTTTCCGGGTCAGAAGCACCCCCGCAGCAGGAGGACTGTCCTTGAGCGATTTTGGAGTATTCCTGCCGAACGGTTTGTCGGATGCTTTCGCTGGAGGGTTCGGTCATTGCCTGTCTCCTTTTTCATTTTGTTGTTCTGTTTTGTTTTGGAGCCACTGTTCGACGCGTTTTTTGACGGCGTCTCGGGTTTTTCGGAAGGCGGCCAGGATGGTTTCTTTATCGCCCTGGACACTGGCTGGGTCGGCCAGGGGCCAGCGTTCGATATGGAGGGCGAAGGGGTACAGGCGGGGGCACTCGGCTTCGCCTACCTGGCAGACGATGATGATATGGTCCAGGGGCTGCTTGCCCAGATAGAGGTCGATGCTTTTGGCGGTTTGTCCACGAATGCTGACGCCGTCTTCCTGCAGGACCGTTTCGACGAATGGATGAATCATTTGTGGGAAGAGGCCTGCGCTGAAGACGTCGAAGCGGTCGGAGGCCAGTTTTTTTAAGTAGGCCTCGGCCATTTGGCTTCGGCAGGAGTTGTGTTTGCAGAAGAACAGGACGCGTTCTTTCTTTTTCATGGATTTTTTCCCTGTGTAAGGATGTCAGGAATTTGTTGGATGAAGGCGCGGATTTGATCGCGAACTCGGCGGTAGATGTTCAGGGCTTCTTCTTGGGATTTGGCAAGTTGGGCCAGGCGTGGGGGGTCTTCAAAACCGACGTGAAGGATTTGGGTTTTGCCGGGAAAGAGGGGACAGCTTTCGTGAGCGTGGTCGCAGACGGTGATGACATAATCGAAGGGGATATGGCGGACTTCGTCGAGGTGTTTGGAGCGGTGGCGGGAGATGTCTACGCCGGCTTCGGCCATGACCCGGACGGCCATGGGGTTGAGACCGTGGGTTTCGATGCCGGCGGAATAGGGTTCGATGCAATCACCTTTGAGATGGCGAGCCCAGCCCTCGGCCATCTGGCTTCGGCAGGAGTTTCCTGTGCACAAGAAGAGGATGCGAAGTTTTTTTGGGGTGTTCATGGCTGTTTTTGTTTGCCGGATGATTTTCTGGATTTTTTGCTGGCGCATTGGGCCTGGTCGATCCGCTGAAGGTCCTGCCGGACGGTTGGATGCGTCTGGAAGCAGTCTGTCAGGCAGTTCTGAAGGGATTTTTCGATCCGGTCGGCGGGCGGTCGGAGGCGATAGTATTTCCATGTGCCCTGCCGGCGGACTTCGACCAGCCCCTGATTGCGCAGGATGCTCAGGTGCCTGGAGATTTTGTACTGGGGCTGGCGGAGGGCTCCGGAGAGCGTACAGACGCACAGTTCCCCCCGGGCGGCCAGGAGCACCGCCAGCCGGAGGCGAATCGGGTCGGATAATCCCTTCAAATAAGCGGCTTCTTTTTCCATTTTTGGTTCTGTTTTTATGTATATATGCACATATACGCATATAATATTAAAAAGTTTATCTGTCAAGAAATTTTTTTCTGATTTTAGGCGGGTTTTTGTGTGCTGGGAAATTGTAAGGCCGCCTCTGCGACACGGGCTCCCAATTGTTTGGCGGTCTGGACGCCCAGCTCATCTTTGGTGATGTCATCGTTGTAGGCGTTCAGAAGTGTAGCGCCCTGGTGGGCGGGGGGTTTTCCGCCGACGATCAGGACTTCGTGGCAGAGCATGGCGGTTTGGATCTGGCCGATGGCCAGTTCCTGGCCGCCGTTTCGATAGGCCCCCACGGTGAGGACCCCTACGGGCACATTGGCCAGCTGGAGGTCGGGCTTTCGGAGGACGGCCAGCCGTTCGAGAAACGCCATGCACAAGGAGCTGATGTTTCGGAAATAGACGGGAGAGCCGATGATCAGCCCGTGAGGGACGGGATTGTGGAGGGCCGGCAGGACGAGCCGGTCAAAATCATCTTCGTCGAATTGGCCGGTGCTGTTCCATCCGGAAAAGGTCATTCCTCCCAGGTCGATCAGCTGGGTCTGGATTCTGGGGGAGATGGACTGGGCGGTGTCGAGGGCGATTTGGACGGCTTGGGATGTGGTTTTGCCTTTCCTGGGGCTGGCGCTGATCCCCACGATGCGGATGGGCGATTCGTTTGTCTGTGCGGCCGTCAGGGGGCGGAAGGCCTCGGCCGAGGCCGCTAGGGCGCCTTGAGCCAGAAACTGTCTTCGATTCATAAGACCTCCTATTTGCATAAACGGTTGGTTTGATTTACGGGGCGGTGTAAATCAGCCAAAGGCCGGCCAGAAGGACCAACACCCCGCAGGTTTTTTTGAGACGTACGGCACCTTTGGATTGTTCATTCCAGTTCAGGTACTGCTGAACCATTTCTGTAAAGGTGCCGGCCAAAACAATGACGGAGCAGTGGCCGAGGCCGTAGAGCAGCAGCAGGAAGATGCCGTAGAGCAAATGAGCAGAGGCCAGCTTGAAGGTTACGCCGAGCATGGGTGCCATATAGGCGAAGGTGCAGGGGCCCAGGGCGATTCCGAAGACCAGGCCCAAAATGAATGCGGCGAGCAGCCCTTTTCGCTTCATTCCAACCTGTCCCGGTCCGGACCAGGGAATTGGGATGACCTCTAACAGATGCAGTCCTACGATGAAAAAGATGAGGGCGACGAAATAGTTGCCGTACTTGCCGACATCGCCCATCATTCGTCCGGCGGCAGCGGTCAAGGCCCCGATGGCCGCAATGGTGAGGAGGATGCCGACAGCAAACAAAGTGGAAATCCAGAAGGCCCGACGGGTCGAAATCCGTCCTTGTTCATCGATAAAACCGACGATGAGGGGAATGCTGGCTAAATGACAGGGGCTGAGCAGGATGCTCAGGACTCCCCAAAGGAAGGAAGCCGAGGCGGCAATCCACCAAGTGCCTTCGACAGCGCGGGTCAGCTGGGTAAAGAGTTCCTGCATGGTTAATTGACTCCGATTTCCTTGAGTTTTTTCTCGATTTCGTCTTGGGGGAAGAACCCCTCGTGTCGGAAGACTTCTTTGCCGGAAGCGTCGAAGAAAATCTGAACGGGGATAGACTGAATTCCGTAACGGGAAGCGAGAATTGGGTGTTGGCGGACGTGGACAAACAGGACGTTCAGTTTTCCCTCATACTTTTGGCGAAGGGTCTGGAGGATGGGGG
Source organism: uncultured Phycisphaerae bacterium (assembly GCA_937949545.1). GTDB lineage: Bacteria > Planctomycetota > Phycisphaerae > Sedimentisphaerales > Anaerohalosphaeraceae > JAHDQI01. The sequence goes on from CALEDR010000007.1 coordinate 150,213, forward strand.
TCATCATATCACAGGGTCGGCAGCCGTCGGCACCGAAATCTACTAAGGAGGGCTTTTGGCTTCGGCGGACATTATCGACGGGATTCTCCAAGGCGGCTTGGGCTTGCTGGATGGTCCAGTCTTTGGAGATTTGGATGGGGATTTTTTGGCCGATTTTTCGGATGTATTCGGAGGCGGCCTGTTGTCGTTTTTGGCTGAGCAGGTATTCTTTGAGCGGCGTCTTGACTTGCTCGAAGGAGGCTCCGCCGAACAGGTCGGGATTGTTGTTGTAAAACGTTTTGATTTCCAGTTCGGACACATCGAGGGATTGGAAGACGACGGTCATAAAGAACTGTTCGATCAGAGCGAGAGGCTCCTTGGGGAGCTCGGTTCCCGAGGAGGCCAGTTCTTTTTTGGCGATTTCGAAGAGGAGTTTCTCAACGGCCTGCTGTTCGAGGATAAAAAACGCATTTTTTCTATAGTCTTCCTGGACGGAGGCGGGCTGGGCGTTGATGATTTTTGTAATGGTTTCTTGCGGGATTTCCACAGGGCCTGCTTTGAGCAGAATGCCATCCGGGAGGGTTTCGAGCACGGCCGAAGAAAGGGCGCCTGATGTCAAATCGGGATAGAGGTGCTGGACGGTTTGCGGGGAAGCAGGCGGGTTTTCTTGGGCGGCGTTGGAGGGTGTGAAACCGAGGAGGACAACGAGCGTTAAGAGGCAGGCATTTGAGATTTTCATAGGTTTCTCCGCTTGGGCTGTGAGAAGGAATTCTTAGCGGGGGGTGCATTCCCCGATTTTGCAGGCCTTTTGGATTTGTTCGGGCGACAGTTTCATTTTATCGGCCAAGGCCTGCTGAATGGAAATCAGTTTTCCGGTTTCGTAAGGATTTTGCTGGACCCATTGTTTGAGGTTGTCTGTGTTGACGAAAAAGCCCTGATGGAAGCATCCGGCGGAGCCCCAGGATCCGTCTGGGTTTTGCTTCATTCCGAACCAGGCGACAGCGGTGGGGGGCTCGAGGGAAAGGATGCTGCCGTCCATGGTGCGGACGATGATGAGTTCGCCGGTTAGGCGGTCTTTTTCGCGGACTTCAATGTTTTTGCCGGTTCGGGCGGCGACTCCGAGGGCACAGTGGGAGCAGCAGCCCCAGGTGTGAAGTCCGCCTTCGACAATGACTTCTGCGGCATCCTGCGGATAGCAGGCCCGATCGCAAAATCCGCATCGGTGGGATAATTCGTTCTGCTGGAGAACTGCCAGAGAGAGGATATTCCCGCCGAATTTTGAGCGATCCTGTTCGGCCTGGGCCGATTGGGCATAGGCCCGAATGACGGGACGGCCGCGGTTGTCGGTGCTGACGAGAAAGACGGCATCTGGGAGCGGGACAGGGGTTCCGCGGGGATAATCGGTCACAAAGACTTTCTTTTCGAAGTCTGTTTTATCCTCCATCAGACAGGAATAGAGGATAAAATAGCAATGGGGGCTGCAGAGCCGAACGGCCCCTTTTTCGGTCTGGATGACGACGAGGGTTTTGGGGTCAATGGTTCCGTCGCACAGGGAGCAGATTTGTTCTTTGGGCCGGAGGTCCGGCTGGGCGGGTGTCCATCGTTCGAATGCCGGCAGCTGGCTGGAGGGACTGCTGAAGTCAAAGCCCAGTTCCTTCCATTTGGCCAGGATGTCTTCTTTGGAGAAGAATCCTTCGTGGCGGAAGACTTCTTTGCCGGAGGCGTCGAAAAAGATCTGGGTGGGGATCATTCGGATGTTGTATTTTTGGGCTTCCTTTTGGTTTTCCCAGACGTCAATGAAGATGACTTCGAATTTGCCGGCATATTCGGTTTTGAGGGATTCGAGGATGGGAGCCATCATTTTGCAGGGGATACACTTGCCGGCGCCGAGATCTACCAGGCGTGGCAGAGAAGAGGGGGAAAGGGGCTGGGCGGCCGCTGGGTCTGCGGCTGGCGGTTGGGGGGATGGCTGATTTGGGTGTTTGAGGATGAAAACAAGAGTGACGGCTGCCATCAAACCGGCTGCGATGAGGATTTTAACGGTTTTGTTCATTGAAGATGCCCCTTTTTCGTTTTGAAACGACAAGATCCTTTTGGCCAGCAGCCAGATTCCCGCTGCGGCGGCCGGCCGAAATATCCATCGGCCGGAGGAATCACAGCAGAGACACTGCAGAAGGCTGTTCGTTATTTTCCTTTCTTAATTTTTTTTGGGATTATGTTTTCTTGCACAACAGTTCTTTGCCTTTGGCCACGACTGTTTCGACGGATTCGTCGCTGACGGGGGTTTTGCCTTTTTCCAGGCCCAAATCGGCCAATTGAAGATGCTGGAAGTTTTTGAAATCGGCCAGCTCGAGGGACTGCTTGACGCAGTTGAGCGGGCAGCCGTCGATGGCCAGGATCTTCTCGGCGGCTTCTGTGGTTTTGAGGATTCCGCTGATGCGTCCGCCGATTCCGGCGGTACAGAACATTTTACCGATTCCCAATTGAGTCATTTTCCGTGCGGCCCGGTCGGCCACGGCTCCGACGTCGGCGGCGCCGGAACAGGCAAAAATCAATGTTGTTCCCCCTGTACATGCACAGCTGTTGTTCGAAGCCATGTAAATTCTCCTTTCATTTTTTTTGGTTTAGGAAAGCATGGGTTTGATTTCTTCCGGGGAGGCGACCTTTCCGGCGATTTTGACGACCCCGTCGACTGCCAGGGCGGGCGTGATCATCACGCCCATTTTCATGATGTCATTGATTTGAGTGATTTTCTCCATCTGGTAATCAATGCCGAGATCTTTGGCGGCGATTTCTGCGTTTTCTGCCAGTTTTTTGCATTTGGGGCAGCCGGTTCCTAAAATTTGGATTTTTTTCATGAAATCAGTCTCCCAACAAGTTCAATTTGAGTCATTTCTATTCACAATCAGATAAATGCCTGGCATCCATACCAAGGCGGTTACGATTTCGAATACGAGTCCGCCGATGGCTGCTGTCGCCATCGGCTGAAGCAAATCGCCGCCCTCGCCGAGATTCATCGCTAGGGGGATAAATCCTGCGATGGTGGTAAGGGTTGTCATGATTCTTGGCCGAAAACGAATCATCGATGCTTTATATACGGCCTCGAAATGGGATAGGTTTTCACTTCTTCGGATAAACTCGGCATATGTCAGCAGCAGAACGCCGTCGTTCATGAGTGCAGCAACCACGACCAGAAGACCAATCGCCACGGTAGCGCCGATTGCCATCCCGGAGAAGTACAGTCCGAAAACCATTCCGATTATACAGAGCGGCAAGCAAATGAGGATCAATAAGGGCCATTTCAAGTTTTCGAACTGAACGGCCAGCACAACAAATGCGAAGAAGACCGCAAAGACAAGAATCCATTTGGCGGTTTGGGTCATTTCGGCCATCATTTGGGCCTGCCCTCCCATCTCCAGGGAAACCCCTTTCGGTTTTTCCAAAGCGGCCAGGGCTTCTTGGACTCGTTTCACGGCCTGCCCAATGCTGATCCGGTCTGCATCCGCTCGAACGATGACCTGTTTGATTTGGTCTTCTCTTACAATCTCCACCGGACCAACGGCTCTTTTTACTTCGGCGATATCCCGCAGATAAAACAACTGTCCTTGTGTATTTTTGAGAATTAACTGTTCGAGGTCTTCTTTGCTGGTGATTTTGGATTCCGGGATCATTACGCGAATGGGGTAGTATTCAGACCCTTCTGTGTACAACGAAGCGACCTGGCCTTGAATCAGGGAGCGAAGTGTTTGCGCGACCTGACGAATCGGAATCTGCAGGGCCGAAGCCCTTGCCCGGTCCACATAGACTCTGTATTCGGGTTTGCTCATATCCATTGAGAGATTGACGCCGGTCAGTCCTTCGGTCTGGTTCAACGCGGTGGCGGCCTTTTGGGCGAAAGCGAAGATTTCGGACAGATCTGCCCCTTTGACTTTGATTTCTATCTGCTGCTGGCCGATTTGACGAATTCCCTTCATTTTCATATGCATGACGGCGATTTTTCCGCCTGGGGCCGGGATTTGGGACACATCGGGCCTTATTTTTTGGATGAATTCATCTGTAGAAATTGTTCTCTTGGACTTTGGAACCAGCTGGATATTCACTTCGCCTTGTTCGGCGATCTCATAGGTGTAAAGTCCCCAGACCCTTCCGCCGGCCAACGTGAAATAGCTTTCGATACAATCTTGGTTTTTGATTTTTTGTTCGACGGCGGCCAGGATACTGTTCGTCTTTTCGACGGAAGTGCCCGCCGGAAGGATCACTTTTACCATGACACGGCCGTCATCAATCTCCGGGAGAAATTCTGAGCCTGTTTTTCTAAACAGGACCCCTCCCCCGATCAGGAATCCGACGGCGATCAGGATCATCGTCCATTTGAAGTGCAACGCCCTAATCAGCAATTTGCCATACACTTCTGCGGCCAAGTTGTTTAGCTTGTCGAAGAAACGGCCTATTCCGGTCTTTGTATGTTCTTTTGTAAGGAGGCGGTCGGCCATCAAAGGTGTTATGGTCAAAGCAATCAGAAGAGAGAGGATCACAATGCCGGCCACGACCATTACGAGCTCTTTAAACAGCAGGGAAATGAGACCCGGCACCAGCAGAAAAGGCAGGAAGAGGGCAAGATAGGACAGGGTTGCCGCCAGGAGGGCTGAGCTGATTTCCTTCATGGCTGACAACGTGGATTCGCTTCCGTTCTGGTTTTTGACTCGGGTGATGTTTTCCACGGCGACGATCGAATTGTCCAGCACGACCCCCATGGCTACCACCAAGCCGCCTAATGAAAAGATGTTGAGACTGAAATCGGCCATCTTCATGATAAAGAAATTGGTTATCAGTGTCAGCAGCATGGCGGCCATTAAAACCACAATCTGCCGTCCTTGTCCCAGAAAAATATAGGTAACGAGAATGACCAGGATGGCGGCTATCACGGCAGAATCTCTGACGCTGTAGATGGAAGCCAGGACGTAATCGCCCTGATTTTCAATCACGCCGAATTCGATGTCTTGGGGGATTTCTGTTTTTAATTTTTCGAGTTTTTCTTTTACGGCCTGAGCCACATTGACCGTGTTGGCTTGTTCTTGCTTGAGGATGCTTAACTGGACACAATTTTTTCCGTTGAATCGGGTTATGAGGCGTACTTCTTCGTGGGAATCCTCCACATGGGCCACATCCTTCAAATAGACCAGTCCCTGGTTGCTGTGAGCGACAACAGTATTTCGTATTTCGTCGAGGGATTCGAATTCGCCCATGGTTCTGGCGATGATCTCGCGTGCTTCGACGGTGATCCGTCCGGCGAACATCTCCTTATTTTCTTCATACAGTGTGTTGGCGATATCGGAGGGACTCAGGCCGTAGGCCAGCAATCTCGCCGGGTCGAGATGGACGCGGATTTCCCGTTTGAGTCCGCCGACGATTTCCACGCCTGCTGTGCCCGGGACGGTGACAATTCTGTCTTGAAGCCAGTTGTCGCACCAGTCTCGCAGCCACACCAAATCCCGCTGCGGGGAGGAGACGGTGACCTGCATCACGGGAAGCTGCGACGGGTCCGCTTTGATAATCACCGGCGGTTCGATGTCGACAGGCAGGTCCTTGGTGATCCGGCCCATGGCGGCCAACACATCCTGATAGGCGGTTTCCACGGCGATGCCATATTGAAAATTAATGAGCAGGGTATACAATCCTTCCACGCTGGAAGAGTCCAGGTAATCCAGATTGTCCAGGGTTGCCATGACGCGTTCGATGGGGTCTGCGATGTTCTTGTCGATATCTTCCGGCGCAGCCCCCGGCCATGCGATGTGCATCTTGATCATTGGATAGGTGATATCCGGCAGATAATCCACGTCGAGATTGGCCAGACTAAACAGTCCCAGCACGGCTGCTGCTGCCGCCAGAACAGAAGCGCCGATCGGTCTTGTTAATGCTGCTTTCGTGAGAATCATTTTTTATCGCCGGAGTCTATTTTTTCGCTGCTGATTTGGGTTGGGATGACGTTCACATCTGTGCCGTTTTTGAGTTTTTCGTTGCCTTCGACAACCACCCTTTCACCCGGCTTGATTCCTTCGATGACTTGTACGGTCCGATTTTTTTCTATTCCGAGTGTAAGTTTTCTGGCCTCTACTTTTGTTTTCGGAAGGCCGGACGGGTCGGTTTTTTCTTGGATCAAGACAAAGGCCGTCGGTTCATTTTTTGCATTTGAGACAATGGCTTTGTCGGGAATCAGGACGGCCTTTTCCACCGTCTCCAGGATCAGCCGGATGCGGGCAAACATTCCCGGCAAAAGGGTGATTCTGTCCTGGTAGAAGAGGGCGGCTTCGGCGGTTCGCGTTCGGGTCTGGGGGCTCAGTTCGGGATAGATTTTTGTCAGTTTTCCTTGGAACGATTGGGCGGGGTAGGCGTCCAATTCGACTTCGACCGGCATTCCCATATGAACCATCGCCGCCTGTGCTTCGGGTATGGCGAATTCGATGACGGTGCTGGCGGGGTCATACATCTCGAGCAGAGATTCGCGTGGAGCGACATAATAGCCGTCTTTTACAAAGACTTTTGACACCACGCCGTTCCATGGCGCTTTGATCTGATAATCTTCCAGGCTTTCCATTGCCTTGGCCAGTTCGGCTTTCGCCCGTGAGACCCTCAGGTTGGCGGTTTCGAGTTCTTCGGCGGCGATTGCTCCGCTCTCGACAAGTTTGGTAATACGCTTCCATTCCTCCTGTTCTCGGGCCAGGGCATCCTGGGCGGCTTGGACCATTGCATCGGCGGTTTTATTTCGTCCGATAGCCAGAAGCAGTTGTCCGGCGGTCACGGTGTCTCCCTCTCGAACCTGGCAGAGCAAAATAGGTCCTTCGGCGGGAGATCCCATTTTGGCGATCTTGGTTGCTGTGACTGATCCGGTCAGGTTGAGTGTTTTGGCGATGGGGCCCTCCTGGGCCGGCGTGACCCTTACGGACGGGAGATTCTTGGGTTTTGCAGAGAGTTCTTCTGCCGGTTTTTTACACCCTGGAAAAGGGAAGGTTGCGGAAAGAATGAAGGATGCGACTAATAATTTTTTTTTCATATTTCTTCTCCAACGGCCAGCCGCCAAAGGGCGATCGCCACGTGAAGATCTGCCATTGCCCGGTAGAAGCTTGTCTGCGCGTCCAGCAGGGCTGCCTGGGCATCCAGAACATCGATGATGGCGCCTTTTCCGAGGTCATATTTTTCCCGTTCAATCCGCAAGGATTCTTTGGCCTGTTCGACGGTCTTTTCCATGGCGGCCACCCTTGCTCTTGTCGATTCGATGTTTGAGACGGCTGTTTCTACCTCCAGTTGGATTTGGAATTGGAGTTTGCGCAGTGTTTCTTTTTCTGCGGACAATCGGGACTGTTCCCGGCGAATACGGGCATCAATTTGACCGCCTTCAAACAAAGGCAGGACGGCGACCGCTCCAATCCGACCGAGATCTTCCGAGGTGCTGGAACCTCCGGAGGTGCTGCCGGCGGCCCACCGTCTGCCGTAAGCGGCTTCCAGAGCGATGACCGGTCCTCGTGCGGCTTTGGCGGCCGCCAGATTTTTCACCTGGGCTTCCACCCGGGCTTTGGCTGCCTGATAATCATTTCTCCGGCTGTAGGCCAAGGCCAGACTGGGCTGGATTTCCGCGGTAAAGAGCGATGGTTCGAGTTGTCCCTGTAACTCCAGCGGGTGTATGGGGTGTTCTATTCCCATCAAACTGGCCAAGAGGGATTTTTGAATGGTTAGGATATTCTTTTCCTTCAGGAGTTTCTGCTCGATATCGGCCAGACGAACTTCGGTCCGCAACCGGTCAACCCGGGCGGCTTTTTGTGTTTCCCATAATTCCTGAACACGTTTTCGGTGTTCCTCTAAAGCTTGCCGGGAAAAGAGGAGCGAATCGATCACCTTTTTTTGTCCGAGGATCGAATAAAAGACGTTGGAGATATTAAAGACGAGCTCTTGGCGGCTTCGAATCAGCTGATGGCTGGCTGATACGGCCAGGTGTTCAGCGGCTTTGATCTGACTTTCGATCCGGCCGGAGGTGTAAAGCGGCATCCGCAGAACCATATCACCGGAGAAAATATCATCGGTGAAAGTCGAGATCTCGCCCAGCTTCCTGGGTGGAATCAGCCGCTGGTTGTCCAGGTAATGGGTATAACCGGCTTCGATTCCGAGCCAAGGCCACCTTTGCGCTAGGGCTATATCTTTTTCGGCCAACGAGGTTTCCATGTCCCATTTTTTCTGGGCGATGTCGGGATTGTTTTCGAGGGCAATTTGGATGCACATTTCCAGTGTAAGGACCGGCCCTTTTTCGCTCGAGTCTGAGAGCATTTTTTCTGCCGATGCGCTGCGGCCGTCAGAGACGTCCGCCGCGGGAGTCGTCAGAGGAAATCCAATGGCTGCCCATATGATAACGTGTGCTGCCGCCATTACATGGCTCCGAAAATCATTCCGCAGATTGCTGCCATGACGATCACCAGTGAGACAAATACGATGGTTTTTTGGGTTCCCATGATGGATCGGATGACGAGCATATTGGGCAGAGAGAGGGCTGGTCCGGCCAGCAACAGGGCCAGGGCGGGGCCTTTGCCCATTCCAGCGCCGAGCAGGCCCTGTAGAATCGGCACTTCGGTGAGAGTCGCGAAATACATAAAGGCGCCGGCTACGGAGGCGAAGAGGTTAGCCCAGATGGAGTTTCCGCCGACGGCCTTTTGGACCCAAACGGAGGGGATCAGACCTTCGTGTCCGGGCCGTCCGAGGAGGGCTCCGGCGACCAAGACGCCGAAGAACAGCAGGGGCAGAATCTGTTTGGCGAAGGTCCAGGTGGAGCCGAACCAGTCTGTCATTTCGCCTTCGGTGGTATTGGCGGCCCAGGAAAGACCGACGACAGCGATGCTGAAGGGAATCATCACCATCAGGCCTTCCATTGGGAGCAGAAGGGCTGGCAGGGCTGTGGCGGCGGCTGTGAAGGCGATTTTCCACCATTTTATTCCGAACCAGGCGATCAAGACTGCTCCCAGCAGAAAGGCGAAAGCAGATGTCATGATCCATTTGGCTTTCCAGAGGGTCGTCCAGGGTCCAGGGGCTGGGATTTTCTGGATAATGGCCTCGGCCGGCAGGATTAGAATTTGTCCGGAATGGGTTTCATCGAGCTGTTTGAGCGTATAGAGGGCTTGGGCTTCGGCGGCACCTTCCTCGGGAGACTGGACAATGGCGGCGTGAAGGGTCTGTCCGTCTTTTGTCTGGATGAAAAAGTCATTTGGAGAACCCCAGTTGGCAAAGACCAGAATGCCGATCATCAGCCCCATTAAAATGACGTTCTGCCGAAGGGGACGGCTGACCTGTTCCGGGGGCATCATCATTTGTGCATCGGCCTTCTGCAGTTCTTCCTTGCGATAGAGAACATGCATAATCAGCCCGATGAGGATGCTGAAGAGGATGGCCCCGACGGCTCGTGCGATGCCCAATTCCAGTCCGAGGATTCGGGCTGTCAGAATGATGGCCAAGATATTGATGGCTGGTCCGGAGTATAGAAACGCACAGGCCGGTCCCAGTCCTGCGCCCATTCGGTAAATGCCGGCAAACAGGGGCAGCACTGTGCAGGAGCAGACGGCCAGAATGGTGCCGGACACCGAGGCCACACTGTACGCCAGCACTTTGGGGGCTCGCGCACCCAGGTATTTCATCACGGAGGCCTGGTGGAGAAAGACAGAAATGGCCCCGGCGATGAAAAATGCAGGGACCAGACAAAGCAGCACATGCTCGCGTGCATACCATTGGACCAGATAGAGAGATTCGAAGACCGCGTTGTCAAATCGAGGCCAACCGAGGGGCAGGTAAAAGCAGACCAGAAAACCTGCCAGAATTCCAACCAGTTTTTTCCATTCCTGTCTGAGAAAACTCATCGATGAGGAACTCCCTTAGATGAGTTGCAGAAGTTTTTTGTCCATTTCAATTTGTTCTTTCAGATAGTCTGACAGACAGTCCAGAAATCGAAGCACACATTGCCTTTTGATGGTGTAATAAACGTGAAGTCCTTGTTTTTCATACTGCAGAATGCCTGCATTGACCAAAATACCTAGATGGCGGGAGATATTGGACTGCTTGCCGTCGACTTGACGAACAATATCCTGAACACAGCGCGGACCCTGCCGCAACACGTTTAAGATGGCAATCCGAAGCGGATGGGCCATGGCTTGGGCAACGAAGGCCTGTCTTTCGTACAGGTCGCCCCGTTCTTTGTAGGCTTTTTCTCTCTCCATTATCGAGAACCCTTGTTGTTTTGTATGAGTAATTTACAATATAATCATATACTCTTTTTGAAGCAATCTTGTTTTTCAGAAAAAAAAGAAAATGGCGCCCCTGGCAGTTTGGATTCGGCGGGAGAGTCTTTTATCGGAAACGTCCGATAATTCTTTTTTTCTCAGGGGAAAAACGATGATTTTGCTTCTCTTTGATTTGAGGGTATAGTTTACAGAGAGTCAATTGTTTGCCGGTACTATGTCTTAAATGGGGGTAGAACCATGAAAACGTATCGAGTGATTCGGACAGGCCTGCAGGTGCTCTGTTGGCCGTGATGCTCTCATCCGTTTCCCTCTGCCGGGCGGATGAGGTGTACACAGGCGGCGTAACCGTGGATATTACCGGGGAAATCCTCGGTTATGTGTGGGTTGAGGATGCAACCGTCAATCTTCTCCCCGGGGCCCATATCAAAAACTCCTACTACCTGGGCGATGTCTATGCGGCCAGCGGGGCTGTGGTGAATATTTACGGCGGCAAAATTGACAGCATGCTGCTGATTACCACCGCGTACAACGGCCTGCCCGACCCTTATGTGACCCTGTATGGAACGGCCTTTGCCGTTGATGGGGTACCTGTTGCGGCCGGAACAACGGAGGTGTTTCTGGCCAATCAGGTAATCTCGGGGCTCTATAGGGACGGGACCCCCTTTGCCGTTCGGGTGGACTGTTTTGCAGAGGGCAATTATCGGCTGACGCTGCATCTGGCCTGGGTGGACCAAACGCCTGAAGAGCCCGAGGAGCCCGAAGAACCTGAGGAGCCCCGGCCTGTTCCCGCCATAGAGGTTTCGCTGTCGGCGGTAGAGTTCGGCAAGGTCCGGCTCGGCACGTTTGCAGAGCAGTTCCTGACAGTATCCAATATCGGCGATGGGCCCCTGACGATTGCTTCGGTGGGTCTGGAGCAGGAGGACACCTTCCAGTTCTATACGACGGGACTGCATCAGGCCTCTGTAACCCTTCAGGCGGGCGAAAGCACAGTTCTGGGGGTGCTGTTTGCTCCTGCGGCGGAGGGGACGGCGGCGGCAGCGCTGGTGCTGCGGAGCAATGACCCCGATACGGCGCATCTGGCGATTCCCTTAAGCGGCGAAGGGATTGTGCCCCTGACCTGTGCGCAGCAGATTCAGGCCCTGTTGGCCTTCTTTGATGACTCGGTCCGCGCCGGTACGCTGGTCGGGACAGGTCCCGGCAAATCGGGCTTGCTGCGTCTTGCGGCGTTTCGGAACCTGTTCGTGACCGTCCAGTTCTTCATTGAACAGAAGAGCTACGGCACGGCGGCGGCGGTGTTGCGGACGGCTGTGTTCAAATCGGACGGGCAGTGCCGGCCCGGAGACTTTGTCGGCGGGCCTGCCGCCGCGGAACTGCAGATTCGCCTCCAGCAATTGATGGAGGCCTTAAAGAAACAGTAAAAGCCGTGATTCCTTCGTGTACTTCCCGTGTGCAGGTTCACAATAGGCCGCGGGGGGCGTGCCCCCGCGGCTGTTTTTTATCCGGATTCCGGGAAGCCATGGCCGAGCGGAGCCCCGTTCGGAGGAGTTCTTTTTGGGGGCCGTCCGGTTATTCGGTGCGGAGAAAGTCTGGGCCTGTCGGGCCTGCAGCCGCTTCTCTTTAGGAGAATCCGGTCATTTCCGGCCGCCCTGCGGAGAAACAAAATTTTCTTGATCCCCGCCTCCGTTTTCTACAATTGCCATGCAGTTCGGTTGCGGATGGCCCTATACCGAGGGGGATTTGCTTACCCAATTCGACGACTGCCTGTTCAAATTTCATTCGCCGACTGGAATCCCCTTATTTCGAGGGCCTTCTCGATGAGGTGCGGGTTTACAATTATATATCGGAACCGACGCGGCGGCTGTGCAGTCTGCCGGTCCCGATTCGCCTGAATACAAAGCCCGCCGAACCTCTCCGGCTTTTACGCCGATCTGCTGCCGGACATCCTTTATTACTGGCGGGTGGACCAAATCCATACCGACCAGACCGTTTCGCCCGGGCAGGTGTGGTCGTTCCGCACAGCCCCCCTGCCCGTGCAGGGCCTTCTGGCCTATTACAAAATGGATGCCGCCTCCGTCAGCGGCACCGCCCTGCTGGACACCTCGCCCGCTCAGGCCCACGCCGTTTTGGTTAACGGCCCGGTCGTCGATGCCTCCGGTATTGCCGCCCAGTCGCTGTCCTTTGACGGGATAAATGACCATGTCCGTCTGCCCGGCGGGTTTGCCGATTTAACCGGCGGTCTGACCGTTTCGTTCTGGGCTTATCCGACCGAAGCGGGCTTCTGGGCGCGTTTTCTGGATATCGGCAACGGTCCGGCCAATCACAACATTGTTTTTGCCCGCGACAGCACCTCGAACACGCTTTCCTTTGAGGCCTACAATGGCTCCGTCTCCGGCGGCAAAGTGACCGCCGCGGGCGCCATCGCACTGGACCCGTGGCAGATGTTCACGGCGACGCTGGATGCTTCCGGTTTTGTCAAATTGTTCAAAAACGGCGCGGAAATCGCCTCCGGCCAAACCGCCGTACCGCCCGTTGTAACCCGCACCAGCAATTATATCGCCCGGAGCAACTGGGCGGCCGATGCCTGTTTCAAGGGCCGGCTGGACGACTTTGCTCTTTGGAATCTGGATTGGACGGCCGAACGGGACGGTCAGAAGACTGCTTCCAGACAGAAGCACGTCAGCTGTCCGCTTTTGTTCCAGCGGCGGCACACGGGAGGATTCTTGCAGATGGGGCACAAACGGCTGGTGAGGGTGTTGGTATCCACCTCCAGCGTGCCGCATTTTTCGTGCAATTCAAACAGTTGTTTCAAATATTTACCGGCGACCAGCCGATGCAGGCGGTCTTTTTCTTTCAGACCCAGCCAGGCGAAAACGCCCTGCTCGCCGCGCGAGGCGTTGCAGGATGCACAGGCCAGGACGAGATTGTCCGCCGAATCCGCCCCGCCGCGGCTGCGCGGAATGAGATGGTCGGTTTGCAGGTTCTCGGCGGAGCCGCAGAAGACACATTCGTGCGGAAGCTCCTGTTCTCGCTGCCACTCCCGCATGGTGCCGGAGATGGTGATGAGTCCGTCCTGCAGTTTTTTATAGCGGTCGGTGACGAATCCCCGATGGGGCTCCACGCTGCCGTACACACTGCGGCAAATCAGCTTGGCGTACTCGTAATACAATTCCTGATGAATCGTTTTGACATATCTGGGCGGCATCGCCGGATTCCTTCTTGCTTAATCATTCTTGCTCTCTTTTTTTGTGGAAAAATCCGTGCTTGTCCCTGAAAATCTGCAGCCCGTAAGTTTTTACGGTTCTTTCCAAATAGGACTGTTTTGCCATTCTGTCGGAAACCCCATACTTCCCAGCGGGATTTCCGGATAATCGCTCAGCAGTTGTCGGAGACGTATCGGCCATTGACTTTGCGGGGCAATTTTGTCCAGGCAGAACTTGCAGATTGACAGAACAGAAAAGATTCGGTGATTGGTTACTTCGACCGGCCGATGCCAGCGAGGGTCTTTTCGAGGGATTTTGGGTTTGACCCCGAGTTCTCGATTCCACAGTCGTCCATGATGAGCACAGATGTTCCGAATCACGTTTAATGTCATCAGCCAGGAACTGAACACCTCTTCTGTCACGCTGAAGAAATGAGATATCTTTTTCTGTATGTCAACAGAAGAGCCCCGATAGAAAGTAAGTATACCGCCGAATGTCATCACTTCACAGCTCATCCAGACCGGCATGTAAGAATGACAGTCTCCGTATTTTTTTCGAAAATGCTCGGCAAAGGTTTCTTTGCTGTTTTTTGCGTCTCGTTTCAACTCTTCAAGGAAACGCGCACGGTCTTCGGATGTCAGTCCCGGCAGACGAGAAGGATTTTCGACAAAGGAAAACGGATCCCCATCAAAATGAGAATGGTGGTAAGCGAGTTGTGTGCGTACGGCAACCTCGATTCGTTCGACGGCATCCATGACAATCAAACGGAGCCGGCGATCAAAGGTGTATCGCCTCCAGATGTCCTCAAAGCGGGTGCCGGGTCTAAAAGTATCACAGCCGCTGCTTTTTCGGAAGGGATGCCAATAGCCGCTGAGTCGGTAGTAATTCACAACAGAAAGACGTTCGATTATTTGCCTTCTGTCACCTTCCATTCCTCGTTCTAAAAGGAGGTCTGCCTGCTTCTCGAAAGTCAGTGGAGGTTTTGTATATTTCATTCCGCAGCCCTGAAAAAAGAAAAACCCGCCGAAGTGAGCATGCTTTTCAGCAGAGGCCCGACGGGTATGCTCTATATAAACACTATATCGTTTTTTTTACTCTTGTTCAATAATTATTATCCAAATATTATTTATGGATAGTTAATTAACCCCCTTGCCAGGTTAGGCAATTCTCACGATATGTTGCTGACCTCGTATTTTGTTCACCCCAGTCTTTCGCCAATTCCTCTCTATAATCCGAAAAACCGGAACCCTCTTATCTTCTGTCTTCCTAAATTCTAATTTAGGATTTTTTCCCGCGCCTTTCCGCATTTGGTTGCATATACATTTTTTGTCTGTCGTGTATTCATTTCCTGTCTTTGAACAGAATCAAAAAATTTCGGTAACGGGAATTTTAAAACATTTGGAAATCTGTTTTCACGCCTGCCGGCCGTCTGTACAATAAGCTCAAAACAAACAAGGACATTTCGAGGCTGAAAAGATGAGCAATATCAGAAACGGATTTCAAATTTTGTTTTTCATCGCAATGCTCTTTTCACAAGTCTTTGCCGTTCCATCTACTTATGAAAAATCCGTCGTTCAGATTACCGTTGTCCAGCAGGACTTCGACTACGTCAATCCCTGGAAGAAGACCCAGATGTCCCGCGGGAGCGGCTCAGGGTTTGTGATTGCCGGCCGACGCATCCTCACCAATGCACACAATGTCAGCAATTACAGGTACATAGAAATCCAGAAGCAGAATATCGCCAAACGCTACCCCGCCCGGGTGGAGTTTGTCGGACACGACTGCGATTTGGCTGTCTTAACTGTTTATGACCCCACATTTTACGATGATATGATTCCGCTGGAGTTCGGCCCCCTGCCGGCGGTCAATTCCACCGTGCAGACGTGCGGATTCCCGCTGGGCGGACGAACAGTCTCCATCACCGAAGGCGTCGTATCTCGCATTGAAACAGGCATTTACAGTCATACGCAGGCCGATTCGCACCTGCTTATCCAGACCGACGCCGCCATCAACCCCGGCAATTCCGGCGGTCCGGTCCTGCAGGACGGCAAGGTCGTCGGCGTGGCCTTCCAAGGGTTGCAAATGGCCGAAAATATTGGATTTATGATCCCGACGCCCGTCATTGAACACTTTCTGAAAGACATCGAAGACGGCAAGTATGACGGATTTGGGTCCTTAGGCATTCTCACCTTTGAAGGACTTCATAACCCGTGGTTGAAACAGTACTTAAAAATACCCGAAGACCGCCAGGGCGTCGTGATTCTCGATACCGTTCTGAACAGCACCGCCTCCGGCATCCTCCAGAAAAACGACGTGCTGACCAAAATCGGCGATTTTGATGTTGATAACGATGGTATGATCCGCATTTACGGCCTTATGCTTGACTTTTCTGAGGCCGTCGAACAAAAACAAATCGGGGAATTCATCGATGTTGTCTTTTACCGAGACGGGGTTGAGCACAAGGCCGCCATCAAGGTCGATTATAATGAACCTGTGCTGACGCTTCGTCGGCTGTTTGATGTGCAGCCGAAGTATAAGTGCTTTGCGGGACTTACGTTTGTATCTCTAAACCGCAATTATCTGGAATCGTGGGGTCGAAACTGGATTACGGATATCCCCTTTTATCTCCGCTACCTTTTTTATGAAGTTCAGAATCTCAATGACGACCCGCAAAGAAAGGAATATGTGGTTCTGTCGGATATTCTGCCGGATGAGCTGACGACTTATGTCGGCGGGTTCGTTCATCAGCCGGTTGAAACAGTTAACGGGTTGCCGATAAAAGAGTTAGACGATTTGGACAAAGCCTTTGCTAAGGATGATAACGGTTTTTGGGTCCTGAAGTTTCTGGGCAATCCGACGCCGATGGTTATCGATGCCGTCAAAGCCCGCCAAAGACACCTGGAAATCCTCGAAAAATATGATGTTCCTGTCAGTCCCCTGCCGGAGCCGACATTATGAAAAAAATGGCATTTATTATAGTTAGCTTTTTTATTATCGGACTTTGTTCTTCCTGTAGGCAATTTGCCCGAACGACGGAAAAGGAACGGCACCTTTACGATTTTAAAGACTCTCTTGTTTTTATTCAGGTATCGAGCAGCCGATATGATGTCCTTCAGCCGTGGAAGCGTTCGGCGTCACAGACGGAAATTTGCTTTGGAACAGCTGTCGGGCCCTATGAGATTATAACGATTGCAGAGCCATTTACTTACGCTTCGCTGATTCAAGTCAAAACCAGTCAAACTGCGGAGTTTCTACCCGCCGAAATCCAGGCGATTGATTATGATTTGAACCTTTGCCTTTTGAAGGTACAAGAAAAACAAGCGATTCGGCCCTTTGTCCCCCTTTCTTTTGCAGAGGATTTTCGGAAAGGTAAAGAGTTGACAGGCCATTGGCTGTCGGCGGACGGCACATCCAAAACCTCTCGTGGGTTTTTGGATCGGGCTGTTGTCCGCAGCTGCCCTACTTCCTATCAACGTATCTTATCTTTTGTATTATCAAGCACTTCCAGACAAAGCTCTCGTGGAGAAGTATTTACGGACTCTCAGGGTATGGCCTACGGGCTTGCCTTTACAAGTTCGGAGACCGAGGTTGCCCTTCTCCCAGGACAGCTTGTCAATTTATTCCTGAAAGAGGCGCGGGGCAGAACGGGATATAAAGGATATGGAACACCTGGATATGAAACTTATGCTTTGACTGATCCGTCTGTACGGCGCTATCTGAAAATGCCGGAAGAAATGAAGGGTGGGTGTTATGTCTCTTTTGTATATACGAAAGGAACAGGAAGTGACGTATTAAGGGCTGGAGATGTTCTTCTTGCGATCGACGGGAATCCGATCGATGCATTCGGCAAGTATAAACACCCAGTTTATGAAGAGATTTCACATGAATATTTGATACAGCTTCATCGAGTTGGCGAATCGATTTCTTTTAAGGTTTTCAGAGACGGAGAAGAAATTGAATTGGAGACCCAGTCATCGAGGATGGATTCGAAGGATATGCTTGTACCATATCAAGAATATGGCCAGCAGCCGGAATATTTTATTCTTGGCGGATATGTTTTTCAGAAACTCACCTTGGATTACCTTCGTCTTTGGGGTGAGAACTGGCAAGGAAAGGTACCTCCGCACCTGCTGAATTATTATCGGAATCTATCGTTGATCCCCCCTGCCGGAAGGAAAGAAATTGTTATTTTGAGTTATGTGCTGCCGGCGGAGATTAATTTAGGGTATCAAAATCTTGGAAGGGTTGTTGTGAAGACATTCAATGGCGTTGAGATTCAGGAAATGTCCGATCTTGTGAAGGGTGTGTCGGCCAATCCGGACAGTCCTTTCCATGTTGTAGAGTTTGAAATGAGTAATCCTACGCTTGTTATTCCAAAAGCCAATTTGGAGCAGATTGACCAAATGATATTACAGCTTTACGGAATTCCAAAAGCATCAAACATCCTTCCTTAGCTTCCAAAAGAAAAAATTTGTCAATCTGTTGTTTCACGTGAAACAATAAGATGGTTTTTTCTAAAATGTTTCACGTGAAACATTTTTTTTCTGGATTTTCTGCGGGTTCTGTTTTAGAACTGCCTACAATCTTTTTAATGACTCTATTTTGGAGGCGATTATGAGCAGTTCGAAACCGAAGAAGCCGCATTTGGGCAGGGGATTGGAAGCGTTGTTGGGTCCTATAACCAGCAATTTGTCTGAGCCTGAAAGCGATACCGTACCGAAAAATGATTATAACTTCCCTAAAGACAAGGAGTTAGAGAAATCTAAAGCCGAGCTTCCATTGTCGGCCATTCGTCCAAATCCCTATCAGCCGCGTCAATTCTGGAATGCGAATGAATTAAAAGATTTGGCCGAGTCAATCCGGCAGAACGGCATCATTCAGCCGATACTGGTTCGACCTTCCAGAGAGGGAACCTATGAGATTATTGCAGGCGAACGGCGTTTTCGGGCTGCCCAAATGGCGGGTCTTACCACGGTTCCAGTGATGATTCGGGCTGCGACGGATGAACAGATGCTCGAGCTGGCTCTGGTGGAAAATATTCACCGGACAGATTTGAATCCCATCGAGCGTGCCAAGGCCTACAAAAATTACATCCAGACTTTTTCCCTGACGCAGACGGAAGCAGCCCAGCGTTTGGGAGAAGACCGTTCCGTCATCAGCAATTATCTGCGGCTGCTGGAGCTGCCGGAGGAAATCCAAACAATGCTCATCGAGAACCAGCTGAGCATGGGACATGCCAGGGCGATTCTGGCTTTGCCGGATGAAGAGATTCGAACGAAGCTGGCTCATCGAGCGATGGCGGGGCGGCTGAGTGTGCGGGATGTGGAAAATCTGGTACGTCGGCTGCTGCAGAAGGAAACAACCGGTGAAGCAAAGAAAAAAGAAAAGGCAGCCTACATTCTGGATCTGGAAAAACGGCTGGAGTCGATTCTGGGAACCAAAGTGCGAATTGAAGCAGGACGCAAAGGAAACCGGGGACGAATCATCATTGACTATTATTCGCTGGATGACTTCGACCGGCTTACCGCAGCGATGGGACTGCCGGACACGGAAGCCCTGTAGGGATCCTAAAAAGTGAAAGTGAACACAATCACAAAATAACGAGACGGGCACTTGTATGGTGTCTGAAGAAGAGCCAACGGTCTTTCAGATCCAACCATTTATCTCGTATGGTCACTGCCGCCTCCAATGATCTGACGGAAAGGCAGGCAAGCGAAGGAAGGGGTGTTCCTTCCTATCAGTTTTTTTCGCCGCAGACTGTTGAATTCTTCAAGAAAACGTATAGGAATATTCTGTTGGAGGAACCATGCCGCTGCTGTGTTTTACGAGCCGGACGATTTTGGATATTTCCGAAAAGGCGAAAAATAGAAACAGAAGGACCGGTGGAAACGTTTAGCGTTTTATGTTCGCGGAGGTCTTTTCGAATGATGATCGTATTAGCGGGTATGATTCTTCCAATTCCGTTTGGCTGCTGATATTCAGCTCCAGCTCTAAATCCTTTGGACCCCAGTGGCCAATCCCTGAGACATCTCTAGCAAAAGCAGGAGGATCAGGCAATCGGGAATGCTGGAGCCTCAGATAGATCCGAACAAAATTCCGAAGAAGAACCATGAAGCAAAAACAATCGCCGTCATACTCATAAGTGATATATCTTTTAAGAATACGTTTCGTGCACCCTTCCGATAGGTTCAAACAAAAACGATCGAGGGAAGAAAAAAGGTCTATAACTTCCTGGGGTTTTCCATAGGTGTGATGTTCTTCGGTAAACTGCGACTGTCCTTCTTTGGCTCTTTGCGTACGGCGAACAGCAGAAGGAAGCTCCAGTTGAGGCGCCAATTCATGATCCGGGTTCAGGATTTCTTTAGCGATTCGAGATAAGCTGTTTTTGATTTTTTCCGCCGGGAGATTTTCACATTCTTTGCTTTTTCGCAGGAGATTTAGAAGAGGCCTCGGGGGTGAGCTGATGATGGATAACATCGCCTTGCGTACTCTGGTGTCTGTGAAAACCCGCTCTCCCAGCTCACCCAAGGATCCTCTGGCCAGTTCTTCGGCAGAGAGTCTCCATAATTGTTTGGTGATTTGGGATAAACTTAACCCCTCTTTTTCGGTTCCCTCTAAATCCACTTCGAATAAAAGTTTTTCCGGAGCAGCGCATTCTTCAGAGCTTTTGTACACTTTCCATCGGATGCCGTTTGTGAGGATGCACCATACAATCCCATCATTGGCTGCATAGGAGATGACCTGTGTGACGGATTTGACATCTGTCAGCGGGTCGTCGAGGGCTTTGGCTTCTACTAATAGAACCGGTTTCTTGTTGATTTTCAGGGCATAATCGACGGACTTGCCGTCCACGGTAGGGTATTCGAGCTGAACATCATCCGGCTCCTGAACATTCCACCCGAGCGCTTCCAGGAGAGGGTCGATGATGATAATTCTTGTAGAGGTTTCTTTCAGGGAACGCCGCTTCAAGTTTGGCAGTTTTTGCCGTATTTTTTCAATGGCTTGTTCGAGTCTGTCCATTTGTGTTTTGCTCCTTACTTCTAAAAGGACAGGATAATGCGTCTGCTCCTCTCAGTCAAGAATAAAGTGGCAGTTTTATTTGTATATATAAAAATGGAAGGACCTGTGTTTAGGTTCAGCTGGGCTGTCAGCCCTTCCAATCAGGCGGAAAGACTCCATCCGCGAGGGGTTCATTCCACCAGTCGGGGTTGCGGAGGTAGTGTTTCATCCACATGGCGGCGTTGACGCCGTCGGCGACGGCGGTAACCAGCTGCATGGCGGCTCCGATTCGGCAGTCTCCGGCGGCAAAAACGCCCGGGACGCGGGTCCGCAGGTACGCCGGCTCACAGCGGATAAAGCCCGCATCCGTAAGGTCCACAAAACCCTTCAAAAAGCCGGTGTTGGGAACCATCCCGACAAAGATAAACACGCCGTCGCAGGGCAGTTCGTCCACCTGACCGGTTCGAACGTTTTTGAGCAGGACCCGTTCAACCCGGCCGGAGCCCTGGATTTCCGTGACGACCGTATCCAGCCGCAGCGTGATATTGGAGTCTTTCTGATTGACCTTCTGCATCAGTTCTTCGACGAGGACTTTGGTGGCGCGGAATTCGCTGCGGCGGTGGACCATATAGACTTTTTTGGCGTATTTGGATAGGTGCAGGGTATCTTCCACAGCCGTGTTGCCGCCTCCGACGGCGACGACGACTTTGTCCTTAAAGAAGGGCGCATCGCAGGTGCCGCAGTAGCTGACGCCGGCGCCGGCCTGGCGAAACTCTTCTTCGCCGGGCACGCCCAGTTTTCTGTAGGAACTGCCGGGGGCCAGGATGACCACCTTGGATGTGTAAACCTCCTGCTCGGTGCGAATTTCGATGAGACCGTCTGCACGGCGCTGAAGGGACAGGGCTTCCTGATTGGTTTTGATTTCCGCGCCGAAAGCCTGGACCTGCTCTACCATTTTTAGAATCAGGTCGGGGCCGGGGATATTGGTAAAGCCGGGATAGTTTTCGATTCGGTCGGTGGTGAGGATTTGCCCGCCGGGATAGAATTTTTCAAGGACAATAGTTTTGAAACGGTCGCGGGCGGCGTAGAGGGCGGCACCGAGTCCAGCGGGGCCGGCTCCGATGATCAGGCAGTCTGCAGAATGGTTTGTGGTCTTCATAGGGTCTATTCCAATTTTTTTATTTTTGAAAAGCGAACATTTCCGACGGAATCTGTTTTAGAACGATTTGGTCCGGTTTTGAGGAAAAAGGATTGAAACGCCGCAGGTCAGTTTCGCCGACGGCTTTCCAGATTCGGGCGGGCTGACCGGGCATGGCCTCCAGCCGTGCGAGCAGATTTTTTTCCGTGTCGAAATAATATTCTTCGTAATTGTCCGGATGATGCAGGAACTGGATTTTCACGGCATATTTTGTCTGTTCCGGAAGAGCTGCCTTTGCCGGCGTATCGGAGCGGGAAATCAGGACGGGGACTACCCGGCCGAAGGAGGCAATGATGTCCAGAACGGCTTCGGATGTTTCCGCATCGAGCATTGCCCGGGCCGCCAGGGGCAGAAGAATCTCGGGTACGGCATCTTTGGACGGCCAGCAGACCGTTTGACGCCGGTAGGAATCCTCGATTTGCACAGCGCCGTCCGAAAGTCGGCGTACCTGCGTTTGGAGAGGTCCGCGACGAGTCTGGCGTGCGGTTGTCCATAGGAACTCGGATAGATTTTGTGCGGATTCAAAACGGCTCAATGACCGCGAAGAATCAATTTGGCGGGACACCTGCTCCTGTTCGAAAGCGGTTTGGAAGGTCTCTGAAGATTGTGCGGCTGAAGTTTTGGAATATCCGAGGACACTGCCGGCGGCTGGAGACAGGAGGAAGATTTCCGCTCGACGATTCAGGTTTTCCAGCCATTGCGGATAAAAACGGTTCGTGAGGTCTTCGTAGAGCTTCCGGCCAACCTGGCGGCGGGGATCTGGACGAAAGTGAACCCGGCCGGCCAGCTGTTCGAAGAGGTCAGGCAAATCGTAGTGCTCTGAATAACTTTTCAGCTGGAGAAGGAGGAGGCGGCCTTCCTGCGGTACGGCTGCAGCCAGGAGGATTTGTTCGCCTTCGGCCCGGGAAAAGAGCTGGATTTGAGCAAAAGTCAGCGGCCCCTGGAATGTCTGGATGGTACTGATGGGGCCGTTGAATTGACGTGCGATTTTTTCCAGAAATGCTTGGGGGGAAAGGGGCGGTTCAGTCAGTTTGTACTGCCATCGGACCTCTGCCGGAGGGGCGGACCGCATCGAGTAGGTCGCAACAAGTGCGAAACTGTTCTCTTCTTGTTCGTAGGTCCACTCTGTGAGAGTTTTCCAGCCGGGACCGGTCGGCAACACAACAGACAATCCCTCTCCGGGCAAAAGAATGGGCTCGGAGAGCAGAATGGCTGAGCGTACTTTGACCAGCAGCATCGCCAAACCCAGTCCTGCGGCAAATAACAGCAGCAGAAAGGCGGATGCCAACGATGTTTTATCCGGATTGTTTAGTTTCATAAGGAGGCATCTTATCGGCTGGCAGGAGGGTTTTCAATCGAAGATTCAGACGGGAAACCGGATAATTGATTTCGACAGGGCGCTGGATTATCGGGCTTACGGCCGGAGTAATAAATGGAAATGCGGAATTTTCGAGAGTTTAAGAGGATTGGTTTTCAGAAACAGCTTCTTTTGACCGATGAAAACATTGGATATGCCCACGGTATGCGAACGATCGACAGTTGGGTATAGGGATACAATATGACCATTGAAACATCGACGAATCAGATAGAATATCTGGAGGGAAGTGGTCTTGTTAATCTCATCTCTCTTGCGGCTTTTCACCAGAAAACGGGGGTTATGATTTTTTTAGCCTCCGGCCGTTGGCAGACGGTTCGTGTGCGTATCCTGAAGTGCGCCGAGCAAACCGTTATCGTTGAGGCATTTCCGGACGGACAAACGATTTCCCAAAACATAAGAATAAACCAACCGGTCGGTTTGTCTTTTCGTATGGATTTTTCAAAATGTGTCTTTGAAAGTACGGTTGTTGGGCTTGATACGTCTGTTCTGGAAGGTCAAATCGGGAAAGTTCTGCTGGAACTGCCTCGCCGGGTCGAAAAGATTTCGCGGAGGGCCTATCAAAGACAGCCGGTTCCAAAGGATGTAAGTGTAAAGGTTTTGTTTTGGCATCGAGGTTTTCTGGAGAAGGTCGGTACTGTTCCGACGGATTGCTACTGGCAGGGTCATCTGCGGGACCTTTCGGCAGGGGGGCTGCGGATTGTTGTGGGTCTGGAAAAAAAGGATTGTTTTTCTATAGGCCAGGTTTTCGGGATTCAGTTTACCCCGATGTTTTATCAGAAGCCGATTTTGGCGGAGGGGCAGCTGCGTCATCTTCAGGAAGATAAAGAGAACCACACTCTGTGTCTGGGGGTTGAGTTTTTAGGACTGGAAATCAGTGTGGAAGGACGGGCAATGCTGCAGCGGCTTTTGGAGACGGTCGAGGAATACCGCCGGCTCAATGAAGAGTCGGAATCTGTGGAGCCGCCGTCGAGGCAGTCTCATTTAATCTGACAGCTGCCCGGCGGAAAGTCAGGGTCGATAATCCCGCTGGTCGGGGTGAGCGGCCAGAAATTCCGTCAGCAGTTTGATGCACGCCTCCAAATCCTTCATGGAAATTACCTCAACCGGAGTGTGCATATACCGGTTCGGGATGCTGATAAGCCCTGCGGCCGCCCCGCCGCGGCAAAGTTGAATTGCATTGGCGTCTGTGCCGGTTCCGCGGGGTTCAGCGGTGACTTGCGTCGGGATTTTGTGGGCTTTGGCGGCTTTGAAGAGGTCTTTCTCGAGGATGGGGTTGATATTCGGGCCTCGATGAAGGATGGGGCCTTTGCCGAGCGAGACCTGACCGGTTTTCTTCGGGTCGGTGTCGGGATGGTCGCTGGCAAATCCGACATCGACGGCGATTCCGGCGTGCGGATGAATTTTGTACGAGGAGGTGATGGCGCCGCGAAGGCCGATTTCCTCCTGTACTGTGGCGACGCCGATGACGGAGATTTTCAGTTTGCGGCGGGAGAGGGCCCGAATGACTTCGGCGACGACGAAGGCGCCGGCTTTGTCATCCGTAGCCCGGGAAACGATTTTGTCGCCGTTCAGCCGGCGGCAGGGAACATCGATGACCATTGGGTCGCCGACGGCGACGCGCTTGAGGGCGTCTTTTTTGCTGGAGGCGCCGATGTCCACCCAGATGTTTTCCATTTCGACGGCCTTTTTCCGTTCTTCGGGAGTCATCTGATGGATGGCTTTGCGGCCGATGACGCCGAGAACGGGGCCGTCAGCGGTGCAGATTTGCACCCGCTGGCCGATAAGCAGGGCGGGGTCCATCCCGCCGATTTGGGCGGTATAAAGGTATCCTTTGTCGTCGATATGGGTAATCAGCAGGCCGATTTCATCCACGTGGCCGGTAATCATAAACTTAAACTCGGCATCGGGATTCAGAACGGCGATGCTGTTTCCGTGCACGTCGGTAATTAACTGGTCGGCGTAGGGTTTGACGTACTCCCGCCAGATGCGGGCGGCGGGCTGTTCGTAGCCGGATGGGCTGGGAGCTTCCAGCAATTCCTGCAGGAATTGTTCGGATGCTTTATTCATAACTATTTGACCTTTCTGTCTTTCTTTTCGGCGAACGGCCGGCGTTTTGTCTGGTTTTTCAAAACGGACAATCGGGGCGGATTGTACCGGATGAGGTCGGCGGCGTCCAGAATCTTCTGGAGTTGGAGGCGGCAGGCCGGTATATAACAGGTATGGACCATTCAGAGTTCAAAGGCAAGACGGCTGTGATTACCGGCGGGGGGCGGGGAATCGGTCTTTGCATCGCCAAAACCTTTCTGGAGTCGGGGGCCTCTGTGGTGCTGGCGGAGGTCGAAGACCAGCTGGAGCCCAAGGCCCTGGCTTTTTTGAATAGTCCCGATGTGCTGTTTGTCCAAACTGATGTCTCAGAGGAGGCATCGGTGCAGCGGATGGTGCGGCAGACGCTCGAGCGATTCGGCCGGATAGACTGTCTGGTAAACAATGCGGCCATCGCCCGAAATGTGCCGGTACCGGAGCTGTCTTATGAGGACTGGAGGCGCGTAATTGATACGGATTTGTCAGGGGCGTTCTTGTGTGCCAAGTACTGTGCAGCGGCCCTGAAGGAAGCCCGCGGGTCGATTGTGAATATCGCCTCTACGCGGGCGCTGATGAGCGAGCCGAACACGGAGGCGTATTCGGCGGCCAAAGGGGGGCTTGTTGCGCTGACGCATGCTCTGGCTGTCAGTCTAGGGCCGTCGGTGCGGGTCAACTGCATCAGTCCCGGGTGGATTGATACGACGGCGTATCTGCACGGCGTGCCGGCTCCGTGGGTGATTCGGCCCGAGGACCATACGCAGCATCCGGCCGGACGGGTCGGCAGGCCGGAGGATGTCGCCCAGATGGTGCTGTATCTGTGCAGTCGGCGGGCGGAGTTTATCACGGGACAAAACTTCGTCCTCGACGGCGGGATGACTAAAAAGATGATTTACCTGGAGTAACCCCTTTTCGGGAAGTGCCGGTTATGACGAACGATACGCTGGTGTTGGGCATCCTCTGGTATGGGGTGTTTTTATTCTCGCTGGTCTTTCATGAGGCGGCGCATGCGTTTGCGGCCTGGCGGCTGGGGGACCGGACGGCCTGGGAGGTGGGGCTTGTTTCTCTGAATCCGCTGCCGCATTTGAGGCGGGAGCCGCTGGGGATGATTGTGTTTCCGTGGCTGTCCTATGCGGCCTGGGGGTGGATGCTCGGGTGGGCCAGTGCGCCGGTTGATGCTCTGTGGGCGAGGATGCATCCGAAACGGGCGGCGTGGATGGCTTTAAGCGGGCCGGCGGCCAATCTGGTGCTGGTGCTGGCGGCGGCCGGAGGGATTCGGCTGGGGCTGGCGCTGGAGTGGTTCGGGCCTGCGGATCGTATCGGGTTTATGAGCGTCGCCCAGGCCCGGCAGGACGGGCTGCTGCAGGGGATAGCGGTGTTGCTGAGCATTTTGTTCAGTTTGAATCTGGTGCTGTTTTTGTTCAATATGGTGCCGGTGGCGCCGTTGGATGGACGGGCCTGGATGGTGCTGGTGCTGCCGGAACCGGCGCGGACGTATTATCAGATGCTGATGAGTGTGATGCCGGTTCGCCTGATGGGGTTTTTCCTTGTGTGGACGCTGCTGGGGAAAATTTTTGGACCGGTATTTCTGCTGGCGGTTAATCGGCTTTATGCCGGCTATTCTGTGTCTTATTGAGGAGAAAAGATGAAAACGCGGCGGCTTGGGCAGACGGGTTTGGAGCTGACAGTCATCGGGCTGGGAACCTGGGCGATCGGCGGGCCGTGGGAGTACGGCTGGGGCCCGCAGAACGACCGTGATTCGCTGGAGGCGATTGAGGAGGCGATGGAATGCGGCATCAACTGGATTGATACGGCCCCGATTTACGGCTGCGGGCATTCAGAGGAAGTGGTGGGCCAAGCCCTGCGGTCGATTCGGCCCCGTCCGTTTGTGGCGACCAAATGCGGCCTGCTGTGGAATGAGCGTCGAGAGAAAATCAGCTGTCTGGAAGCCGACAGTATTGCTGCCGAGTGCGAGGCCAGTCTGAAGCGGCTGGGAGCGGAGGTGATTGATTTGTATCAGATGCACTGGCCGCAGCCGGCTGAGCAGGTAGAGGAGGGCTGGGAGGCGATGGGTCGGCTGGTGGAGCAGGGCAAGGTGCGGTATATCGGGGTGTGCAACTGCGATGTGCCGCTGCTGGAGCGGTTGGCGAAGACGGCGCCGCCGGCCTCTCTGCAGCCGCCGTACAGTATGCTGCGGCGGGATATCGAGTCCGAGATTCTGCCGTACTGCGGGCGAAAGAAAATCGGGGTGCTGGCGTACAGTCCGCTTCAGAAAGGACTCCTGACGGGCAAGTTTACGGCCGAGTACCTGCAGACACTGCCGCCGGATGACCATCGGATTGTCTCCGACTCCAATTTTCGTCCGCCTTTGTTTGAACGCAATTTGGGCAAAATCGAGCAGCTCAAGAGGGCGGCAGTGCGGGCGGGTTTGACGGTTGGTCAGCTGGCGGTTGCGTGGGTGCTGCGGAGGCCGGAGATGACCTCGGCGATTGTCGGGGCTCGTCGGAGGGGTCAGATTCGCGAGCTTGCGGCTGCGGCGGATGTTCATCTGTCCGAGCCGCTTTTGGAAGAAATTGAGCAAATCCTTCGTGCGTAAGGAGGGCGGAAACGATAGAATCTGACGGGATGTTTACTCAATAGGGAACAAGGGTATGGTGAACGATACATCGATTTATACCAGTCCGCTGGTGGAGCGGAATGCGTCGCGGGAGATGGCGGAGCTGTTTGGGCCGGACAGCAAGTTTCGCACATGGCGTCGGATTTGGCTGGAGCTGGCTCGTGCCCAAAAAAAACTGGGGCTGAAGATTACAGAGGCTCAGATTCGCCAGATGGGGCAGCATCTGGAGGATATTGACTATAAGAAAGCGGCAGCGTATGAGCAGAAACTGCGGCATGATGTGATGGCTCATATTCACACGTTTGCGGAGGCGGCGCCGAAGGCCGCGCCGATTCTGCATTTGGGCGCTACCAGCTGCGACATCACAGACAATGCTGATTTGATTCTGATGCGTCGGGGGATGGAGATTCTGGCGGGCAAGCTGGCCTGTTTGATTGACCGTCTGGGCCGTTTTGCCCGGCGGTATCGGGCGATGCCGACGCTCGGCTTTACGCATTATCAGCCGGCTCAATTGACGACAGTCGGCAAGCGTGCGACCCTGTGGGCCTACGACTTTGCTATGGATTTGGCGGAGTTGGAGCGGCGGATTCAGGATCTGCCGTTTCGAGGGATTAAAGGGACGACAGGAACGCAGGCATCTTTTTTGGCGTTATTCGGCGGCCGTTCCGTTCCGGTCCGGCGGCTGGAGGCGATGGTTGCCAAGGCCTTCGGCTTTTCGAAGGTTTGTGCGGTAACCGGCCAGACGTATCCCCGCAAGATTGACAAGATGATTGTGGATGTGCTGGCCTCGATTGCTCAGTCGGCGCATAAGATGTGCAATGATATTCGCCTGCTGGCCAATTTGAAGGAGATCGAGGAGCCGTTTGAGAAATCGCAGGTGGGATCCTCGGCGATGGCGTACAAGCGCAATCCGATGCGGTGCGAGCGGGCGACAGGGCTGGCGAGGTTTGTGCTTTCGCTGGCGAGCAGCCCGGCGATGACGGCTTCGGTTCAGTGGCTGGAGCGGACACTGGATGACTCTTCCAACCGCCGGATTGTGCTGGCGGAAAGTTTTCTGGCAGTGGACGGGATTCTGGAGATTCTGATTAACGTGGCGTCTGGTCTGGTAGTTTATCCGAAGGTGATTGCCGCGCACGTGGAGGCGGAACTGCCGTTTATGGCAACGGAGAATATCTTGATGGCCGGGGTTAAAGCCGGCGGGAATCGGCAGGACCTGCACGAACGGATTCGGGTGCATTCGCATGCGGCGGCCGCACAGGTCAAGCAGTACGGAAAGAGAAACGACCTGCTCGAGCGGCTCCGGAATGACCCGGCTTTTGCCAAAGTGGACTTCCGCAAAGTGCTCAATCCCAAAGAGTACATCGGCCGGGCTCCGGAGCAGGTCGATGAATTTCTTCGGGAGGTGGTCAGCCCTATCCGCCGCCGGTATCGGAGAGAACTGAATCGAAGGGTGGAGCTGAAGGTGTAAGAAGCGGATGGTTGAATTGATTTTGGAATGCTTTTTCTTGGAAGAAAGACAGGGGATCATTCAGGACCTTGTAAATGACAGGATTGATTTTGCTTACGAAAAGGTTGAGACAATGGATAAAACTCAGTTGGCCAAACGGATTAGGGATGCATCGTATCTGGAGGGGGATTTTGTTCTGCGCAGCGGCAAGCGCAGCAGGTATTATCTGGACAAGTATTTGTTCGAGACCCAGCCGGATATTCTTCAGGCACTGGGGAAAGAGTTCTGCAGGCATCTGTCGCCGGAGGTGACGCGGATTGCCGGCGCGGAGCTGGGCGGTGTGGCCCTGGCGGCGGCGGCCGCGATGGAGTCCGGCAAGCCCTGGGTCATCATCCGCAACAGCAAAAAAGAGTACGGCACAGGCAAGATGATTGAGGGGGTTCTTCAGCCCGGTGATGTTGTGCTGCTGGTGGAGGATATCGCCACGACCGGCGGACAGGTGCTCGAGGCGGCCAAGATTATTACGGAGGCCGGGGCGCGGGTGGACCGGATTGTCTGTGTGATCGACCGCAAACAGGGGGCTCGCGAAAATATCGAAAAGGCGGGCTACCGCTTCGAGAGCATTCTGACAAAGGAAGACCTCGGCATCACGGATTAGTTTTCCACAAAGAGTTTTTCAATCATCCGAAGGATGCAGGCGGCGGTGCGCTGCTTGCTTTGATAGGGCAGGGCCTGCCAGGGACCGGACGGGGATTTGAGGAGAACGGCGGACTGCTTGGCGGCAATGGCGTCCGGTTTGTTGGCGACAATCAGGTCGAGATTTTTCTTTTGGAGTTTTGATTCGGCGTTCTTCTTTACGTTTTTGTCTTCGAGAGCAAATCCGACGAGGATTTGACTTTTCTTCTTGTGTCGGCCGGCCCAGGCCAGGATATCCGGAGTTGGTTTGAACTGAAGGGTCAACAGACCTGTTTTCTTTTTTATTTTTCTTTTTTCTGTTTTGACGGGCGTATAGTCGGAGACCGCGGCGGCCATAATCAGGCAGTCGCAGCGGGGAAATTCTTTTTTGACGGCCCGGAACATGTCCAGACAGGAGACGACGCGGAGGAGTTTGGCTTTGGCGGGGGCGGTCAGGGCGGTCGGGGCGCTGATGAGGGTCACGCGGTGGCCGGCTTTCAAGGCCGCACGGGCCAGGGCATATCCCATCTGTCCGCTGCTGGCATTGGAAAGAAAACGGACAGGGTCGATATATTCCCGCGTGCCGCCGGCGGTGACGATGATTTTCAATTTCTTTTTGGAAGCGGGCATGGCTGTAGCGGTTAGATTCCGAAACTGGTTCCGACGGCCTTGGCGGCGGCCATCAAGGGGTCATTGAGCGGAACGGTTTTGATTTTGCCGGCCGTGCGGCTGAGCGGGATCGAGCCGAGAGAGCCGTTTTTCCAGATGACTAAATGATTCTTGATGCCCTTCATCAGCAGTTCAAGGGCATAATAGCCGAACTGTGTGCCCATATTGCGGTCGAAGGGGGTCGGTGTGCCTCCCCGCTGGAGATGGCCGAGGTTGACGCCGCGGCAGGACAGGCCTGTTATTTTAGACAGCTGCTCGGCCAGCACATAGGAAACACCGCCCAGACGAATCGGGTCGGGGCTGTCGGCTTCTTTTTTGAAGACGACCATTTTGCCGCCTTTGGGTTTGGCCCCTTCGGCGATCGAGATGATGCTGAAACGGCGGCCTTTGCGCGAGCGGGCCAGGACAACTTCGGCGATGCGGCTGAGGTCATAGGGAATTTCGGGAATCAGGATGACATCGGCCCCGCCTGCAGCGCCGGCGTGCAGGGCAATCCAGCCCGCGTAGCGGCCCATCACTTCGACGATCATGACACGATGGTGCGAGCTGGCAGTTGTATGAATTTTGTCAATGGCTTCGGCAGCGGTGGTGACGGCGGTGTTGAAGCCGAACGTCAGGTCCGTGCCGTACACATCGTTGTCGATGGTTTTCGGCACACCCATGACCGTCAGGCCCTTTTTGGCGAAGGCGGCGGCAGAGGCCATCGTTCCGTCTCCGCCGATGCAGATCATCGCCTCGATGCCGTGCTTTTCGAGGTTGGCGATACACAAATCGGATACATCGCGGCTGCGGACGGTCCTGCCGATGGGCATCGGATAAGCGAAAGGATTGGTTTTGTTGGAAGAGCCCAGAATTGTGCCGCCCAGCGTGAGGATGTTGCTTACATCATCAAAACTGAGGGGGCGGATGCGGTTTTCAATCAGACCCAGGTAGGCATCTTCGACGCCGTACACCTCCAGACCGTATTTGTTGATGGCGGTTTTGGTGACGGCACGGATGACGGCGTTCAGACCGGGGCAATCGCCGCCGCCGGTCAGGAGGGCGATTCGTTTGATTTTCTTTGCCATAGTCAGGCCCTTTCGTTTCTGTGGATGATGCCGTTTACTCTATCGGCGGTTCTGAAAAAAAACAAGGGCTTTGGCAAAGAATGCCGCGGCGTTTCTCTTTAGAAACACGGGGCCGGCTGAAGATTGGGGCCGGTAACGGTCATCGAGTCGATGTTTGCCAGACCGCCGGAGGTCGTTGCTTCCAGACGCACCGTGTATGTCCCCGCCAGCAGAGAGACCTGAACCGCTGCGGTTGTGCTCCAGGATGTCCAGGCCCCGGTGACCGGAAAGGCAATGCCGGATGCAGCAGGGGTGCCGTTGATGAGCAGATTGGCCGGGCGGGCGGCTGTGGCGCCGTTGGCAAATCGCCAGACAAACGCATAGGTGCCGCCCGTTTGAATCTGAATGCGGTAGTTAATGCCCTTGCCGACGGCGTTGTCAGTATTGGCATAGCCGCTGCCGGTGTAGCCGGCGTGTTCGTTTTCAATCACCCCTTCCACGCCGCAGAAGCCGGTTTCATTCTCCTGAATGACAAGAACGGGGTTGGGCGGATTGGGCACGGCCGACACCTCATTGGAAAAGGCGGATTCGCCGCCGCTGCTGACGGCCGTGACGACATAGTAATACAAAATGCCGTTCTGAACGGTGCCGTCATAATAGTCGGAGGACAAAACGGTGGATGTGTTCAGTTTTGTATAACCGCCGCCGGGAGTTGTGGAACGGTAGACATTGTATCCGATGATGAATGGTTCGGTGCTGTCATCCCAGTCGAGCAGCACGGCACCATCGTCGGCCTCGGCGGTCAGATTCGTCGGCGGCAAAAGCGGATGGATATCGAGCATCCAGTTTCCCGCCAACATGCTGAATTCGTACAGGTCCACGACACAGTCGCCGTTGAGGTCCCAGGCGGAGCTTTCGGCGCAGTCGGCTTCCAGCCAGACCGAGGCAAAGGCGGGCAGGTCGTCGATATCGACCCGCTCATCCGTGTTTGCATCTCCATACAGGCCGACAAACCACGGCGACAGATATTGTCCGGCGATGACCTGCCGGCTCAGTCCGGGGCCTTCCCACGCAACGGCCAGATGGTCCTTGCCGCTGTCTTCTTTGTGAAGGACTTCGATGTAGTATTTGCGTCCGGCGGTCAGGAAAATCGGTGCAGACTGCTGCGAGGGGGATTGGTCCCACTGCCGCGGGGCGGTTCCGCCGGATACGGAGGCAATCAGGGCGGCGTTGGCCGGCGAGCCGTCCGTGCTGAGCCAAAGCTGGGCTTCATTGTCGGCGGCGATATAGAAGGTGTACCATCCCGCCGCGGGCGGGTGCAGATAGCCGCGGATGCGAGTGCCGTAGGAGTCCGCCCAGTCGGTCGGGCCTTCCAGGTTGGCCGGCCAGTCCCGTCCGGAGGGCCGGTTTGGATACGACGGAAGAGATGTCAAATGGCTGACGTTACTGCCGGAGATGCCGGTCCAGGTTTCCCGCAGGATTCGTCCCATCGCCGTTGTGCTGATGGTGACCGGAATTTCGAAGAGCGCATCGGATTCATTGCCGGAAATGTCTTTGGCTGTCACGGCGTAAAAATAGGTTTGGCCGGCCGAGACATCCGAATCTGCAAAGAACGACGTTGTAATCCCGAAAGCGGTGAGCAAACTATACTCGCCGCTGAAGCCCTCTGCGCGATAGACATTGTAGGCGGCAAAATCCGCTTCGGTATTATCCAGCCAGTCCAACAGCACGGTGCCGTTTTCAATCCGCGCCCACAGACCGGCCGGCGGCGCCGGAGGCGTCAGGTCCATCGGCACGGCAGACACCTGAACCGAAGCAGCGGATTCATTGGTGGCGGTATCCACCGCGGTAACCACATAATAATAGGTGGTGCCGTTGCTCACGCTGGTATCCGTATAGGCCGGACTGGTCAGGAGGATGCCGTTGAGCTTGACGTATCCGCTGCCGGACACTGTAGAGCGATAGACATTGTAGCCGGCCAGGTCGGGTTCTGTGTTGGGATTCCAGGCGAGCTGGACCATCTTGTCGCCGGCGGCGGCCGTCAATCCCGTCGGAGCGGCGGGGGGCTGGATATCCCCCTGCACCAGCCAGTTTAGATAGACTTCCAGGTTGGTATAGTTGGGGTTCAGGGTGTAGGAATTTCGGTCGGCGGGGTTGGAGGGATTGAGCCCGTTGGCTGTTTCCCAGCTGTCCGGCATTCCGTCGTGGTCGGTGTCTGCCGGTGCGGGTGCTGAGGCCAGCGGCGGCCAGAAATAATCCAGTTCTTGCTGTGTGGCGGTGGCGGGATCTGGGGTATTGTAAACAAAGTCGCCGGTTCCGCTGACGACGCTGCTGACGATCCTTTGATCGACGGCATCGCGAACCAGACTGGCTCCGGCCGAGGCCAAAACATCCTGCAGGGCCTGATAGGCAGAGGTGGTCGTAACCGGTTCCATTGGGATTTCGTAGGAACGGGCCTTGTAGGCATCAATTTCGGCGGTGGTAAAACCGTTGAAGGTGACTAAATCCCACTGGTTGGGATAGACGGTGACGGTATTGTACGTAGCGCCGTGGGCATTGCCGGCCCAGTAGGCGCAGGCGTATTTGCAGTTTTCTTTGAAGGCCTTTGTTCCGGAAGAGCCGGGACCGCGAATGAAGACGTTTGCCACAAAGTTATAGCGGCTCATAGTTTTTGTATCGGCGTTGTAACCAGGATGCGTTCCGGACCAGTTATAGACGACGTTGTTTCGGAAATCGAAGTAAAGCCCGTCAGGGTCGGAGTCAATTATGGTGTAGTTTCCCGGTCGTGGGTTTCGGCCTTTGTTGTGGGCGTAAAGGTTGTGGTGGTAGGATTTTCGTTCTCCGTATTGGCCGCGGATGAGGGAGCCGTAGCTGTGGTTTTCGAAGGTTAGGGCCTCGCTGAGGATGCACCACTGGACGGTTACGTGTTGGACCCATCTTGGCAGGAGATGGTCTCGTCTCGTGCATAGGAGGCGCTGACGTGATCGATTATGATGTTGTTTCCGCTGGCTATGTCGATGGCGTCGCCGCTGGAGTTGGCTTTGCCGGCATCGACCCGCACGCGGATGTATCGGATGATGACGTTGTCGGCACCGCTCAGATAGATCCGGCCTTTGATGCAGATGCCGTCACCGGGAGCGGTCTGTCCGGCGATGGTGGTGTTGGATTTGGGACGGAGGATGACATCCCCCAATTCAATGGTTCCGGAGACGCGAAAGATGATAGTCCGATTGCCCTGACTGACGGCGTCAACGATGGAACCTGGTCCGCTGTTGTTCAGATTGGTCACTTCATAGACGGTTCCGCCGCGTCCGCCTGTGGCAAAACGCCCGGCGCCTTCGGCCCCAGGAAAGGCCAAAGGAAGACAAAACGCCCAGGACGAAACCAGTAGAAACAGAAAAACGGCGGGACAAAAAGAATTCCTCTTGTTCATCTTCTCAACCCCTCTTTTCACTCGGTTTTTTGGCATGCTTGCGGAGTTTAGGGTTTCTGGTTCTAATCAGCGACCCCCAAAAAATAGTTTTCTATATTAATATAAGAAAATGAGCAGAGAGATACAAGCCGAATTTCAATAAAAAGATTTACCGGTCTGGTATATCTTTATAAAGTTTTTTTGGAAATGTTGTCTATTTTTTCTCCCCTTTGTTTATATTTATAAGGAACCTTTTTTTGATGGGGGAGATGGACAAATGAAGTCGAGTTATTCTTCGAAGCAAGAAATTTGGCAAAAAAGGGCTTTAAGGATACTTTATTTCTTCTTTTTGTTTTCCGTCGGCTATGGTCTGGAGATAACAGGAACGATTACTTGTCACGATCCATCGACGATAATCTATGAGAATGGTCGATACTGGTATTTCTCGACCAACAATAACTTGAGTTCTCGTTATTCGACGGATTTGGTTACGTGGTATGCGGGAAATCGGCCTTTCAGTTATTCCAGCGGGGTTCCACCGTATATGGCTTCTTATTTGTCCACATGTGAAGGCAGCGGGCCGTGGAATCTTTGGGCGCCGGATATCATCAAAGTCGGGGATTTGTATTATCTCTATTATTCCCGCAATATGTGTTATGACTATAACTGCACGGAAAAATCCGTCTGCGGGCTGGCAATCGGTTCCAGTATATTGAATCGCGATTGGGTGGACCAGGGTTCTGTTTTGTGGACGGATTTGTGCACGGATTATCGGCGGAGTATTGATCCGGCGCTTTT
This sequence comes from uncultured Phycisphaerae bacterium, assembly GCA_937949545.1. GTDB lineage: Bacteria > Planctomycetota > Phycisphaerae > Sedimentisphaerales > Anaerohalosphaeraceae > JAHDQI01. The sequence goes on from CALEDR010000007.1 coordinate 185,981, forward strand.
GTTTGATACGTCCGGCAATCTGTGGCTGGCAGCCGGCTCGTTCGGACATCCGAGCGGCAACGGCTGGACCTACGGCGGTATCTGGCTTTATCAGATTGATCCGGAAACCGGCAAGGTCAAAAGCGGAACAACCCCCACGCAGCTGGCTCGAGCGTGGATTGAAGCGGCTTATCTTTATTATAAGGGCGGCTATTATTATTTGTTTTTCAATCAGGAACGCTGCTGTGCGGGCATAAACAGCACGTATTTTATCCGATACGCACGAGCGGCGGCCATTACGGGGCCTTATTTTGACCGAGACGGGATTAACGTTCTCACGCAGGATACCGGCTCGCTGTTTTTGGGACGGGATTATTCGGCCAATTACAATACGGACGGCACTCCAAAACCGGAGCTGGGTTCCGTCGGGCGGGAAATCGGGCCGGGTCACATTGGGATTTTTACCGCCCAGGACGGGCTGGAGATGTTTTCATTCCATTTCTATGATGCCGATGACAATGGAGTGGCCAAACTCGGGCTTCGCACACTGATTTGGGGAGATGACGGCTGGCCTCGGGCGGGCTGGAATCTGCTGGACGGAAACTATGCGATTGTCTGCGGAATGAACCGCGAGCCTGGCGCGCCGGCGGGGGGGCTGTATCTGGAGGCGTCGGATGC
>CALEDR010000008.1 GCA_937949545.1 uncultured Phycisphaerae bacterium
AGATGAACACCTGGAAGGGAGGGACGGACCAAATCTGGGCGTTTACGCGGGTGGGGCTCAATCAGTATAAAATTACCTGTCTGGCCAACGGCAAGGCACTGGCTGTGGTTAGTCCGGATGGAAACCCGAGCAACATTTACGGGCCGGGCAAGCCGGTCAAACTGGTGCCTTACAGCAGCACGAACAACGCCCATCGGTGGTATGTTGTTCAGACAAACAATCGCGGGTTTCGGATGGTGAATGTCGCCACATCGATGGCGCTGGAGGTAGCCGGTGCACAAAATGCGGTCGGGGCTTCGATGGATGTGGGCAGCTGGGATCCGTCGCAGCCGGGGCATCAGTGTTTCTGGCTGACGCCGGCAGGGATGTATTCGATGGAGATGCAGTTCGGCGGTTTGCCGGCCGGCGTGGCCAATACCAGTAGCGGAACGCGGCTGACGCTGGCTGAGTGGACCGGGTCCAATCTTCAGAAGTGGCGGTTTATTCCGACGTTTGACGGCTACACCAAAATTGTCAATGTCGCCAGCGGTCTGCCAGTGGATTTACGAAACGGAGCATTTTCCGACGGGGAGCAGATTCGTCAGTGGACGGATTTGAACAATGATGCCCAGAAATGGGCGATTGAACCGCTTACGGACGGCTCTTTCCGCGTTCTCAATAAGATTACGGCCAAGGCCGTCTCTGTGGCCGGCTCAACCAGCGGTTCTTTGACGCGTCAATGGCGGTGGCTTCACACGCTGGCTCAGCAGTGGCGGTTTACGCAACAGGCGGTCTCGCCGAATGCCCGTGTGTGGACGGGCGGCGGAGCATCCGGCAGCTGGTCGGACGCCGCCAACTGGGATGTCCCTTCATACGGAACGGACAATCTGATCTTCGGCGGGACGCTTCAGACGGCAGCGAACAACAACCTGGCGGCCGATAAGCAGGTTAACGGCATTCGGTTTTTGAATACGGCGGGCGGCTTTGCCCTTTCAGGCAATCGGATTGTGCTGCTGGGGGATATTGTCAATGAGTCGCCTTCTGTGCAGACAATCGGGATGCCGCTTCAGCTGGCGGGCGGCAGGCGGTATTTGCTTTCTGCTCAGGCGGGGGATTTGATTGTCAGCGGAGCAATCAGCGGCGAAGGACATCTTGCCAAAGGCGGTGCCGGAACGGTAACGTTGGCCGGTCCGTGCACATACACCGGAGCCACACGCATTCTGGCAGGGACTTTGAAGATAGGAGCCGACCTGGCTTTGCCGACTTCGACGGACCTGACGATTGAATCAGGGGCCGTTCTGGATTTAAACGGGCATGAAATTACGGTCAATACCCTCACGAATCTGGGAACAATTCTCAACAGCCGCTGTCAGGGTGCGGTGCTGAATGTCCTGACGCCGACGCAGACATGGGTCCTGCCTGGCAATGGGATGGACGGCCTGGCGGCTTTGGCGGAGCAATGGCTTTCGGACGAATGCCGCTGGCCGGACTGGTGTATGGGCGCCGACCGCAATCAAACCGGTACGGTCGATTTAGCCGACTTGGAAAACCTCGCCGCAGAATGGCTGAACTGCCTGTAGTGATTTTATAAATATGGACCTATATTTACCTGTTTTGTTGATACAGATATTTCTTTGTTGAACAAATTAACAGGATATATAATATCTATAAAATCGTGTTAGATGATTTTCGAGTAATAGCGAAAATAAATGAAGATAAAGCGTGGAATCTCGCTTTCCTCCTTCGCGGAACGTTTCAGAATACAGGTTGCGGGAAAGATAAAAAGATGCGGGATGATGAAAGGTTTTGTAAGAATAGGATGATTCATCCTTCAATATTTTTTTATAATAACCTTTTAGAAAAGGACTTCTTTTTCGAGATTCGGTTGCAGGAGGTTCATTCACGTGCCGATATTCCAAGGAGGAGCTTTTGTCATAAAGGGTCATGACGGGAAGCAATTTGAGCTAACTGAACAAACTTGGCGGCACATTGTCCAAGATAATAGCAGCAAATACCTTGAAGCGCACTTCGATAAAATCGCAGAAACATTAGAGCATCCGGACTTTATATTAAAAAGTCCGAAAGAGGAATCTGTAAAAGCATTCGTTAAATTTTTTGATGATTTTTATATTTTGAACACGGTAACCGCAAGAGTTTTCTTGTATGTGTTGGTCAATGTCAATAATTGCAGGATTAGAACCGTTTACACAAATTCTGCGTTGAAGGGGTGGGAGCAAGAATGGAAGAAAAAGTAAACATAACTCATCATTATGATGAAGAAGCCGACATTCTTTATATTGATTTCGGTTCGAACGAACCTTGTTTTACAGAGGATATTGACGGAGTTGTAATGTTAGAAATCGGCTGGTTCAGCAAACTGCCCAGAGGTATAAAAGTCATAGGCCCTAAAGCTCATCAAATGAAATCTTTCAATTTTCAGTTGATTATAAGAAAATGTCAAAATTTGCTGCGGAACCAAGCCAAACAGATTGAGAATCAGGAATCCTATCTCCAAGAGTTTTTAAACAGCAAATTTAAGGAACTTGTTTTTTCTTAACTCTTAGACAAAGTGCCTGAATTCCTACTATTGCTCGCTGTTTTATCCCTGTATCGTTTTTCTCTCCCTTTGGGTCTGATTAAAGGAGTTCTATTTTGCCGCGGAGAGGGACTTTTTGGCGGCGGCGGCGACGGCTTCCGGTGTGATGCCGAAGTTTTTGTAGCAGACCTTGTACGGCGCCGACACACCAAAGGTGCTCATCCCGACAAACTCGCCCCACGGGCCGATCCAGCGGTCCCAGCCCATCCGTACGCCGGCCTCGACGCCGACGCGTGCCTTAATCGATGAGGGAATGACGCTTTCTTTGTAGGCGGCGGGCTGGCGCTCGAAGAGCTCCCAGCAGGGCATCGAGACAACCTGCGAACGGATGCCTTCAGCGGCAAGAATTTCACGGGCCTGAAGGGCGATGTGCACTTCCGAGCCGGCCCCCAAGAGCAGCACATCCGGATTTGCGTCTTTAATGAGGACGTACGCGCCTTTGACCAGGTTGGAAGCGCTGGCATATTTGCTCTGGTCCAGTACCGGAATCCCCTGGCGGGTGAGGGCCAAAGCGATGGGCTGGTCCCGATGCTCAAGGGTGTATTTCCAGGCCTGGGCGGTTTCGTTGGCATCGGCCGGACGAATCACCAGCAGATTGGGGATGGCCCGCAAGGAAGCCAGATGTTCGACGGGCTGATGGGTTGGTCCGTCTTCGCCAAGTCCAATGGTGTCGTGTGTAAAAACAAAAATCGTCGGATATTTCGACAGGCACGCCACCCGCAAAGCGCCCCGCATATAGTCGGAAAAGACCATGAAGGTACCGCCGTAGGGGCGAATGAGGCCGCTGACGGCCATTCCGTTCATAATGGCGGCCATAGCGTGTTCGCGGACCCCGTAGCGGATATAGCGTCCTGTGAGATTGTTTTTCTGGAAATCCGTTGCCCCTTTGAAGCGGGTGTTGTTGGACGGGGTCAGGTCTGCTGAACCGCCGATGACCAGCGGCAGATGCGGCATCAAGGCATCGAGGGTCTTTCCGGACGCCTGACGTGTGGCAACGGAAGTGCCCGCCTCAAACTTCGGCAGCAGCGGTTCAATCTCAATCGGAAGCCGACCGGCAAGGGCATCCATAATTTCTTTGGCTTCCTGCGGATAGGCCTGAGCATATTTGGCGAAGAGAGCCTCGTACTCCTTTTGGAGACGGGCGCCTTTTTCTTTGGCTTTGCCCATATGGGCAACTACTTCTTCGGGTACGACAAAGGTTGTTTCGGGATCCCAGCCGGCATTTTTCTTAATCAGCTTGCATTCTTCCACGCCTAAGGGGGCGCCGTGGGCGGTATGGGTGTCCTGGAAATTCGGACTGCCGAAGCCGATGTGCGAGCGGAACTTGATGAGCGTGGGCCTGCCGTTGGGCTTTTTGGCGATTTCGAGGACGCGGTCCAGCTCGGCGATGTTGTGCCCGTCGCCGCCGACGGTGTGAACATTCCAGCCGTAGGCCTCATAGCGCTTGGCGACATCTTCGGTAAAAGACAAGTGCGTTTCGCCGTCGATGGTGATGCCGTTGTCATCGTAAATGACGATCAGGTTGTCCAATCCGAGATGGCCGGCCAAACTGGAGGCCTCGCCGCTGACGCCTTCCTGAAGGCAGCCGTCGCCGGCGATGACATAGATTTTGTAGTCAAAAATGGGGAAGCCGTCTTTGTTGTACCGTGCGGCCAGATACTTTTGAGCGATGGCCATACCGACCCCATTGGAGATGCCCTGACCGAGCGGGCCTGTGGTGACCTCAACCCCGGGGGTATGCCCGTATTCCGGATGTCCGGGTGTCTTGCTGCCCCACTGTCGGAACTGTTTGAGTTCGTCGAGGGGCAAGTCAAAACCGCACAAATGAAGGAGGGAGTACAGCAACATGCTGCCGTGGCCAGCGGAGAGGATAAAACGGTCTCTGTTGAGCCATTTTGGGTCGGCCGGATTAAACCGGAGGTGCCGCATCCAGAGAGCATAGGCCGCGGCGGCCATCCCCATCGGCATTCCGGGATGCCCGGAGTTGGCGGCTTGTACACCATCCATGGCCAGAAAACGGATGGTTTCCACACATTTCATATCCAGAGCCGAAAGACCTGTTGCGTTTGCGTTCGCCATAAAAAAACCTCAAAAAATAGAAAGATTTTACGAAACAGATTTGAAAAGTACCGTATTGTATTAAGTCAGGAAGGTCGTTTCAAGCGTTTTTGCGGCTTTTATTTTTTGGGTCGATTCTGCTGCACAATAATTAAAATATTTAATTGTATCATAAGACATTGTGTTTGCAGAGACAGCCGCGGGAAGAAAACGACGCAAGGTATCTTTTTGCAACTTGTTGTAATATAATTATTTACAGGCTCGTTCTTTTCGGCGAAACGTGTTTTTGTTTGGTTTAAGGCATAATACGATTGACTTATTGGGTTTTTTGGAGTATCATTCTTCACCATCATGACAACAACTAAAAGACTATCACGGACGACGCAGTCTAAGGCGAAAAAAACCACCTCCTCCGTTGCTGTTGAGAAAATTAAACGCACTGCCGTTGCGTTTCGGACTTACGAACAGGCGATGAAATACCTGTTCGACAGGACAGACTACGAGAGGCAGGGGCGGCTGCGCTATAACGTCACGACGTTTAATCTGGACCGGATGAATAACTTCCTGAAGGTCCTCGGGAATCCCCACAAAAAGATAAAGTGTGCCCACATTGCGGGAACGAAGGGCAAGGGTTCAACAGCTACCATGCTGGCCAAAATGCTCGAGGCCAACGGGTACAAGGTCGGCCTGTATACGTCGCCTCACGTGACCAGTCTGCATGAACGAATCGTCATCAACTCCGAGATGATTTCCAAAAAGGCGATGCTGGATTTAATCAACCGGCTTTATCCGGTTGTGGAAAAAATGGCTGAAAAGCAGGATGCCCCGACCTTTTTCGAAATCTTTACGGCGATGGCTTTTCTGTATTTTGCCGAGGAAGAGGTGGATATTGCCGTCATTGAAACCGGTCTGGGCGGCCGGCTGGACAGCACCAATGTGATTACGCCGGAAGTGGTCGGCATCACCAGCATCAGTCTGGACCACATGAATCTGCTGGGTCCGACGATTGACTGTATTGCCCGGGAGAAAGCCGGCGTTATCAAGGAAGGTATTCCTGTCGTGACGGTTCCGCAGGACCCGCTGGCCATGCGGGTGATCAAGAGGCAAGCACAGGCGGTTAAAGCGCCGCTGTGTGTAACGGGCAAGGACATCGATTTTTCGTATCGGTTTGAATCCTCCCGAGAACACGGGCCGCACAATCGAATCTGTCTGACCACACCGTATAGTCGATTCGAGCATCTGCGTGTCCCGCTGCCCGGCGAGCATCAGGCCATCAACTGCGGTCTGGCGCTGGCGATGCTTGATCAGCTCAAGCAGCGAGGCTTTCAGGTGGATGACAGCAAGGCGGTCGAGGGACTCAGCAAGGTTTCGCTGATTGGGCGGATGGAAATGATTTGTAATGACCCGCGGATTCTGGTGGATGCTGCGCACAATGCCGCCAGTATTCGGGCCCTGATTCAAGCCATCGGTCAGCATATTCCGTATGATTCGATGATTATCATTTTCGGCTGCAACAACGATAAGGACATTCGCGGGATGCTCACGCAGCTTCAATACGGTGCGGACAAGGTCATTTTTACGCGAAGCAACAATCCCAAGGCCGTTTATCCGCAGGAACTGGCGGACCTTTACACGGAAATCTGCGGCAAGATGTGTCAGACGGCGATGACGCTCCGCGAGGCCGTTCGAATTGCGCAAAGCGTGGTGACCCGAGAAGATTTAATCTGCATTACAGGCAGCTTTTATCTGGTCGGGCAAGCCAAAGAACAAATCGAAATCCGAGCGGCAAACGGCCACTGATATTTTTATCTTGCCCATTTTAACATTTGCCGAAAAGCTTCGATTTTTTTCGTTTTTTTGTTGAAGGTCGTAAATCAGAAAGCATAATATTTCTGAATAGGGCGTACCACCCAATCAAGAAAACGGAAAAGGAAATTGTTTTTAGGGAGCAATGGAAAGGGACAGAGTTATGAAGAACACAATAGTTGTGTTGGTGTTGTGTGCGATGGCGGTGGCCGCCTCGGCACAGGAATGGAAGACAACCGTGGATTTAAGCTACACCTCTCGGTACATCTGGCGCGGCTATGATATTCTGGATAATGCAGGTGCCTTCCAGCCCAGCATTGATCTTTCGCATGAGAACGGGTTGGGTGCCAACGTCTGGATGTCCTATCCGGAACGAGGCGGATGGACCAATGATCTGGAGAACAGCCGCGTGAATCTGACGGAGTACCGATATACCGTTTATTATAAGGGCAAAGCTCTGGCGGGTGATGCATGGGAAACCAATTATAAAATTGGTTGGCGGTATTTCGATTTTATTGACACCTACACCAAGGCGTTGGACAACCAGGAAGTGTTTGTGGAAGCCGAGATGCCCAAACTGATGGACAACGGTATGGTTCCCCATCTGGGTGTGTATCAAATGTGGCCCGCCCGAGGCGAGTCGGATATCAAGGATGCTTCCGGCACGATTTATCTGATGGGTTTTGACTACAATCTGCCGACCGATCTGCCGCTGACCTTCTCATGGGATCTGGTCTTCAATGACGGTGTGATGTATTCCGATCACGACTGGTCGCATATGGTCTGGGGCCTCAAGAGCCAGTTCAAGTGTCCGATGACCGGCGGCAAGATTGTTCCGGCCGTCTATTTCCAGAACTCCTTCGAGGACACCGTCAACAAGAGCGACGAGTACTGGGGCACAATTTCCTACAGCTTTGCCTTCTAAAGAAGACCTCTTTTTCGCTTATCCAAGGCCGGGGATTTGACCCCGGCCTTTTTTCTTTTTAAAGCGTCGGAAAGAAAAGAATCGATTCCTGTTTTTCTTCTTCGTTAAAGCGGCGGTGGAGAAGGTGCTGGAATCCGGAACGAAAAAATCATTTTGTTTGATGCTCTTTTTATCACGTTTTATCACGCCCCTGCGGACGCGGCTATTTTCCGGTGCCCGCCGTCCTCCTTCGCAGAATGCTTCGGAGGATAGGCCGCGGGAATGACGAGGGCTTGTGCGAGCTCGGCATCAAATCGCCTGTTTGCTGTAGATTCCTGCAAGGAACACTGTTCCGGACGCAAGAGCGGAGAAGAACGGCTGGACCTTCTCCTGATTCATTTCTGAGAAAGGCTGCCCGACAAGGATTGACCTCAGCCTGTTCTCTGATAACTGACGGCTGATAACTAATGAGTTCTGCTTGGTTGTTTGGGTTTCTGAAGGAGACGCTCTTTTTCATGGTGAGAACACCGTCTCCGAGAAGGTCAGAAAAGAGTGGCAGAACGATTCAGAGTGTTCTGGCGGTTTGTTCGGCCATTTGAATCAACGCTTCTTTGGCGGCCGAGTCCGCCAGCGGCTGAAGGGCTCTGCACGCCTGTTCTTTCAGGGCGGCAAGCTCCTGCTGAATCTGAAAAGGAACAGAGGATTTTTTGATTTGCCGGAGAACGGCCGAGTGTTTGCGAGGATTTTGAAGATGCTCGACAGCCTGCTGTCTGTCGGCTTCAGAGAGAGTTTCCAGCCAGAGGATAACCGCCAGGGTCGGTTTGCCTTCTTTCAAATCCGTGCCGAGGGTCTTGCCGGTTTTCGATTCCGTCGAAAACAAATCGGCGGCGTCATCGCGGATTTGAAAGGCCTGTCCGAAGCGGAGTCCATATTGACGGAGGGCTGTTGCGGTGTTTTCATCCGCCTGCGCCATTTGGGCGCCCAGCAGGCCGCTGACGGCAAACAGAGCGGCGGTTTTTCCTGTGATGATGCGCTCATAGAGTTCTTGGCTCATCTCCCAGTCGCCGCGATGGATGTTCTGCAGGAGTTCTCCTTCGCAAATCTCCTGAGCGGTCTTGATGATTTGTTCGGTCAGGGCGGGCGGGTACAGCCGGGCGCCGAGGGCCAGTGCGCGGCTGAGCAGAAAATCCCCCAGCAGCACGGCGGCCGTATTGCCCCAAAGAATGTTGGCGGAGGGCTGACTGCGGCGAAGGGCGGCCCGGTCCACAACATCATCATGAAGCAGCGTGGCCGTATGAATCAGCTCAATCGTCGCGGCCAGGTCGATGTGTTCAGAGCGAATCTGCCCGCACGCTTTGGCACTGAGCAGCAGCATCAGAGGGCGCAGCATTTTGCCCGGATGCTTCGTCAGCGTGTTCAGACGAGCAGCCAGAAGAGGATGGTCGGTTGAGAGGGCTTGCTGAATCCGAGTCTGTACGCTCTGAAGCTCCGCCTGAACGAGCTGTTCAATCGACCGAAAGGCTGAATCGGATGAAGGCTCAGGCGTGTGCATAGGCGTAAAATTTCTTACGAAGTTTTCGTGTAATCGGCCCCGGTTTGCCGTCGCCGATGATGCGGCCGTCCATCTCCACCACGCCGATCACTTCCGCCGCGGTGCCGGTCAGGAAAAATTCATCCGCCGTATACAAATCAAACCGCGTCAGATTTTTTTCAACCACCGGAATCTGCTCTTCCCGGGCCAGTTTGATAACGATGCGCCGCGTAATGCCGTCCAGCGAACCGGCCTGCACGGGCGGGGTAAAAAGCGTTTTCTCCAAGACGATGAAAATGTTGTCGCCGGAGGCCTCGGCCACATAGCCGTCGTGGCTGTAGAGAATGGCTTCGGAAGCGCCGGCATCCACCGCCTCGATTTTCGCAAAGATGTTGTTCAGATAATTCAGACTTTTCACCTGCGGCGGAATGCTCATCGGGTGATTGCGAACCGTCGGAACGCTGATGACTTTCAGCCCTTTTTCATACAATTCCGCCGGATAGAGGCGGATTTTGTCGGCAATGATGATCACACAGGCGCGTTTGCATAAAAAGGGATTCAGCCCCAGGTCGCCGACGCCTCGGGTTACAACCAGGCGAATGTAGCCGTCAGTAATCTGGTTGGCTCGGACGGTTTCCTCCACGGCCTTTTTGAGCGTCGGCAGGTCCATCGGGATGGTCAGACGGATGACCTTGGCGGATTTGTAAAGGCGCTGAAGGTGGGCTTCATGTTCAAAGATTTTTCCGCTGTAGACCCGAATTCCTTCAAAGACCCCGTCTCCATAGAGCAAACCATGGTCAAAAACGGAAATTTTCGCGTCCTCCTGATCGACTAATTTGTCATCGAGCCAGATTTTCAAACCCATTCGCCGCTCCGAATTGTAGGTTGTTTTAAGATTTTTTCGACGTCTCGACGATTCGGCCGTCCTCGAGGTGAACAATTTCCCCCGCCATCTGTGCGATCCGCAGGTCATGCGTGACCATGATGATGGTTTGCCCGCCTCGGTTGAGCTCTTTCAGGACATCTAATATACCAGAACCGGTTTTGGAGTCAAGATTTCCGGTCGGTTCGTCGGCCAGCAGGAGGGCAGGTTTGTTCATCAGGGCTCGTGCAATAGCGACCCGCTGACGTTCACCGCCGGACAGCTCATACGGGCGGTGTCGAAGCCGTCCGCCCAGCCCAAACCGCTCGAGCAGAGCCGCCGCGGCCTCCTGAAGTTCCTTTTTTTTCTTCAAATACCCGGTGGGGCCGTTGGTAATCATGGCCGGAAGCAGGGTATTTTCCAGAACATTCAGCTCATTAAGGAGATGATAAAACTGGAATACAAAGCCAACAGATTGGTTGCGGTAGCGATTCAGCTGAGCGGCGGAAAAGTTGCTGATGTTTTTTCCTTCAAATTCTACACTTCCGTTGTCCGGTTTATCCAAGGCGCCCAAAATGTGAAGTAGGGTGCTTTTGCCGCTGCCGGAAGCCCCCACGATGGCTGTGAAAGAACCGGTCTGAACCTTCAGCGAGATGCCTTTGAGCACGTGAAGGGTCTGTTTGCCCATCGGATAGGACTTGTGGATATTTTTGGCTTCAATGATTGTTTTCATTTTTGTTCCTGGATTTGTCCGGGCGATTATACCTGACTGACTCGCAGCACCTCCACAGTTTCTTTCCGGGCGGCCTGAACGGCCGGAATCAGCGCCCCTGCCAGACAGGCAGCCACAGCGGCCAGTCCCACATTCAGCAGGAAAACGGGCTGGATTTGATTGGGAATCTGTCCGATGGCGTAGATGGTTCGGTCCCACAGTTGAAAATCGAACCGCTCAAAGAGCCAGTTTTCGATGGGGTTGATATAGACAAGGAACAAACAGCCGCCGGCCGCTCCCAACAGGGTGCCACAAAAACCGATGAGCGCGGCGAAATGGAGAAAAACCTGAGCGATTTTGATTTTTGACATTCCGATGCTTTGGAGAATTCCGATATCTTTGCTTTTGTGGCCCACCAGCATATAAAAAATCACAAAGACGATAAAGACAGTGATGATGCCGAGCATTAGAAAAAGGAAAATCAGCATGGTTTGTTCTTTTTCGACGGCGGCGATTCGGCTGCGGCGGTTTTCCAGCCAGTTTTGGACCCGCACCGCCTCCAGCAGATTGAAATAGGGATGATTGCGGCGGCTGTCCAGATACTCCGTCCACAGTTTCCGCACCTGTTCGACGCCTTCCTGAAGTCCCACCGAGGGCTTAAAGCGGATATGAATGGAGCTGATGCGCGGAAAGGGGCTGTCCATGCCGGCCAGCAGGCGGGCCTCCTCCAGCGGCAGGTAAATCATGCTGCCGTCAATCTGCGGGATGCCCGTGTGGCTGTCATCGGCCAGGTAGTAGGTTTTGCTGTTGACCAGGTCTGTGCCGCCGCGCGCCATAGCCCCGCGGGGCGTCAGCGGAAAACTGCTCAAAATCAGCCGAATCGGGACGGGCTGAAGCGGGTGGAGATAAGTTCCCTGCGAGGTTCGGCTGATTCCGGCCAGATCGATGCCGACCACACAGCCCGGCTCGTTCGGGGCATACGAAGGAACAAATGCCAAGTGGGGCTGGTTCTTGCGGTAATGCAGAGAGCGGCCAAATCCGGTGGCGGCGCTGTGGCGGACCGGGTCGATGCCGAGAAACTGGACGGCGATATTCCAGTCAGCTCCGGTCTGCGTAATCAGGCCGACGCCGAATACGGCCGGGGAAACGGCCTCAATAAACGGCTGCGATTCGAGCAGGGCCAGCCAGTTAGGGTCATCCGGAAACCCAACTAGGGAATCCGTAGTAAGGATGCAGTCGCCGACGGCGAGGTGATTTTTTTCTTTGAAATCGGAGACCAGTCCGTTCATTACGGTCAGCACCACCACCACGATAAACGTGCAGAGGGCCACGGCCGCCACAGCCAGCCAGGAACTGGGACGGCTGCGAAAGTATCGGACGGCCAGCTTCCAGGGAAGCATCTTATTCGTACCTCAGCAAACGAACCGGTTCAATCCAGGCCGCCCGCAACGCCGGAATGAGGGCTCCAGCTGCGGAGGCCAGAATCGCCGCCGGAAAAATCCATCCGGCGGCGGACCAATCGACTGTATTCGGAATCTGCGAAAACATATACACCCCTGCTTTCCAGATTTTCAGACCGAACAGACGGCTGATTTGATGTTCAATCGAATTGATATGAAAGGTAATCAGCCAGCCCAGAAGAATGCCGAGGGACGCTCCGGCGGCGCCGTTGAGGAATCCGAAGGACAGAAACAGTCCGGCCACATCACGGCGGGAGGCCCCGCAGCTTTTGAGAACGGCGATGTCTTTTTGTTTGGTCATCACCAGCAGCGAAAAGATGCAGAAGACCAGCAGAATCACCGATAAGCTGACCAGTCCGAAAATCAGCAGCAGGACCCCCATTTGTTTGCGGTACTCGGCAATCAGCCGGGCCTGAAGCCGGCGGGAGGTTTCGATGGAGGCCAACGGTCCCCAGGCAAATCGGTCTTTGGCAAAATTGTCCCAGATGCCCCGGACAATTGCCAAGCCCGTTTCTTCGGGAACGCCGGGGGCCAGCCGAATCTGAATGATATCCGCCGCCGGAGCGGGCAGGTCGGGATGCAAAACGGCGGAAAGGGCTTCGAGCGGGACAAAGACATTCTGTTCATCCAGGTCCCAGACACCGGTCTGCATTACATCCGTACAGGTGAACCGCAGGACTCTGCGTCGAAACTGCATCCGGGCCGGACCGAAGGATTCGCCGGCAGGCACGGATTGCAGCGAGCCGGTTGTCAGGGCCATTTTCTGACCGATGTAGCGTCGGACCTCATCGAGGTTGTACTCATCGGTTTTTTCATCGGGTGCGGCGAGCACGCCGATTCCGACAAACCCGCCGATTTCACCGGTATTCTGCGGGTCGAAGGACGGATTCATTTGTCCTTTCTGAACCAGCAGCGTATCCTGCAGAGGGCTGACGGCCAGCCGCTGGGGCAGCTGAATGCCCCAGACCCGCACGGGACGGACCTTGCCGGGGCCGGCCAGAAGCAGGCCGTGATTTTTCAGCACGGCTGTGGCTGCCTGAACGGCGGCGGGCTTTTGGAGGTCTTCCAGCAGCCTTTCATAGTCGGTAATCAGCTGTCCGGAGGGGGCCTCCAGCACAATATCGCCCAGATGACGCGTTGTGCTGGTCTCGAGGGCGGCGATAAAACCGGTAAACAGACTGGCGGTAATCAGCAGGAGGGCACAGCTGAGGGCCACGGCGGTAATGCTCAGCAGCATCATCCGGCGTCGACGAAGGTAGCGGCCGCATAAAAAGAAGGATATGTGCTTCACACAGACTGCTCCTGCGAATTTCGACCTCTTCGGTTGTCAGGAGGATGTGTCCGTTTCGTCCTCGGACTCCGGCATTGACCCGGCGGCAGCGGGCTTGAGCAGCGGAAAGAGGATGACATCGCGAATGCTCGGCGCATCCGTCAGCAGCATCACAAGCCGGTCGATGCCGATGCCCAATCCGCCAGCCGGCGGCATCCCGTACTTCAGAGCTGTGATAAAATCCTCATCCATTTTCGCCATGCTTTCATCGGCGCTCAGACCCCGCAGCTGCCGGCGGAAGTTGGCCTCCTGGACATCCGGGTCGTTTAGTTCCGTATAGGCGTTGGCCAGCTCCATCGTGCCGGCGTACAGTTCAAAGCGTTCGGCGTAGCGGGGGTCAGCGGGGCTGGTTCGGGTCAGCGGGCACAGCTCCGCCGGATAATCGAGCACAAAGGTCGGGTTGACCAGATTGGATTCCACCGTCGCTTCAAACACTTCATTAATCACGACGGCATCTTCCATCTGGGCTTCTTCAATGCCCAGGGCACGGGCTTTGGCCCGCACGGCCGGAATATCCTCAATCCGGCAGCCCGCATATTCTTCCAGCAGGTCGCTGTAGCGGGCCCGACGCCAGGGCCGTGCCCAGTTGACCTGCATCGAGCCGAACGGCAGAAGCGGCCCCTGACAATGGGTTTCTATCAGAGAGCTGATGAGCGATTCGGTCAGGTCCATCATATCGCGGTAGTCTGCGCAGGCCTGATAGAGCTCCATCATGGTAAATTCCGGATTGTGCCGGGTACTCAGGCCCTCGTTGCGGAAGTTTCGGTTGATTTCGAAAATTTTTTCCATTCCTCCGACCAAAAGCCGCTTGAGAAACAGTTCGGGTGCGATGCGCAGATACAAGTCGATGTCGAGGGCATTGTAATGCGTAATGAAGGGACGAGCGGCGGCCCCGCCGGCAATGGTCTGCATCATCGGGGTTTCCACTTCGACGAATCCCTGCTGCTGCAGAAAACGGCGGATGGAGGCGACCATGGCGCTGCGTTTGAGAAAGCGCTGCATCACCTCCGGATTGGCCCAGAGGTCCACATAGCGGCGCCGGTAGCGCAAATCCACATCCGCCAGGCCGTGAAACTTTTCCGGCGGCGGCAGCAGGGCCTTGCTCAGCAGGGTCAGCTGTTCGACCCAGATGGTGATTTCACCGGTTTTGGTCTTGCCCAGAGTCCCTTCGGCCCCGACCAGGTCGCCCAGGTCGATGCGTTTGACCAGTTCCCACTGCCCGGCCAGGAGCTGTTTACTCAGGCCCAGCTGAATGGCCCCGCTGGAGTCCCGAAGGGTGATGAAGATCAGTTTGCCGATGTCGCGGAGAAGGACAATGCGTCCGGCGCAGCGGGCGCGCCGGCCTTCCTGTCCGTCGATATACCGGTTTTTCACGGATTGAGCCGGTTCCGTATTCGGGAAACGGCCGCCGTAGGGGTCAATGCCCATCCGGCGAATCTGCTGACATTTTTCTCTTCGCTGTTGCTCGAGTTTGTTCATGCGGAGAACGTGTCCTTACAAAATTTCATTCGGGTCAATCGGCCGCTGCCAGAGGGTCCAAGCCGGCGGCTGAATCGGAACACCCTGCTGAAGCAGTTTGGCCTGGACGACCAGCAGAGCCGCCGACAGTTGCGGGTCTGACAAAAGGGTTTCCTGGAGTGTATAGCGGCGTTCGTCTTCATTGTTGTGAAACGTCTGCACGAGGATGTCGTTCTTCCGCTGAATCTCCAGCATCCGGCGCAGTTCGTGGCTGTACATTTCTACTTCGACATCCGGAGCAATGCCCCAGTCTTTGCGGCCGAGCCGTTCCATCTGGTAGCGGTTTTTCACCGGCTGATCGCTGGGCAGGTGATAGTAGGCCACGGTATATTTCAGCTGCGAGCCGCCGCCGGTAAAGGGCGTAACGACCTGGACGGAGCCTTTGCCGTAGCTGCGGGTGCCCACCAGGAGGGCCCGGCGGTGTTTGGGGTCCTGCAGGGCGCCGGCCACAATCTCTGAGGCGCTGGCGCTGCCGCCGTTGATGAGGACAGCCATCGGATAGTTCGGGTGAGTGCCTTTTTCGTGGGCCATTTCATACGTGGCAAATCCATGACGCGGATTGCTTTTGACGATGACGCCTCTGCTGAGGAACAAGTCGGCTACTTCGGCGGCGCTGTTCAGATAGCCGCCGCTGTTGTAGCGCAAATCCAGAATCAGGGCTTTCATCCCCTTTTTTTCCAGCTGGGTGAGAATCTTGTCCAGGTCATCCCGGGATGTTTCGGAAAAAGACGTCAGCCGCACATAGCCGATTCGATTGGCCTTGTCCGCCCAGAAGTCCCATTGGCCGTTTTCGGTGCGCTGCCAGCCGCGGATGGGCTGAACGACAATCCGGTCGCGGACGATGGTATAGTCTTTCACTTCGCCGGTGGAGGGCCGCCGGATGGTCAGCGTAACTTTGGTGCCTTTGGGGCCGGTGATTTTGCTGACCGCACAGAAAATCGTCATCTTCTCCGTTGGCTCGCCGTTGACGGCCAGAATTTCATCATACGCATCCAGGCCGGCCCGATAGGCGGGCGTATCCGGCAGAAGACTGACAATTGTCAGCACGCCGGTGGCTTTGGAAATCTCCACGCCGATGCCGCTGAACTGCTGGGTCAGATTCTTCTCAAAATCCTTCACGTACCAGGGCCATACGAGGTCGGTAAACGGGTCCAGCGTCTGCAGTACGGCCTGCGAAAAGTGGGCGATCATCACTTCCGGCGGAAGCGCAAGGGTGGTTTTGTTCAGAGCCAGCAGAGCATTCAGCAGCTCTTTGAGGTCAGCGGCCTGAAGGTCGGGTTTGGCTTTTAAGTCCATTTCGAGGGCATTTAGTTTTTCCAGAAAGGTCTGAGCGGCGGCTGCGTCGGCGCGATAGGTGATTTCCGCGGAGGATTTTTCGAGCACCCGAACCAGCAGGCGGCTTCGCCGAAGGGCCTTGTCCGTCATTTCGCCGTAATCGAGCGGGCGCACATAGTTGTTGTCCAGCAGATACAGAGCCCGTTCAAACATCTCCGGCTTGATGTCCTGATAGCGTTTCTGAACGGTGTCGTCGCACGAGCCGTCTTTGAGCGACAGCTCGATTTCCAGCAGTTCTGAGAGTTCGTCGGCTTTTTCCCGATACTCCGGATTGTCCTCATCCAGAGCTGTCAGCCAGTAGTACGCGCGGAAATAGGCATCGGTCCAGCGTCCCTGCTCTTCATAGGCCCGGGCCCTCTGCAGGGCGGCCTGGACGGCCTGCTGGATAAAGGAGTCTTGCAAAAGGGCCTGTTTTTCCTCGTCTGTGGCCAGGTCCTGCAGGCGGATGGCGGCCGCCAGCACGCCTTCCAGCCCGTTGGCGTCGGCCGGCGCCGTGCTGTCCGGCAGTTCTTCCTCTTCCGACGAGGCAAGCGATGCTTCAGATGGGGTTGGCTCGGCCAGGGCCGCCAGGTCCTGGATTTTCGATTTCAGTTCCGCCAGCCGTTTCTGCTGTTTTTCCCAGACCTGCCGGCGGACGTCCTGCCGACGCTGCTGCATTTGCTCCCAGCCCAGGAGGATTTGACGGAATGATTCCAGAACACCGTTCTCTCCGGCGGCGGTGTCGAGCGTTTCTCGGGCGGCGGCCGGATTGCCGCTGCAGAAAAAGTCGATGGCGGAAGAGGCCTTCAGCGAAACAGGCAGCGGAGGAAAAGCGGCGGCTGTTTCATTGGATTCAGTGGGTTTTTGGGAGGACTGCGCCGGACGGTCCGGCTCACAGCCCGCTCCCAGCCACAATCCGGCCGCCAGAAGCAGCCCGGCGGCGAATTTCCAGTGTTTTATTTTCGAATACATATCCGTGTTTTGTTTTTTCAAGTAAGAGGCAGGACGGCGACTGCCGTCCTGCCGGGTTGGTTATCTCTGATTTTGCAAAGCCGTCTGATTAGAGGCATTCGGCGGCTTTGCCGGCACAGCCGAGCACGTGCAGTTTGTGCTTGACCATCTGTTTGATGGCTTCCCGGCCCGGCCCCAGGTATTTACGCGGGTCGAATTCTCCGGGTTTTTCCGCAAAGACCTGGCGAATCTTGGCGGTCAGGGCCATTCGCAGGTCCGTGTCGATATTGACCTTGCAGACCGCCATTTTGGCCGCACGGCTGATGGCTTCCTCCGGCACGCCCATCGCATCGGGCATCTTGCCGCCGTATTTGTTAATCAGGTCTTTGAATTCCTTGAGCACGCTGCTGGCCCCGTGCATCACCAGCGGAAAGCCGGGCAGACGCCGCTGAATCTTTTCAATCACATCAAAGGCGATTTTCGGCTCGCTTTTGAACTTATACGCCCCGTGGCTGGTTCCGACGGCCACCGCCAGCGAATCGCAGCCGGTCTTTTCCACAAAGGTCTGCGCCTGGGCCGGGTCCGTCAGGTGGGCCGACACGTCATCCACGCCGACCACATCTTCTTCGATGCCGCCCAGCTGGCCCAGCTCGGCCTCCACGACGACGCCGTGGGCGTGGGCATACTTAACCACTTCCTTGGTGATGCGGACGTTTTCCTCAAACGGATGATGAGAGGCGTCAATCATTACCGAGGTGAATCCGTCATCAACACACTGCTTGCAGATTTCAAAGGTGTCGCCGTGGTCTAAATGCATGCAGATGGGAATATCCGGGTTTTCCGCCACAGCCACGTCAATAATCGCCTTCAGGTAGCTCATCTTGGCGTATTCGCGGGCCCCCCGGGAAATCTGCAGAATCAGCGGGGCCTTCTCTTCGGCAATCGCGGCCACAATGCCCTGCGTGATTTCCATGTTGTTGACGTTGAACGCCCCGATGGCGTAGCCGTTTTTGTAGGCCATCTCAAACATCTTTTTGGTTGTGACTAAAGCCATAATACTTCCTTTCTTCTTGTATTGACGTTCCGAAAAACAGTCTGTCATCCGGTTTCGAATCGGTCCGGCGGATTATTCCTCCCGGACCGGTTCGGTCATGCCCATATAGCGCCGTCCGATAGCCAGCTCCCGGACCCCCTGCGGCCAGATGCTCAGCGAGACCAGCCGGCGGTCCAGAGATTCGTCCATCGAAAAACTCAGCCCGTAAAACAGCCGATGATAACGGCGAATCAGGGTCAGTTCGCTGCGGACAGTTTGCCCGTACTCAAAGTTGTATTCCTGAGCTAGAATCGCCGTGTACCGGGTACTCAGTGAATATGTCAGAGCCGCCACAAGGGAGTGGGACCCCTCTTCATGAATGCCCTTCGAGGGGATGTCCACAAGAACAGGCCGCAGATACCGGCTTCCGATGTAATAACTCAGGTCCGGATAGACATAGCGGCTGATGCCGATATCCACCTGCTGAATCTGTCCACTGTCGATGTCGTAATTCTGGTCGCTGAGCACAGCGGTTGTCTCGCTGACTTTCCATTCCACATCGCTTCGGAGCGTGTTCCGCACCAGCCCGAAGAAGGGGTTGGTCCGTCGGGTCCGCAGCGGAATGGAGGAGTCGTTGAACAGAAAGCCCGCCGGCCCGTATCGTCCCAGCGGGTCAATATCCTCGTCCGCCGGATTGTTGACCCAGGTGGCGTCCAAATCCCAGCGGAGCCAGTCCACCGATTCCTGCCGGCCTTCGGGGCCTCGGCGGGTCTGCCACCGCTGAGAAAGACCCACATTGTACACATTGCGCATTTCCACGGCGGGGCTGTTGTCTTCAAACAGGGCTGCTTCAAAGTGCGGTTTGACCAGGTGGCGGATGCCGTTCAGATTCCACAGGCGGCTCTGAACAGAAGGGTCTGTCTTCCAGAACATCGTGGACATCCGCACGCCGTACTCGCCGAGAACCGGTGTGTCCTCCGGGGACACCGTTGTGCCGTCCAGGTCCAGATTGAATTCGTCGTGATCCTCATAAGCGAAGGTGGCGGCGGCATACGGCACGGTCTTGAGGGTGCCCAGCATCAGCGGCCAGTCCACTTCATTGCGGGTGTAAGCCAGCGTGTAGAAATCTTCTTCCGTAGGCGGCGAAACGAGGTCTTCATCAAACCGGTTGCGCAGCCGTCCGACCTGCGTGTCGCTGTAGAACGTCAGACGATGGTCCCAGAACGAAGCGCCTTTGAGGTGATACTCCACCGTCGGCAGCTCTTCGATGGTTGTCTCAAAGTCGTTGATGCGGGTCTTGCCGAGAATCGAGAAGGCCCAGTTGTCCTTCAGCCGCTTCAGGTGCACCAGGGTTTCCTGGGGCTTATCCGTATAGTATTCTCCCCGATACATCCATTCCTGGAAATAGCGGTCGGATAAGTAGCCCGCCTCCAGGGTCAGCTGCCAGTCTTCAGGCAGGTACGTGCGATGCCGCCAGCTGAACCGCCCGCGGACATCCCGGTCCGGGTCCACATTGCGCCGTTCGCTGCCGTACCGCCCGAGGTCATCGGTGCCCCGATAGGTCATCACGTACCCGAGCAACTCACCGAACGAATTGGGGTGTTTGTATTCCGATTCAATGCCGGCCCCGACGCCCCGGTCACTGAAGTAATCCAGGGCCAGTTCCGCATCGGTGCCTTCCGTCTGGGCTTTGCCGAACAGATTGGCCAGATTCCACCGGGTTTCCACGGCCGTGCCGAACTCGTTGTCGTTTCCGATGCGAAGCCGGCTGAGCGGAAAGGCCGGACGGGCGAAGTTTGTCTGGAAGTGGGGCCATTTCCACAGTGTCGTGGGCCCGTATCGGAAGGACACGTCTTCAAAATCTGCTTCCGGCTGTGAGCCGGCGGCCTGGCCGCGCACCCGCTCTTCCAGCTGTTCGCCGGTCATCAGAATCATTCGAGCGGCTCGGACGGAAATTTGCGGCAGATAAAATTCGCTGTCCGTCAGTTCGACGTTTTCTCCCTCAAAGGTTGTTTCGTTGATTCGCCGCAGGGTCTCGGCCCGAATGTAAATCGGGATGGCCCGGGAGGGACTGAAGGTCCGCAGCTCGGCTCCGACGACCAGTGCCTGCTGCCGCTGAAAGTCGTAGTAAATCTCATCCGCCCGGATGGTCATCTCGCCTTCGGTCATCACGATATTGCCGGCCAGATACACCCCTTCGATGGTGCCGGAGGCGATTTCATTGCCGCCGGGGCCCGGCCGGGTCTGCGTCAGAGAATCACCCCCGTAATACACCACGGCGCTGTCGGCCAGAAACTCCAGCAGCGTGCCTTCCTCGTCGCGCTTCTGCCACAGATAAAACCGTCCGGAAATCGTGGCGGCTTTGCGGCCGTCCGGCAAAGTTCGAATCTCAATTTCCGGGGCCGGCTCCCAGAGGGCGTTGATATGAATCGGATAGGATGCGCTCGGCTTTTTCTCTTTGGGGGCGGTCGAGGAGGATAGGGCAAGACGGGTCTGAGCGGCCGCTGCGGATTTTCGAACCGCCGGACTGTGCGGCGGCAGAAAACGGTCTTCCATCCGAGGCACATAGGCCGTCAGCGGCGGAACAGGGCCCTGACGAATCCGCCCAAAGGTTTCCAGAGCCCGCTGATACAGCGAGTCGCTTTCGAGGTCATCTTTGCTGATCGTTTCTTCCTCCCGGACAGTCACGAACACCTGACCCGTCACCAGAAATCGAACGGCAAGCCGGTGGGCGTTTTCCGCCACCGGTGCCGACGAAACCGTCATTCTGGAGCGGCTTCCTTTTTTCAGGGACACACCGTCCTCCAGATACAGATATGCTTCGTAATACTGCCCTTCGGAAAGACCGGATGCTTCCGTCCGCAGCTGGAGCACAGCGATAGCCCGGTCGGCAAAGAACTGGTTGTCGCCGATGTTTCCTTCAACCCCCCCTTCCAAAATCAGCCGGGACGGCTCCTGCGGGTCGTCAGCCGTCCGGAGCATTCGTCGGGCGGACAGATGCATATCCTGGCCAGCCGGAAACAGAGGGGTTCCTTCCGCCCAAGCGGCGGCCGATGCGGCAATCAACGGCCAGAAAAGCCATCCGATCCTTCGAATCTGCATGACTCAAACCTTTCCGGAAGCTAACCAGACTCTTTGTATCTTTTCCGTGGAGAACATCCGCCTCTTCAAACTTGGAGATTATAGCGATTCAGCAGGTCAATTCCATACAAAAAAGCGAATAATCAGGGGACAGGATGCCCCCTCGAATTCTGCGTTTACAGGCGTCGGTATTGGATAACCGCCCTGTACAGTCCGTTCAGGCGTGCGGCTTTGATGATTTGCGGGGGGTACTTTTCATTTCGGGGCTGGAGGCGAATCTGGTTCTTGGAATCAAAAAAGACCCGTTTGAAGGTGGTTTCGTAGGGGTTTTGCAGGCGGACCAGGCAGTCCGCCCCGCTTTGGACCGCGGCGGCGGGGGAGAAGATCACAATATCGCCCTGGCGAAACTCCGGTTCCATCGAATCGCCGACTACCCGCAGGGCAAAGGCGTTCGGGTCATGCAGGTCCGGAGCCAGGACATAGTCGTCGGCCGTCCCGGCGGGATAACCGAGGTTGTCAAAATCGTTGGGATACCCGGCGGCTGCTTTATTGATAACCGGTATCCAGTTTCCGGGCGGGCGGTTTTGGGCGGTTTCGGTCTCCCGGCGAAACAGTTTGCTGACATCCGAGATGCTTTGTTTGCGGGAAAGCAGATTTTGGATGAGAGTGCGGTATCGGCGGTTTTCCGCCGTGAGGGCCTCAAACTCCCGTCGGATGTCAGCGGGAATTTTTTCCTTATGCGCCAAATGAAGAAGATATCCGCTCTTGAATTGGAGGATTTTTTCGAGTTTGCAAATCAGTTCATCCGAGGGCGGATTTTTGACTCGTCCGGTCTCGATGGTGGAAAGATAGGGCTTGGAAAAGCCGGTCTTGGCGGCCACTTCATCTAAGGTCAGCCGGAGTTCTTTGCGTTTTTGACGGATGACTTGTCCGAAGGTCATAGAGCCATTGTAACATATTTTTTGAAACAAGCAAAAAATATTTGATAAATATCTAACAACGGAAGGATAAAAAAGAGTGGGTCTGTAAGCCGAGTTCTGTTCCCCGCACCTGCTTGGAGTGCAGTCCGATTTTTTCCGCTGACAGATTGAAACACCCGCTGGCGAGACACGTCGGACACTCCAAGCAGGTGCGGGGCGGCGGTTATTACACTGGACCGATTGTTACCAATCGGCTCTGTCTGAAGATTTCCCCTCAGACAAGCAACCTACCCGCCGGAAT
Organism: uncultured Phycisphaerae bacterium; assembly: GCA_937949545.1. GTDB lineage: Bacteria > Planctomycetota > Phycisphaerae > Sedimentisphaerales > Anaerohalosphaeraceae > JAHDQI01. The sequence goes on from CALEDR010000008.1 coordinate 22,357, forward strand.
CGCCCGGGCCGGGCTCCGGCATACTTGGTTTTGCAGGCGGCGGGGTTTGCCGTGCCGCTGCCGTTGCCGACAGCGCGGTGCGCTCTTACCGCACCTTTTCACCATTGCCTGTTCCTCGCACCTGCCTGAAGAGCCGGACGAGATCTGGCCTGGAAGGTTGAAATCGTCCAAAGCCAAAACCCTCTGTTCTTCAAGTAGGTGCGGGGCCATCGGCTGTGTGTTTTCTGTGGCACTTTCCCTCGGGTTGCCCCGGGCGGCCGTTAGCCGTCGCCGTGCCCTGTCCTGCTCGGACTTTCCTCCCCGCACCTGCTTGGAGTGCGGTCCGATTTTTTTCCGCTGACAGGTTGAAACACACGCTGCAAGACACGTCGGACACTCCAAGTAGGTGCGGGGCAACCGCCCGACCCACTCTATACCTATATTATACGAAAAAATTTCGTTCGAGGGCAACGATTCAAAAATTATTTCCATTTCCGGGAAACAAAGCGGCAAAAATAACCTGATTGCCTGAAACGGCTTATGATAAAGGATATAATACACCCTGTAATCTCTGAAAATATTTTCATTTTTTACTTCTTTTTCAGTTTGTCTCGGTTAACATTTAATATATAATGCTTGATAAGTTGGGAGAAGGAGGGTAATCCTTTTTGGGTTACCCTCCTTAAATTTTGCGCCCCATATCGGCCTGATTGGTTATTGGGCTGTTGATTCCTGTTTTTCGATTTTGGGTCGAATTGCCAGTTTGTTGGCCCCATCCACAAACAGGATTTTGACCAGCGGGTTTTCCTCGATCCATTCATTGAGGAGAGCCTGGGGGTTTTTGACGGCTGTTAGATGAATTCTTCGCACCAGCGGTTCTTCGATCTGTGTGCAGATATAAAACTTGCTTAATCGCCGCAGCAATTGTGCGAAACGGTAGGGCTTGTGGCTGTACAGCTTGTACTGCGCCGGTTTTTCGCGGAGGATTTGTTCGAGCGGCTCAGTGAGTTTCAGATAAAAATCCTCGTAGGCAATCTGCGGGCAGATGCCGTTGGTACAGGCCGCCAGAAACAGAATTTGTCCCCCGTCAAGCACAACCCGATGGGTCAGTTCCAGCGCCCGCTGGGCGATATACAAGTCGCTGTCGTCCGGGTGTCCGCCGCAGGAGACGACCATTCGCTCCACGCGCGGGAGGGTATATTCCGTATGTTCATCGACGGCTGAAAAGGCCTGCGGGGTGACTTCCTGAGCTGGTCCGAACCGGGCCCAGTACAGTTTGCTTTTGTCGCTGATGGTTACGACGGCCCAAACGGCTCGTCCCTGAACGATTTTTTCCATCGCTTCCAGCTGATCCGCCGCCAGCGGCTGAAGTCGGCGTGCCGGGTTCGGATGCCAGGGATGCGCCCCGTAAATCGAGCGGCTGTCAAAGGTCAGACTGTGATTGACCTGAGCGGTTTGGAAGGCGCACGCACCCGGCACAAAGTTTTTGACGGGGTTGGAGTAGCCCGCAAAATAGTGAAATTTGACATCGCTGAAGACCAGGAATACATCCGCATTGTCCAGAACGGCGTTGTAAAGAATCGGCGTGCCGTACGCGGTTCGGCCGGCATCCGACATCTGCGACGTCTGGCAGTCGTGGAGAACGGTTTCATACGAAAGGATTCCCGTCTGCCGGACCAGCTGGACGATTTTTTCGAGGATGGCCTTGTTTTCCGGCATTTGGGCAGTATGGGTGCCGGTGCAGATCAGGAAGGTCAGCTGCTCGGCGCCTTTCAGCAGCCCAAAGACCGGCGGCAGGACCGCATTCCACGGAAAATCCCTCGTCCCGTCCGGCAGCAGCACACAAAGACGCTTTCCCTGAATCTGCTGAACGAACTGCCGGGCCGTCGGACGGGCGGAAAGGTTGACAAGAGAATCTTCCGGGTGGGCGTCTGCCATCGGTCTGGGCCGAATCCACCCGGCCAGATTTTCTGAAGGCAGGTAGAGTTTGATCTGTTCCCGGCCGTAGTGAAGCAACACTTCCATACCTATCATTTTATGCACTCCTGCCGGAGATACAAGATTTTGCGAAAAACGGAAAAAGAATCTTGACAAGATTAAAACAGTTGTTTAATATGCTCGTTTGAAACAAATGTTTGTTTTGTGTATGGAAAATACCGATAATAATTTTGAGAGCAGTTCAGATACTCGAAATCGGCTCCTATATGCCGCGGAAAAGCTCTTTTGCCAGCGCGGTTTTGAGGGTACATCGGTTCGGGACATAACCGCCGAGGCCGGCTGTAACATCGCCGCCGTCAATTACTATTTCGGAAGCAAGGAAAAACTCTACGAAGAGCTTTTCCACATGCGGCTTTCGGAAAAAATTCAAGGCCACATGAAAACAATCGAGCAGGTTTGTGCCCGCCCTGATGCAACATTAGAAGATCTGCTGCGCGAACTGGTGCGTCCGACGATGGAATCGGCTTTGCGGGGGGATACCTGGTCGCGTGTAGTACGGTTTCTGGTTCGGGAGGCCCTCCATCATCGTTTCGGACGGGATAAAATTGCGGAGGAACTGATTGACAAATTTTTTGAGCGGCTGGCTGCGGCATTTCGGCAGCTGCTGCCGGGGCTTGAGAAGCGGGCAGCGTGGCGGGCGGTTCTGACATTTGAATCGCTCGTAATGCACCCGATTTTGTTTTTTGAAATGTATGACCTGGTGCTGCCGGGCTTTACGGTAAAGGAAATCACCGAGCAGATTGTTCGGGTTGGGGCGGCCGGGCTTCGGAGTTGTTTGAAAGGAACGGCGGAATGAATGCGTCTGTCAGAAGAGTTTTTGTTTTGCTGCCGATCGGATTGATTTTCGCGGCCGGGTGCCGGGTGGGGCCGGATTATCAGCCGCCGGAGCCGCAGATGCCGGCGGCCTGGAGCCGGCTGGAAGACGCCTCCGCCCCGTCACCAGAGCTCTTCAAGCGTTGGTGGACGGTGCTGGATGACCCCGTGCTGGAAGGGCTGATCCACAAGGCCCTCGAAAACAATCTGTCCCTGCAGGAGTCCTATTTCCGCATTCAGGAGGCGCGGGCCCTGCGTGATGCCGCCGCGGGCGGACGGTATCCGTCCGTTGGGGCTTCGGGCTCTTATACGCGCAGCCGCCAGAGTGAAAATACCGCATTTGCGTACGGCGGAGGCACAGAAATCAGTACCTATTCGGCGGGTCTGGATGCCCTGTGGGAGCTGGATTTATTCGGGCAAATCCGACGTTCCGTCGAAGCGGCGCAGGCCTCTCTGGAAGCGACGGTCGAGGCCGAACGGGCGGTGCGGGTCAGTTTGTGTGCGGAGGTGGCCTCGGTCTATGTGGACCTGCGCACGGCCCAGCTGCGGCTTCGGTATGCCCTGCAGAACCTTCGAATCCAGCAGGAAACGCTTCGTCTGACCTACAGCCGCTTTGACGCCGGACTGGTTCCGGAGCTGGATGTGGCGCAGGCCCGTCAGAACCTGGCCAATACGGAAGCCCAGATTCCTCTGCTTCGGCTGGCCGAGCAGCAGGCTGTTCATCGGCTGGCGGTGCTTCTGGGACATTTTCCGCGGGATTTTGAGATTGGGGCTGCGCGTCCCGATTTAATCCCGATGCCCTCTGACGAGGGGATTCCTCCGTCCGTGCCGGCGGATTTGCTCCGTCAGCGTCCGGATATTCGCCGGGCTGAACGTCAGCTGGCGGCCCAAAGCGCCCGTATCGGGATCGCTGCAGCGCAGCTGTATCCGTCGCTGTCCCTGTCTGGAATGTTCGGGCTGTCGTCGGAACATTTTTCCGACTTGGGCCGCTGGTCAAGCCGAACATTTTCCTTTGGTCCCAGACTGGACTGGAATCTGTTTGCAGGCGGGCGGCTCCGCCGTCTTGTGGAGGCCGAAAAGGCGCGGTTCGAACAGTTGTATTCAGCTTATGAACAGACGGTTCTGGCCGCCGTCGAAGAGGTGGAAAACGCCATTGCAGCTTATGCCCTCCATCAGGAGCGTCTGGCGGCCCTTCGGCGTTCCGCGGCGGCCGCAGAAGATACCGTTCGGCTGGTGGAAGCCCTGTATCGCAACGGGCTGACGAATTTTCAAAATGTGCTGGATGCCCAGCGGACGCTGTATGCCCAGCAGGATTCTCTGGCCGCCGGCGAAGGGGCTGTGGTGCAAAATTTGATTCGGCTGTATAAGGCCCTCGGCGGCGGTTGGGACCCGTCCGAGGACCAAGTTTCTTCTTCTGCTGCTGCTTCGAAAAAAAATCCTAAGGTTGTTCGAGATTCGAAAGGATAAATGCTTATGAAAGGTCGGAAAGCCGTTGTCATTGCCGCTGCTGTGACGCTGCTGATTGTGCTGGTGCTGGCCGCCGGAGTCTGGTTTTGGATGCACCGGCCCAGACCCGGAGCGCCGCCGGCTCAGCGGGGACCAATGCCCCTGCCGGTTGTCGCCTGTGAAGTTCGGGATGTGACCGATTATTATGAATTTACCGGCACGACGGAGGCCGTTGATTCCGTAGAGATTCGCGCCCGCGTCGAAGGATTCCTTCAGGGCATCCACTTTACGGATGGACAGATTGTCGAGGAAGGTCAACTGCTTTTTACGATAGAGCCGGAGGCCTATGCGGCCTATCGGGACGAGGCGGCGGCTCGTCTCAAGGCGGCGGAAGCCGAACTGGAACGCACCCGGGTGGATTTGGAGCGAATCGAAAAGGCCATCGAGGCCAATGCTGTCAGCCGGCAGGATTTGTCAACGCGGCGGGCGGCTTTTCTGTCGGCCCAGGCATCTGTTGAGGCGGCCAAATCCGCTTTATCCCATGCCGAACTGAATTTGAGTTATACCCAGATCCGCAGTCCGTTCCGCGGACGCATCGGACGGCATCTGGCGGATGTGGGCAATCTGGTCGGTCCCCAGTCTAAACCTGTCCTGGCTTCTGTGGTTCGAACGGAGCCGATGTATGTGTTCTTTTATATGAGTGAATCGCTGCTCGATGCCGAGCTTCTCCGTCGGATTCGCCAGGCGGACGGGGAGAATCCGGTGCCGTTTTTTGTCGGACTCGGCGACCGGACGGACTATCCGTTCGAAGGGCGTCTGTGCTTTGCGGACAACACGGTGGACCCGCGGACGGGAACGATCTATGTTCGCGGACAGCTGGCCAATGAACAGGAACAGCTGCTGCCGGGGATGTTTGTTCGTGTGCGCGTGCCTGTTCGCCAGCGTCCGAAGGCTGTCTTGATTCCCGAAAAGACGATTCAGACGGATTTGGGCGGAAAGTATGTTTTGGTTGTCGGAGAAGGGCAAATGCTCCAGCGGCGCGACATTGTTTTGGGAGCATCGGAAGGAACCATGCGGATTGTGCTGCAGGGTCTGGACGGCAGCGAAACGATTCTGGCGGGCGGCTTTTATATGGCTCGTCCCGGGATGCCGATTCAGCCCGTTCCGGCGGGCCAGATGCCGCCGGAAGCCGGCGGAGCACCGGGCGCCGCAGGCGGTCCGGCTTCAACCGGGAAACCCTGACTGTTTTCAGAGCCGATTTGAGGAGAAATGGCGATGCAGTTCAGCAGGTTTTTTATTGATCGGCCGGTGTTTGCAACGGTCATCTCGATTTTGATTATGCTGGTGGGGCTGATTGCCCTGCCGCTTCTGCCGGTGGAAAAGACTCCCGATATTGCTCCGCCGACTGTGATGGTCGAAGCGCAGTATCCGGGCGCCAGTGCGGAGGTGATTGCTCAGACCGTCGCTACGCCGCTGGAGCAGGCCATCAACGGAGTCGACGGGATGCTCTATATAACCTCCAGCAGCAGCGATACGGGCATGATGATGCTGACGGTGACGTTTGAAGTCGGCACGGATGTGGATATGGCGACGGTGCTCGTGCAGAACCGGGTGGCGACCGCCGAGCCGCAGCTGCCGGAGGAGGTCAAGCGCTACGGCATCCGCACGCACAAACGTTCGCCGAATATTACGATGCTTCTGGTCTTTGAATCCGAAGACGGCCGATACAACGATGTGTATATCAGCAATTACATCAATCTGTACATCAAAGATGTGCTGACGCGCGTTCCGGGGGTCGGCCAGGTGGAGGTGTTCGGGGCCAAGGATTTCGGGATGCGTCTGTGGCTGGACCCGGAAAAGATGCGGGCCCGGCAGCTGACGACGGATGATGTGCTCGCGGCGGTCCGCCGACAGAATATTGAAGTGGCCGCCGGACAAATCGGCGGCATGCCCAGCCCGCCGGACCAGCAGTTCCAGTGGACGATTCAGACCAAGGGCCGTCTGAGCACGCCGGAGGAGTTCGGGAATATTATCCTTCGTGCCGAGGAGAACGGACGTCTGCTGCGGCTGAAAGACGTTGCGCGGGTCGAGCTGGGGGCCCAGAATTATTCCTGGTCGGTGCGTCTGCGCGGCAAGCCCGCTGTGGCGATGGCGATTTATGCCACGCCGGAAGCCAACGCCCTGCGGGTGGCTGACGGGGTGCGGGAGGCGCTGGCCGAACTGTCCAAATCCTTCCCCAAGGGGCTCACCTACGAAGAGCCGTACAACCCGACGCTGTTTATTCGGGAATCTCTTCGTGAAGTGGTTCAGACGCTGCTGATGGTTGTGGCGCTGGTTGTGCTGACGGTCTTTGTTTTTCTGGAGGACTGGCGGGCGACGCTTGTGCCGGCGGTGACGATTCCCGTCTCGCTGATCGGCACGCTGGCGGTGATGCTGGCCCTCGGTTTTACCATCAATACGCTCTCGTTGTTCGGTCTGGTGCTGGCCATCGGCATTGTGGTGGACGATGCGATAGTCGTTGTGGAAAACTGCTCGCGTCTGATTGCCGATGAAAAGTTGTCCCCGCGGGCGGCGGCGATGAAAGCGATGGAGCAGGTGACCAGCCCGGTGATTGCCACCACCCTGGTTCTGCTGGCGGTCTTTGCCCCCACGATTCTGGCCCCCGGGATTACCGGCAAGCTCTATCAGCAGTTTGCCGTCACGCTTTCGGTTGCCGTGTGTTTTTCAACGTTTAACGCCCTGACGCTCAGCCCGGTGCTTTGTGCGTTTCTGCTGCGTCCGCAGGAAGAGAAAAAGAGCCGCTTTTTCGGCTGGTTTGACCGCTGGCTGAAGCGCACGACCACGGCTTATACGGGCGTGGTTCAAAGCATCCTGCGGCGGACAATGATTGCGCTGGCGGTCTTTGCCGTCCTGACGGTTGTGGGGCTGACCGGATTCGGGAAACTGCCGACCGGTTTTCTGCCGACGGAGGACGAAGGGGCCATCTTTCTGGGTGTTCGATTGCCGGAAGGGGCTTCGCTTCAGCGCACAGAGCAGGTAATGGAGCGGGTCAATGCGATTCTGGCGCAGACGCCCGGCGTGGCCAACTTTGCCAGCATCAGCGGCTTTTCGATGCTGCAGGGGGGAATGATGGCCAACGGCGGGACCTGCTTTATTCGTCTGGAGCCCTGGTCCAAACGACGGGACCCGCAGCTGCACGTATCGGCGATTGTGCAGCGGCTCCAGCAGCAGCTGTTTACGATTCCGGATGCACTGTGTCTGGCCTTTCAGCCGCCGGCGATTATGGGGCTGGGGACCACCAGCGGCTTTGAGGTGCAGATTCAGGACCGCGGCGGCGTCGGGCTGGAGACCCTGGCGCGAATCGGCGGCGATTTGGTGTTTGAAGGCCAAAATGACCCGGTCATTACGCAGCTGAACAGCACGTTTGAGGCCGCTGTGCCCCAGCTGTATCTGGGGGTGGACCGCGTAAAGGTCCAGACGCTCGATGTACCGCTGGAAAATGTCTTTAATGCCCTGCAGACGTATCTGGGCGGTGCGTATGTCAATGATTTTAATCTGTTCGGCAGGACCTTTAAGGTGATGGCGCAGGCCGAAGCGGACTTTCGCTCAAAGGCCGAACATATCGGCCGGCTGGAGGTCCGCAACCGGACCGGTCAGATGGTGCCGCTGCGTACGCTGGTTACCGTTCGCGAAACAGCCGGGCCGCAGACGATTACCCACTACAATCTGTATCCGGCTACGCGCCTGACCGGTTCCGCCCGGTCCGGCTACAGCTCCGGGCAGGCCATCGAGCGGGTTCGTCAGCTGCTCGAGGAGAAACTTCCGGAAGGAATGGGGTATGAATGGTCGGGAATGAGTCTGCAGGAAGTCAAGGCCGGCGGAATGATGATTTACCTGTTCCTGCTGGCGTCTTTGTTCGCGTATCTGTTCCTGGCGGCCCAGTATGAAAGCTGGACGATTCCGATTGCAATCGTGCTGGCGGTTCCGCTGGGGATTCTGGGTGCGGCGGGCTATACCTGGCTGCGCGGACTGGACAATAACATCTATACCCAGATGGGGATTGTCCTGCTGATCGGCGTCGTCTGCAAGACCTCGATTCTGCTGGTGGAGTTTGCCAAGCAGCTGCACGAGGAAGGCCGCTCGGTGGTCGATGCGGCTTTGGAGGCCGCGCGGATTCGTTTTCGCCCGATTCTGATGACGGCGCTGACGACGGCTCTGGGAATGGTGCCGCTGGTGGTTGCCAAAGGAGCCGGTGCTGCGGCTCGGCAGGCGCTTGGAACCACGGTTTTCGGCGGGATGATTGTCGCCACGGTGCTGGGCGTGCTGCTGATTCCCGTCTTCTATACGGTGGTCCAGCGAACGAAGGAAAAAGCTGTCGAACTGGAAGAGAAGATTATTGACGCCGCAACGCATTGGCCCGGATAATAGTCCGCGGAGAGATGCGGATGCGGATTGTACAGATTACACCGGGTTCGGGCGACCAGTTTTACTGTGAGAACTGCCTGCGGGATACGGCGCTGGTGCGGTTGCTGCGCCGGCTGGGAGCAGATGTGGTGCTGGTTCCGATGTACCTGCCGCTGTCGCTGGACGGGGACGCCTCGCTGGAGCGCACGGAAGTCTTTTTCGGCGGCATCAATGTGTATCTTCAGCACAAGCTGGGGCCCCTCGGGCGTCTTCCGAGGCCGCTGCGGCGCTGGCTGGATTCGGAGGCCCTTTTGCGGCGCATCAGCCGGCGGGCCGGAATGACCAGCGCCCGCCAGCTGGGGGAAATGACTTTGTCAATGCTCGACGGTCCGCAGGGACGCCAGTCCGCTGAACTGGACCGTCTGACGGATTTTCTGGCATCCCTGGACCGCAGGCCTGATGTGATTCTTCTGTCCAATCTGCTTTTGGCGGGCCTGGCCGGTCCGCTTCGGCAGCGGCTGGGCTGTCGGCTGATGTGCTGGCTGCAGGATGAAGACGGTTTTATTGACGGGCTGGGTGAGCCCTGGACGGGGCGCGTCTGGCAGCGGCTCAAAGAACTGCTCGAACATTTTGACCTTTTCCTGCCGGTCAGCCGCTATTATGCAGAGGTGGTGAAAAGCCGTCTGGGCATTGCGGAAGAGAAACTGTTTGTCTGCCCGCCCGGTCTGGAGCTGGCGGATTATGCTCCCGCACAGACGCCTCCTGCGGATCCGACGATCGGTTTCCTGGCTCGGATGGCCTATGTCAACGGGCTGGATATCGCTGCTGAGGCCTTTGCGCTGCTGGCCTCCAGGCCGGGGCTGGAGCGGCTGCAGCTGCTGATTTGCGGGGGAAAGAATGCCGCCGATGAGCCGACGATTCGCTCCGTCCGGGAGAAACTCGCTCAGGCAGGATTGTCCGGGCGAGTCTGCTTTTCTGAACGTTTCGACAAGGCCGAACGTCTGGCGTTTCTGCGGCAGATTCATCTGCTGGTCTGCCCAGTCCGGTACAGTCCGGCGTATGCGATGAATGTGCTGGAAGCAATGGCCTGCGGGGTGCCGTTTGCCGCCCCCCGGACAGGGGTCTATCCGGAATGGGCGCAGCAGACCGGCGGGGGAGTTTTGTATGAGCCGAACAGTTCGCAGACCCTCGCAGAGACTCTCGAACCGCTTTTGCGAAATCCGCAGCAGACAATTCAAATGGGAGCGGCCGCCCGTCAGGCCGTTCTGAGCCGTTTCGATATGGAGCAAAACGCCCGCCGTTTTCTGCAGCGGCTGGAAAGGCGGACAACCCTGTAAATCTTCAGCTGCAGGAGGACTGCCTATGCTTGAAATGAAACAGGTCAGAAAAACTTATCCAACCTCCGCCGGCCCCTTGGAGGTGTTGCGGGGAATCGACCTGCGGCTGGAGAAAGGGCAGTCGGCCTCCGTCGTCGGCCCGTCCGGCTGCGGCAAAAGCACGCTGCTGAATCTCATCGGGGGTCTGGACAAACCCGATGAGGGGACCGTGTGGGTCGAGGGTCGGGACCTTTCGACAATGAATGAGGAGGTCCTGGCGGATTTTCGCAACCGCTCCATCGGGTTTGTTTTTCAGCAGCATCATCTCCTGCCGCAGTGTACGGTTCTGGAGAATGTGCTTCTGCCTGCTCTGGCGGGCGGACGGCTTCGGGAAGAGCCGTCGGCTCTGCAGCGGCGGGCGACGGAACTGCTGGAGCAGGTGGGCCTGGCGGACCGAGCCGGTGAACTGCCCGGACGGCTGTCCGGGGGGCAGCGCCAGCGGGCGGCGGTTGCACGTGCCCTGCTTTTGCGGCCGGTGCTCCTGCTGGCTGATGAGCCGACCGGCTCGCTGGATGAACAGACCGCCGTATCGGTAATCAATCTGCTGAATGAGGTTCACCGTCTTTACGGCCTGACCCTGATTGTTGTGACCCATTCGGCCCTTCTGGCCGCTCGAATGCAGAGACGGTTTGTTCTCTCCGGCGGCCTGCTTTATGAGCAGACACAGGATGCTGTGCGATGAGTCTGTTGCGATGGCTGATTCGCTCGCTGGTTTTTGACCGCCGCATCTGGTTGGGGGTTGTGCTGGCGGCGGCGGCCGCCGTGACGGTGTTTACCGGCTCTCTGCTCGTCGGTGATTCGGTGCGTCTTTCTCTGGCCCGGCAAAACCAGCTGCGGCTGGGCCGAACCGGTCTGGTGCTGACGGCTTCCCAGACTCTGTTTCGTGCACAGCTGGCGGAGGACCTTCGTACGCAGCTCCGGCAGCCGGCGGCGTCGATTCTGCTGCTGAACGGCTGGGCGGAAAATGCCGAAGGAACCGCCCGGGCCGTGAATGTCTCTATCGTCGGCGTCGATGACGCATTTGCCCATTTTGCCCCGTCCGGAAAAGCACCCTGGCTGTCGGGTCTGGGCGATGGAGCGGTGCTCAACGAACTCCTCGCCTCCCGACTGAGTGTTCAGGCAGGGGATGAAATCATCCTCACCTTTGAAAAAATCGGTGGGCTGGCCGCCGAGTCGGTGCTGTTTCCGGAGTCGGAGCTGTCTGTTTCAGTCCGTCTGCCGATTTCGGCCGTTGCGGACGCCGACTCTTTCGGCACGTTCAGCCTGCGTGCCGACACGGCCGGGGCGCTGAATGTGTTTGTCCGCCTCGAAAAACTGGCCGAATGGATTGAGCAGCCGCATCGGGCTAATGCGGTTCTTCTGCCGGACGGCTGCAGGCCTTCGGCGGCCGAGCAGGCCCTTCGGCAGGTCTTTCTGCCCGAGGATGTCGGCTTGATTGTCCGTTCTCTCAAGGGCCAAACCGGCGGCGAGGTGCTCAGCCGGCGCATCTTTATTCCGGAGCCGATTGCCGAGGTGCTGCTGCAGGCGGATGAACAGACCGTCGGCATCCTTACCTATTTTGTCAACGAAATCGCTCATCAGGACCGCCGCTGTCCCTATTCGACGGTTTCGGCGACGGCCCCGGCGCCTTCGGCGGTCTCCACGGTTTTTTCGCTGCTGGCCGATGATGAAATCATTCTCAATGAATGGCTGGCCGACGATCTGAAGGCCGATGCGGGTGATATTGTCACTCTGACGTATTATGTCCCTGCACCGACCGGGCGAACCCTGATTGAGCAGACGGCGGAATTTCGGGTGCATTCCGTGATTCCGATGATGGGACTGGGGGCGGACGAAACGCTGATGCCGGACTACCCCCAGCTGGCTCAGGCCGACAGCTGCCGTGACTGGAAACCGGGCATCCCCATCGATTTGAGCCGCATTCGCCCCAAAGACGAGGCCTACTGGAATCGTTACCGCGGGGCTCCCAAGGCCTTTATTTCCCTGCAACAGGCCCAGCGGCTCTGGGGCGGACGATTCGGGAACCTGACCGCCGTGCGCGTCGGCTCTTCGATGAGTCCCCGGCAGCTGACGGAGCATCTGCGGGCTTTTTTGCCGCCTGCGGCCGCCGGACTGCATATCGAACCGATTCGGCAGCAGGCTGCTCAGTCGTCCGTCGGAAAGACGGACTTCAGCTCCCTGTTTTTCGGATTGAGTATGTTTCTGCTGATTTCTTCGCTGGTTCTGACGGCGCTGCTGTTTCGCTTTGCCGTCGAGCGAAGGTCCGAAGAAATCGGCCTGCTCAAAGCGATGGGCTTTCGCCGAAGCCGGATCCGGATGATGTATCTGCTGGAAGGGCTGGTTTTGTCGGCGGCGGGGGCCTGTCTGGGGATTGTGCCGGCGGTTCTCTATACGCGTCTGCTGCTTTGGGCCCTGTCGGGGGTCTGGTCGCAGGCCGTCGCCGGGGCATCTCTGGTGTTTGATTTTCACGCCTCGACTCTTTTGAAAGGGGCGGCGGCGGGGCTGGCGGTTTCGCTCTTTTCGATGATGCTCTCGCTGCGGCACCGCCTGGCTTTGCCTGCTGCGGTCCTGCTGGGGATGCCCGCGGAGATTGCGCCTCCGCAATCTCCCAAACCGCGGTTTCTGTGGACCGCCGTTCTGCTTGGAGTCCTCGGCCTTGTGCTGAGCGGCTGGGGGTTTCGTGCAGACCTTCAGAAAGCCGCGGCTGTCTTCTTTGTCTCCGGTTCACTGCTGCTGATGTCGCTGCTTTTGTTCCTCCGATACAGTCTTTCGGCATCCGGCATCCTCGTTTTCAAACGACCGGTCAGCGGTCTTGTTTGGGCGGCCTGGCGCAATGCCTGCCGCCGGCCGGGCCGCTCGATGGCAGCAGCGGCCATGACCGCCGCCGGCGTCTTTCTGGTTGCGGCTGTTTCCCTGAATCAAAAATCGCCTCCCAAGGATGTTCGCAATCGGCGCAGCGGCACAGGCGGATTTGTTCTGACGGCCGAGAGCGCTTTGCCGATTCTGCAAAACCTGCCGGAAGCCGCCGCTCGGCTTGCCCCCGAGACGAACTGGGATTCGCTGGGGCTGGAAGGGGTGGTCGCCTTTCGGGTTCGAGCGGGCGAGCAGGCGAGCTGTCTGAATCTGAATCGAGCCGTTCAGCCGCGGCTTTTGGGGGTTGACCCGGCACAGCTTCGCCAACGCAGGGCCTTTGTCTTTCGGGAGGTTCTGCCGGGGACGGCGGCGTCTCTGGAGGACGCCTGGCATCTGCTCGAAGCCGACTGGGGACCGGATATCGTGCCGGCCGTCGGCGATATCGGGACCGTCTATTGGGCCCTCGGACGCAAGGCGGGTGATACGCTTGTGCAGACCGATGAGCAGGGCCGCCCGTTTGCTTTGAAAATTGTGGGTATGCTCGAATCCTCCGTGCTTCAGGGCAGTCTGATTATTCCTGAAAAGGCCTTTCTGGAGCGGTTTCCTTCCGCGGTGGGCTATCGGGTCTTTCTGCTTGATGCCCAGCCGCAGAAAGCCGAGGAGCTCTCGGCGGCCCTGAGCCGCACATTCCGTCGATGGGGGCTGGAGGTCGTTCCGACGGTTCAGCAGCTGGCGGTCTTTCAGGCGGTGGAAAATACGTATTTGTCCATCTTTTTGGTTTTGGGCGGACTGGGGCTTCTGTTGGGGACGGTCGGCATGGGTTGGGTGCTTTGGCTGAATATTCTCGAGCGGCGGGGAGAGCTGGCGATGATGCAGGCTGTTGGTTTTCGCAAACGGGTTCTTGTCTCGATGCTGGTTCAGGAGCATCTGCTTATCCTGTCGGCCGGCGTGCTGATCGGCCTGTTGTCCGCCGTGCCGGCGGTGCTGCCCGCCCTGGCCGGTCGAATTGAACCGGTGCCGCTCGGACTGCTGCTGACGGCCCTGGCTGCCGTAATTTTCAGCGGCTGGCTGTGGATTCGCCTGGCGGCGGCCTCCGCACTGTCCGGGCCGATTCTGACTGCCCTGCGGAGCGAATAAGATAGACAAAAAAACGCATTTCTATTATCCTACGGGCTATGATTGCTCGAAGAAAAACACGAACCGTTCAGGTGGGTTCCGTTCGGCTGGGTTCGAAGCATCCGGTTGTCATCCAGTCGATGACGAAGGTCTTCACCACCCGCGTTGCCGCCTGTGTACGTCAGATCGTTCGGCTTCAGGAGGCCGGTTGCGGCCTGGTACGGCTGGCAGTGCCTACGCGAAACGACACCCGCGCTTTTGCCCGTATTGTGCAGCAGGTTTCGATTCCGCTGATTGCGGACATTCACTTTTCGGCGGAGCGTGCGATTGAAGCCATTGAGGCCGGCGCCGCCAAGATTCGGCTCAATCCGGGCAATATCAAGGACCGCCGCGACATCCTGCGGATTATCGACTGTGCCAAACGGCACGGCATCGCCATCCGCATCGGCGTCAATGAAGCGAGCATTCGCGACTTAAAAAGCGGGGATACGGCAATGGACCGCCGTGTGCGTCTGATGCGTACGGAAATGACCCGCTATGTGCGGCTGTTTGAGAAGGCCGGCTTTGACAATCTGGTTCTCAGCGCCAAGAGCGCCGACACGGTGCGGACGATTGAAATCAATCGGATTCTGGCGAAGGATTTTGAATATCCGCTGCATCTGGGACTCACGCACGCCGGCCTTCCGGAGGATGCCGCCGTTCCTTCGGCGGTGACGCTCGGGGCGCTGCTGGCGGAGGGCATCGGTGATACCATCCGCGTCAGTGCCGCCGGCGACCCCGTGGAGGAAGTCAAAATTGCCCGTCAGATTCTTCTTTCGCTGGGGCTGCAGGAACCGACCGGCCCGCAGCTGATTGTCTGCCCGACCTGCGGGCGGTGCCGCATCAATGTGTCCGCGCTGGCCCGCAAGGTTAAAAAGGAACTGACGCATCTGCACAAGCCCATTCGCGTAGCGGTGATGGGCTGTGTGGTCAACGGCCCGGGCGAAGCGGCGGATGCGGACATCGCCGTCTGTGCCGCCGAAGGCAAGGGCTTTTTGTATCGGCAGGGGGTTCGAACGGCTGTTGTGCCCGCCGAGCGGCTGTTGGAGGCCCTGCGGGATGAATTCCGCCGCTGCCAATAGCAAGCACAGCCCAATCTGACACAGGGGATTCAGGACGAGATGTTCAAGCGGCTCAAATCCGATTTATATGCCTGCGGACAGGAAGGTCTGCCGAAGGAAATTACGGTGGACGGCCGGCGGTATCGGCTCCTTCGCACCTTCAAGCATGATTTCTTTGCGGCCACAGGGCTGTATGAAGCCGTTTTGGCCGACAAGCCCGAGGTCGGCACCCTGAAGGTGCTCAAAGCGGCTCGGATGCAGCCGTTTCTGGGGTTTGGGCTTCTGTGGCTGGGGCGGCGGCTGTGCCGGCGGGAATTGGAGATTCTCGAACGCCTGCAGGATATGGACCAGGTGCCGCATCTGGTCGGGCGATGGGGGCAGACGGGTTTTCTGTATGATTATATCGAAGGGAAGTCGCTGGATGAAAAGCCGCCGATTCCGGATGATTTTTTTGACCAGCTGTCGCATCTGCTCGAGCGGCTGCACCGGCGCGGCCTCTGTTATGTCGATTTGAACAAGCGGGGAAATATCCTGGTCGGACGCGACGGGCGGCCCTATCTGATTGATTTCCAGATTTCCATGATATTCAGCCGCAACGGTCGACTGTGCAGGCTGCTGCAGGGGGAGGACCGCTATCATCTGCTCAAGCACAAGCGGCGGCTTCGACCGGACCTGATGAGCCCGCAGGAGCGGCAGGAAAGCTATCGCAAAAGCATATGGATTCGGATTCATCGGGGGCTGGCCTGGCCGTTCCGGCAGCTGCGGCGGGGTTTGATGCGGTGGTTTTACCGGCGGGGATACCTGCAAACTCCGCCGCCCGACCAGCGCTCGCCGGAAAACGACCCGTCACGCTTTGACCGGTGAAGGGCGCAATCCCCCCAGCGGGAGCAGGTGCACGAGACATCTACTTTTCAAAGCCGTTAACTGAAGCTCCGTTTGACGTTGGTGCTGCGTCCGACCCGGCGCTTCCGGGACAGAGTCTGACGGCCTTTTTTTGTCCGCATCCGAGCCCGAAACCCGTGCTTGCGGGCCCGCTTGATTAAACTTTTGCGATGATTTTCCATAGGCTGCTGCTCCGCTTTCCGCGTTAGATATTTTTTGGATTTATTCTGTCCTGTATCTAAAGGAGCGCAGAATTATACTCATTTCCGACGTTTCGGCAAGAGGGAATTCCGGATATTTTGCGGAAAATCGGGATTATTCCAGACAGGAAAGCCGGCCGCACCAGAGCCAGTTTTCGGCAAAAACGGCAAAATCGGCAATATCCACAATGCAGTCCCTGTTGGCATCGAACGGATTGGCCGTCAGACAGGGGTCGGCCTCCAGCGGGTCGCTGTCCGGTCCGTTCTCATACAAGGCCCGTATCCACGGCTCGGATAGCGGCACATTATAGATTCGCAGTTCGTTAATCCGCCCTGTAAATAGAGGATGCACCGCGACCTGCGAGCGCCCCAACCAATTGTTCCGGTCATCCAAATCCGACAGACGGCCGTTCAGATTCGCCGTGTCTTTGAGTTGCCCATTGACATAAAGCCGCATGGTCTGCTCCGGGCTGCTCCAGACTACGGCGGCACAGATTTCCTGACCCGGCGGTGCAGGCGGAGCCGAAAGGGCCTGTACAAATTGACCCAATCGGCTTTCAAACACCATCTTGGGGTGTGTCGGATGCCCGTTTTGCGGCGTGAGCATCAGATGCCGGCTGCCGGCGGGCGTGCCGCTCTGACCTTCTCCTTCCTCGCTGATTCCAAAGCTGAAAACCGGCTGATTGGCGGCGGCGCTCTCCGCGGTAAACCACGCCATCAGTGTCAGATTGTTGCCCAGAGCAGACAGCAGACCGTTGGGCAAATCGATGAAGTGAGCATTCGGGTCGCCGGAAAGGCGCTCCTCCGATGCAAAAACCGCCGCCCCGTTCTCCAGAGAAATCCGCCCGCCGAGCGGGTCCATGGCGGAGGCATCGGCATCCCCGACGGAATCCTCCAGATTCTCATTCAGACTCCATCGATGCACAATCCGTTCGGAGGAAACATACAAAGACGCCGGGGCTGACTCATACTCTTCCAGGTTGTCCAAAATTACTCGAACCCAATAAACGCCTTCGTCTTGCTCGTCTGCATTGTGAATCGTCAATCGGCTCAGGATGTGAAAAGAGGTCTCTATGGGGCGTTCTTCGGTGTATTTTGTCTCGTTGATTGGAAGCGGCTGTCCGTTGCAAAGCCACTGGAATGTGAGAATCGGCCGGGCGGATACGGCTTCCATGGACCATTCCACCTGCGGCGCCGACGGCATCCGCAGTGTCGTCAGGTCCGGCAGGACATAACGGTCTTCGAGTGTGCCGGAAAACGTCAGCCATTCCGGATAGGACGAAAACGACCAGATATCACCTTTGACCCAGGTGTAAAGATTCCAGCAGGGTTCGTTGGTGTCCGGAATCACACACAGCCAGTTGGGTTCGATAACGAGGGTATCCACACGCCAGTAGTAGGTTTGGTTGGGTTCCACGCCGTCAAAAAGAAACGAGCCGTTCGGGTCTGACGAAGAAGCCGGCGCAATCTCAAGCCCGCCTATGAGCATCGGAACCGCCGGAAGGTTGGGTTCGGCGACCCGAGCCGGGTCTGTATCCAGATAAAGTCTGTAGGATTCCACCCGGTTCGGGTGTGTCCATCGAAGCAGAACCTGGCTGGCTACAGGGGATTCCGGCAAGGGGCTTATGCGAACGGCTTTCAGGGGCGGATGAATTCCGTGCAGGCGAATCCTATCAATTTCCGCCTGTGTCAGCACATGGTCAAAGACGGCCAGCTGGTCAATCTGTGCATTCAGGAACTTACCGGGTTCGCCGCCTGTGGAAGCCAGATACAGCGGAAGCGGCTTTCGGGGATAGACCGGCGTGAGCGAATAGGTCTCTTCCGCGGGGCCTTCATCGACGTAAATTTTGTATTCACCGGTGGTTCCGTTCCGCGTGCAGCAGACAAAATGCCACTGTCCGTCGTTAATTGGTGTCGAAGAGAGGACATCGTACACATCATCACAAAACCCTCCGATTCCGAATCCGGCTTTGTCGGTATTCTCCAGGCAGACAGCCCAATCGCCGATTTCGTTGGTGCATCCTTCGTAGTCGGCACTGAGAATGCCTTTGCCGTTCCAGAACTTTCGATTGCCGCCCGGCTGCGAATCGGTTGTCTGAATCCAAAAGAGTATGCTGAAATCCTGTACAACAAAGGAGGTGGTTACGGCAGTCTGGTCAATTCCGTTGAACGAGACGGCTTGTCCATACAGGCCTGGGACAAATCCGGGGTTGTTCGCCGGAACGAACGTTTTTTGCGGGTCACCCAAGGCGTCTTCAAACGACCCGTCGAATGGGTAAAAGGCAATTAACCTGCCCTGAACAGAGCCGGTCAAGACAAGCAGAACGAAACAAAAAAAGTATTTCAAGAAGGATGTAATAGCCGCAGACCCCCTTTTTGCCTCATTTGAATTTTCTCTACCCAAAAATCCACTCATTTTATAAACAAAAGGAACAAAAAAGTCAAGAAAATGGCGGAATATATAAGTAGTAGAGGGTCTGGATTATCCAGTATATACGAAATATCCCCCCTTTCCCCCCACTTTGGATTTCTCTGCTTTGACATCTTCTGCCGCCATAGGGGGTATCCCCATGCAAAAAGTAACCCTTTCACAGTCATTCTGCTGGAATAAAGGCGTTTGAGAAGTGAGGGGCATTGATAGAAAAAATGTCAAATTTTAGTAAAAATTTTTTACTTTTTTTCTTTTTGGCCCATCAATGCCCTCCCTTCGGCAGACGACTATTATAGAGAAATCAGCAGGCCAGGGAGGATTGCCTCAGTGGTGCGGAGGGTGATAACGACAGCCATCACAGTTTTGTCACGGAAGGATTCCTTTTTTAAGCTTTTTAAGCAGACGATACGCAGGAGTTGGCAAAATGAAACGAGCATTATTGTGTCTGGTATATCTTATTATGGTTGCATGGGCAGCGGGCGATGTCTTTTTTCGGTTGGCTGACCCGGATACTCTGATGCCGCGGACAACCAACGAGGTCTTTCTCGGCCAGCCGATTTCGATTCTTATTTATTCGGATGCAAACGAACCCTGGCAGGGGGGGCTTTTCCTGCGCGGGCAAGACCGCCTTCGCGGCCGTCTTATCGGCCGAGGCACGGAACCGGTCCTTCGACATTATCCGGACAGCTGTTTTCTCGATGCCGGTCCCCAGGCCCGCGCGATGCTTTGGAAAGATTCCTCTCTTTACGGATTTGATTTTTATACCGAGCCGCTGGACCCGAACGCAGGAAACTGGTTTGTGGTTGATTACCAGGCCCTGCGTCCCGGTTCCTGTACGCTCGAGTTTTACGACTACACCCCAGGAGACCCGAACAGCTGGTATGTACCGGCCCAGACGCTGGTGCTGGAAAACACCCCTTCTCGCGATTTTACCGCGGACGGTCTGGTCAATCTGGAAGATTTTGCGCACTTTGCATCCTACTGGCTCGAAGAAGGATGTTCAGCTCCGGACTGGTGTGCTCAGACCGATTTGGATTGGGATGGGCTTGTGGGACTGGCGGATTTGACGCTGTTATCAGAACACTGGCTCCGCGGGATGCCCGGCTGGCAGCCGCCGCTTCCGCCTTCAGCCGGTTTTGAGTACAACGTGTTCTACCGTCTAACCGATGCCGAAGATGCCAATGAAATCACCCTTGCCGTCGGGGAAAGCGTCCGTCTCTATATTCAGAAAACCTCGCTCGAACAGGAAGTCCGTCTGATTTACCTGGAAGTAGCCATCTCCGACACGGACTTGGGCTGGATTGACAACACCGAGTATGACCCCAACAATCCGGGATCATCCACCGCGGAACTGCTGGCCGAACCGCGTTATACCTTCTTTGACTATTGGGGGCCGGGCGAAACTCAGCCGGAAGGCATCGTCTTTTTTGCCGTCAGTTTCGGAGAACCTGTTGAGGACGGAGCTGTCGCCAGTTTCCTCTATACCGCTTCCGAACCGGGCGATGTCCTGCTCGAACTGATCGATTCCAGTTATGTTCCCAGCAGGCGGCACAGCATTCTTATCCATCAGGTGGACCCGATGCAGTCCAATGCATCCGGCGGACAGACGTACCAATCCGCTTCGATTCCGCCCGAAAACCAGTCCGGTCCGGTGCCGGAGATGGCCGTCGAAGAGGCCATAGAGTTTCTGGAGACGATCTGGGAGGAAAACCCGGATATTCGCGAGCAAATCAGCGAAGAACAATGGGATGACTTTGTTGAGAAAGTAAGGAATTCGAGCATATGAATCGAACAAATTGTTTAATGACAGGAGCAGAAGATTGGGGGAAAAAGTTCACGGCGGGACTGCTGCTTTTGTGTGCAGTTTCCGCAGCCGGGCGAGTGTGGACATCGGCGGAAACGGAAACCCTGCTTCGCACGCTGACGGATTCGCCTCGTCAGTACTGGATTGAAGCCGGGCACATCCGCGTCAAACACCTTCAGTATCGACAGGCCGATGACTGGCTGGCCCAGTCGGAGGAAAGCATCATTTTCGACGGGCAGCGGTTTCGATGGGAAATCATCCTCGAAGGCGATGAGCAGTCGGTTCCGCAGCCGATGAGACCGGGACAAAAGCCTCTTCGCGTGCCGGATAAAGCGGCCAACCGCCATCGCGTCTTTGTCTGGGACGGACAGCGCTACATCCGGTATTATCCCACGATGGACTATGCGGTTGTCTCGGAACAGCCGGATGCCTCGATGGTCTCGCTGCGGGGTCCTCTGACTGCTGAGATTATCCCCTGGGGATACGGCGATTACGCCCTCTCTGCCCTGCAGTCTCGCCAGCCGACGGTTCGGGAGGAAGACAGGGACGGCAAGACCGTTCTTCGTCTGTCTTTTGTTTATCAGAAGATTACGCCGCCTCTGGAGTGTGTAATGCTGCTGGACCCGTCCAAAGATTATGCGGTCTTATCCGTGACCCTTGACAGCCCCGCTGCTCGGATCAGCACGACGTATTCAGATTATATTCAGGTCGGCGGACGATGGGTGCCCCGGGCGATTCGAACCGAGCGGCATGCCAAAACCGGGGCGGAGCCGGAGTTGATTTCCTACGAAGACTGGGTCTTTACAGAGATTCAGGCGGCGGTTCCGTCGAAAGAGGCTTTGACCGCCCCTTTTAAAGACGGAACGCTTGTCGAAGTGCATCCCGGACCGGGCAAAGAGTCGCTGCTGTATTACACCCGCCGGCAGGCGCCCGTTGCGGAACTCCTGTCCGAAAAACTGTCGCAAAGCAGGTCCGGCTCGGGGCAGCCGGATTGCGCCTCTGCCGCGGTTCAGATGCTCAAACGCCGGTTTGCCGCTTCCGTGCTGCCGGGAACAGCGCCGCGTGCGGCCTCTGCTGCGGCTTCCGAACAGCCGATGACCAGTTTGCACGAGGTTAAACAGAGGCTCGAACAGGCCGGCCTGTATTGTCTGGCCGTGCAGACCGATCTCGAAACCCTTCGAGGTCTGTCGGACTGCGGGATTATCGTTCATCTGCCGAACCAGCAGCATTATCTGATTGTGGACCGCATCGACAGCCAGTTCGTCTGGACAATTGATTTGAGCAGCCGAAAATTTTACTGGAAATGGCAGTTCGACGACTTTATCAGGGACTGGAAGGACGGAACAGCCCTGCTGGTGGCCGATTCTCCGAACCGTCTGCCGACCCAGCTGCGCACCCTCGATCCGATGCGTCTGTATGAAATCCTCGGCGGAGACGGCGAACAGTATGAGACCTATTCCTGCACCCAGAAGATTCAGAATGATGACTGGATTCCGTGTCCGGTCCCCGTCGGCGGATTTATCTGCTATGGGAAAATCTATATTTATTATCCCCGCTACGGCTGTGTGGAGGATGTCAACGGGGGCTTTTGCGAAGGCAGACCGATGGATGGAATGGACTCAGCGCTGTGTGTCAATCACCCGTCTCTGTTTGGTTTCTGCCAGGTTTCGGAGTGGTACACCACGTACATTCGGGCCTGTTTGTAGCGGTTTTTCTTGACTGTTCAGACGTCAGCGGGTATCCTGTCTTTTTATGAGAGGCAGGAGAGGTTTGACCCTAATAGAAGTCCTTGTGACGGCGGCTCTGCTGCTTTTGCTGCTCGGAATGGTCTTTCCGACCCTTCAGTCCAGCCGCCGCTCAGGGCAACTGCTTCTGTGCTCGGCGCATCTAAAGCAGCTGGCTGCTATTACAGAAATCTACGTCCACACCTACCGCCGGTATCCGCAGGGCTTCTGCAGTCTTTCTTCCTGTACGCAGACAGCGCCGGCGTCTGGATTTGCCGGTCATCCGACTTATGACCGGCCGGGGTGGTGGTGGTTCGATTTTTTGGAAGTGGACCGTTCCGCCGGAGGAATTCTTTGGTGTCCGGCCCGTCGGCCGATGAACAGCCCATTCCAGGAAAATGTGCTCTGGTCCAATTACGGAATCAATCTGGCGGTTGCCAAATGGGCCTCCGTTTCCGATTCCGGCGAGTTTCAGGGACTTCCGATGAGCAAGGAGCAGATTCTTCGTCCTTCCGAAAAGATGCTCTATACGGATTCCGGATACGGTGTAATCAGCTGGAAGGCCGCCTCCAGCTTGCCCAACCCTTTTGACTTCAATCCGCTCCGCTATGATTCTTTTTATTTTCCGGGTCTGAAGATAAACCGCATCCGCATCATTCATCCGGAACAGCAGACGGATGCAGTCGACGGACGTCATCCGCGTGCTAAATCTTCCATTGCCTATGCGGACGGGCATGTTGCCGCCGAAAAGGCCGAGCGCTTTGCCGTTCAGGCGGCCCTGGAGGGGAATCTGAAGCCCTCCTATTTTTGGACGGCCGGCCGATAATCAAACCCTTCTGCGGCGATTCGGCTCAAAACCTCTGCCTCCTGCGGATAGCGAATCAGCGTCGTCGAGACCTTTTGAAACGGATGGCTCTCCAGTCGCTCCCACCAGTCAATTCGAACCGGGAGTTTGGTCCGGGTGTCCAGATACCCGCGCCATCGCCGTTCAATTGGATAGCCCAGTGCGGAGAAATCCGTCCAGGTGAGGTCATAAACCTGAACATTCGGCGCGGGCACCGCCTCCGGACGAACCATTTTCCATTTGTATTTGTCCGGCAGTTCCGATGGACAGCGGAACGGAAGGAGAGCCCAGAGAATTTTAAATTTTTCAACGGGCTGGGTGGTGAGGACCTGTTCAATTCCGGCGGCTGTTTTGATGCATTTTTGATTTCGGTTCAGGTCCCACAGTACCGAGGAATCCTTGCCGATGAACAGATAAACACCCAGAGAATTGGAAATCCAGATTTCCTGAAAAGGCTGCTGTTCTTCGAGGGCACGGGAGGCGATAATCAGATTCTGATTGTCCTGCGGATAGGATGTAATCGCCGCATTGACAGGCTGCTCAAGAAGCCGGTACACTTCGCTGATATCCAGACCGCGCACCGGCCGAACCTGCCAAAGCAGGTACACCGAGATAAGCAGCACCGCCGCAGCGGCATAGCGAAGCCACCCGAAAGGCCGCCGTCTGACTGCTGCCGCCTGCTGAGGCCTTGCAGCCCGCTGGGCGACGGCAATCTGGAAGATTCCATCCGGATTGCGGCTCAGTTTAGTCAGAACATCGGAATCCGCTCGATGCTCCATCGCCTTCAGAACCTCGGCACAAGCACCGGCAGCCGGTACACGAATGTCCTTGTCCCCGCTCAGGACACGGGCGGCTGTCAGGGCCTGCTTCGCCGTCATCGACAGAGCCTTCAGGGCTGTCAAGTCCCGCCGGCATAACGAGCAATGGGCCAGATGTGCCGCCGCCGGCGTCGGGACCGATGGAACCAGTTCCCCGGCGGCCAGAAGCGGCAAAAACGGTTTGGCTTCGCGGCACCCGACCCACTGTTCATACAGCGGTACTTGGCACCGCAGAAGGTCCGACCGGACGGACCAAGCGGCTGCTTGAGGGGGATTCAAAATCCCTTTCAGGCGGTCCAGTTCCTCTCGACAATCGAAGCACCGTTCGATATGCTCCCGAACGGATGCCGGAACCTCCAACGGCTCGTTCAGGTAATCATAATAGAACTCGGCCGCCTGCCCACAGATATGTTTGCTCTCCTTTTTCATACGGTCATCCTTCTTTTTTATAAAACATTTCCCTGAGTTTTTTCAGACCGCTGCAGATGTAGCGGGCTGCGGTCTCGGGCTTGACGCCCAGTTTTAACGCCGTTTCCTTCAGCGAATAGTGGTCTTTGTAGCGGTACAGAATGGCCCGCCCTTCGTTGGTTTGTAAGGATTCCTGAACCCGTCGGAAAAAAACCGCAATCTCTTCCCGCTCGGAGACAATCGATTCCGTTTCTTTCTGTTTGGGGTCTATCTGGGCCTGGCGATAAAATTTCTGGAGAACTTTTCGTCTTCGAGACTGATTTCGATACCAGTCGCCGGCCCGTTTGAACACCAGATGATAAAAGAAATTGCGGGGTTTTAGAATCTCCTCGGTCGGCGGGTCCAGAACAAAAGAAAGATACAGCTCCTGATAAAAATCATCCCAATCGGAGGGGTTTTGAATCGCAAACCGAATCACGGAGCGGATAAAGTCCTCGTGCTCCAAAAACACACGATCGGCACGATTCCGCAGTTCGGCCTGCTGTTCCGGCGGCGTATTCTTTTCCGACCCCACAATGCTAACTCCGTGTTATTGCTTCTATCTCTTTAAAAGAAAGCATTTTACGAAAAATCCGCCGGAAAAAGCAACCCTTTTTTCTCCGTTTTCTCCGATTCACCTCTCTTTTTTCAAAGAACCCTCTGAATAATATCCGGCGTTTATGTATCCGGAATAGCCCTATCCAGACTCTTTATGCCTCTAAAGATTCCCAGCAATTCTTTCGTCCAGAGAAGGAAGGGCATTCTCCGTCTTCCTTTCCTAAAATATAGGCGTCTAAGATTCCCCTTTGATTGATAGAAAAAATAAGAATTTGTTAAGATTTTTTGTAAAACTGTTCTATGGCTTTGTAATTCATAGGGTTATAGATAGGTTCTTTTCGAAAGAAAAGGGTTCTTGTGAAAATGTATTCAGAGAGATAGGATAGCCGCTTGTATGATCGGGATACTTTGGAGAAAATTCTGGAGGGCGATTATCTTTAGCTGGCATCTGGCGGCGGCCATCGTTCGCTGGTCGGCCGTTTTTCTTTGCTCTCTTCTGTGTTCTATCGGACTTGCCCTTCATATTCCGATAAAAATTGTGCTTTTGCTGGCACTCATTCCGCTTGTTTCCGTTTTTGTCCCTCGAAAAAGTCAGAAATGGTGCTGGGCTGTTATGGCTGTCGCCGCTGTATCCGTCTGGATATGGATTCAGATTCCCGACGGCGATTCGGTAGAGTGGATGACGTACCCATTTGCGATCGAGCCGATAGATAATATCCCGGAGAATGCCGCCGACTTTTACGCCTCGCTGGTGGAAAAGACCAGTGAATCGGTTTTTTCCTATTCTTATTCAGAATTTGAAGACCAATTCTCCTATGCCGGCCCCTGGAAACCGGAGCAGTTTCCCGCCTTAAGCCGCTGGATGGATGAATGCGAACCGACTCTCCAGAAGCTGATAGAAAATGCCCGCAAACCTGAATGCCGTTTTGAAGTGCCCGGTGATCCGGTTCGTTATCAAAAACAGCAGCTTCGCATCAAGGTCCTGAAGGCCTGGTGCAGCATCCTGCTCCGCTCGGCCAACCGCGATTTGGCCTGCGGCCGGCTCCGGCCGGCGCTCGAAAAACAGCTTACGATTGTTCACATAGCCCGTCATTTTTATCAGCAGGGAACGCTTCTGGACCAGGCGAGCGGGTATTATCTGGAGGAAGCCGCCGGACGAGTCCTTTCCCGGATGATTGTGGAGGAGTGCACGGAGCCGATGCTGCGGGAGATTGACGAAACCCTTCGGCAGACTGACCCGATGTGGGAGGACAACTGGCCCCGGATTCTCCGGCGGGAAAAACTTCTGGCCCGCAATATCGCCGCTGTTTTTTACCAGCAGAATGCCCGAGGGCAGGCCCGCCTGTCCCGGGATATCGGACTGGGGCTCCATGAGGTGCTCGGCTATCCGCGCTATCGGCTGTTTGCTACGGAACAATTTACCAAGCTGGCGGTTTTGATTTTGTGGTTCAGCATGCCGGCCTCGCCGCAGGCGGTCGCCGACCTGATTGATGAACGCTATGACCGTTATGCACAAATGGCCGAGGCGGGAAAAGATTTGGAGTGGGTGGATATCCAGCCGCTCTGGAAGCGGGGACTCAACAGCCGTTCTCTGGTGGATTGGTATGCCAAACAGCAGGTGAGCTTCTATTATCCCCTTAACAGCCGAAACCGTCAGCAGAGGGCCCTGCGGCAGGCAATGGCCCTTTTGAGGGAATTGAGGCGTTTTTATCTCCGGAACGACCGGTGGCCGCAGAATCTTGAGGAACTGTCCACCCGGCGAGGTTGGCTGGACCCCGTCAGCGGCGAGCCGTTTGTTTATGTGCCGACACAAAACGGCTTTCGCCTGTACAGTATTGGGACAAACAAAGGGGATGATATGGGCGTCAATAATTTAAAAGAGGGCAAAGATGACCGCCTGTACTGGCCGACGCCCGGCACAGACGACTATGACATCTTTTCGCAGCAGATGCTTGATAAAACCAAAGAAATTTGATTACTTTCGGGCAGATAGTCGAATAGAAAAGAGTATCCAAATGACAAAACGCGTTCGTATCGCTGATTTACAAAATCATCTCAGCCAAGAAGTCTGTCTGAACGGCTGGCTCTACAACAGCCGGCCCAGCGGCAAGGTCCAGTTTCTGATTGTGCGGGACGGCACAGGTTTCTGCCAGTGCGTCGTCGAAAAAGGCAAAATCCCCGATGACCTCTATGAAGCCCTCGAGCATCTGGGGCAGGAATCGTCCCTGTCGGTGGCGGGTATCGTTCGGGCTGAGCCGCGCAGCCCGGGCGGCTACGAACTGCTTGTCGCGGATGCCCAAATCCATCAGGCGGCCAAAGACTACCCGATTACCCCCAAAGAGCATGGCATCGATTTTCTTCTTCAGAACCGCCATCTCCATCTGCGGAGCCGCCGGCCCTGGTGCATCGGACGCATCCGCCATACTGTCATCGACGCCATCCGGCGATTCTTTAACGACCGGGGCTTTATCCTTGTGGATACCCCGATTTTTACCACGATTGCCGGCGAGGGCGAACAGACCCTCTTTGAGGTTGATTACTTCGGCCAGCCCCTGCATCTGACCCAGACGGGGCAATTGTATCTGGAGTCGGCGGCAATGAGTTTCGGGCGAGTCTATTGCTTCGGCCCGACCTTCCGCGCGGAAAAAAGCAAGACCCGCCGGCACCTGACTGAATTCTGGATGGTCGAGCCCGAAGTCGCCTATATTGACTTGAACGGCCTTTTGGAACTGGCCGAAGGTCTGGTTGTTTCGATTGTGCAGCGGGTCCTGTCTGATAACCGCGCGGAGCTGGAGATGCTCGGTGCCGACATCGCCGGACTCGAAAAGGTCCAGCCGCCGTTTGTTCGGCTCACCTACACCCAGGCCGCCGAAATCCTCACCAGTCCGGCAGCGCAGGAGTTTATGAAGCGGCAGCTGTCTGAGTTTCAGGCCCAAAAGGAAGCTCTCGAAAAAGAACTTACCCAGCTCCAGGAGCAGGAGAACAAAGGGGGTCTGAAAAAATGGCAGCAAGAGAAAAACGCTCGCCGCATCGTCGAAATCCGCAGCGATTTGGACGAACTGGAAACGAAAATCCAGAACAATCCCAAGCACGCCGAACTGGCAGCCTCCTTCCGTTGGGGCAAGGATTTGGGCGGCTCGGATGAAACTATTTTGTCTTTGATGCACGAAAAACCCGTCTTTGTGACGCACTATCCCAAAGAAGCCAAGGCCTTTTATATGAAGGCCGACCGCTCGAACGAACGCGTCGTCGAAAACTTTGACCTGCTGGCACCGGCCGGTTTTGGAGAAATTATCGGCGGCTCCGTCCGCGAGGATGACTATGACCGGCTGCTCAAGCGGATTCAAGAGGAAGGATACAACCCGCAGACCTACTGGTGGTACCTGGATTTGCGCAAATACGGCTCCGTTCCGCACGGCGGCTTCGGGCTGGGCGTAGAGCGCACCGTTGCCTGGATTACCGGCGAACGGCATATCCGCCAATGCATCGCTTTCCCGCGCCTAATGGATAAAGTGTATCTGTAAAAAACATCAGCATTCAAAAGTCCTCGATTTCACATGGAATGCAGCAAAACGATGATGACATCATCAATTTACTACATATAAAGGTGTCAGCTGCATAGCCTCGTGGGCACGCCCTGCAAAAAAAATATCTTCCTTGATTATTCGGCAGCAAATGGGTAGTCTGTTTTTTTTGTAGATTTGCAAACAGGAAGAAATATATTGCAAGACTATGAAAGGAAAAGGGTTATGAAATTGGTTAGGCCGCTTGCCCTGTGGACGGCTCTGGCTGGCATCGCTGTCCTTGCAGGCTGCAAAGACGAAAAATCCCAGCTTCAGCCGGCCGCGACCCCTGCGCCCGCTGCATCATCCAAACAAGCCGCCGAAAAGGCTGCTCCGGCTCCGGCTGCAGATGCCGTAGTTGTCACAGTCAATGGGCAGGCCATCATGGAATCCAAAGTCACTCAGGAAGTCGAAAAGCGGATGCAGGCCCGCCTGAAAATGGTTCCGCCGGGAATGGAGGTGCCCCAGGAGCGCATTCAGATGCTTCGCGACCAGACGCGCCGGCAGGTCACGGAGATGCTCGTGGACCTGGTTCTGATTGATATGGCCCTCAAAGAGAAAAATATTCAGGTTACGCCGGAGCAGGCCGAGCAGGAAATGAAGAAGTTTGCGGAAGAAAACGGCCTGACCCTCGAAGCAATGACGGAACAGATTGCCGCCGCCGGAATGACCGTGGAGGATGTCAAAGAACAATTCCTGACCCGCGCCAAAGTTGATGCTCTGATGAAGTCCGAAATGGGCAATCTGAATGCCACGGAGGCAGAGGCGAAAACCTATTACGATGAACATCAGGAGGAGTTTGCTCAGCCCGAACTGGTGACCGCCAGCCATATCCTGCTTCGCACGCAGGGCAAGACCGAAGAGGAAAAAGCCCAGATTCGGCAGAAAATGGAAGGCATCCTTCAGCGGGCACGGGCGGGCGAGGATTTTGCCGCGCTGGCGAAAGAATATTCGGAAGACCCGGGCTCCAAAGACCGCGGCGGCGAGTACACCTTCCCGCGCGGCCAGATGGTCAAGCCCTTTGAGGATGCCGCTTTTGCTCTCGAGAACGGCCAAATCAGCGACATCGTCGAAACCCAGTTCGGCTATCACATCATCAAGAGAACCGGTTATAAACAGGCCGGCACCCAGCCCTTCGAAGAAGTCAAAGAAGGTTTAATGGAGCGTCTGACAGACCAGAAGCAGATGGAAACCTGGCAGGCCCTCAAAGCCCGGCTTCGGGCCGCCGCCAAGATTGAATGGTCACCGGAGGAGCAGGCCCGGCAACAGGCCTTTGAACAGCAGATGGAGATGATGCAGCAGATGCGCATGCAGCAGGTTCCCGCTCCGCAGCCTCAGCAGTAATATCACGCCCAGCAGATTCAGCCGCCGTTTCGGTTTCGCAACGGCGGCTTTTTTTCTGCGCTGCGGCCGCTGTGTGTCCTTTTATGGGTCCGCCGGCCGTTTCCGCAAATCCGGAAATCTTCCGAATGTCAGGACAGGCCTTGGATTACGAGGGGAAGAAACTGTCCCTGTACGGATCGAAGAAATATGGGTCCAGGAGCCGTTCTCTGTCAGCCGGATAAGAAAATTTCAAAATCGTCGGCTCCGCCAGCCGTAGATAATCCTCCATCTTCATATGAATGGAAACATCATGCTGACCGGCCAGAAAAGAAATCTCTTCATCCTTCAAAAGAGACTGATCCAGCAAGGTCGGAAGATTGTACAAATGGCCGAAAGGAACTTCCGCCCCGACCTCCGCATCCAGAAACAGCAGGGCCATCTGGTCTTCGTCCGCCAATCGCACCTGCTGCACGTGAAGGTGTTTCTGGAGTTCGACAAAATCAATCTTTCGGTCCGCCGGAAGCACACACAGATAAAAACGCCCGTCCGCTTCCACAACCACCGTCTTGGCCACCTGAGGGGCAGGCAGACCCTCTACGCGGGACAGCTGCTCGGCGGTATAAGCCGGTTTGTGGCGAACCATTTCGTACTTTGCCTGCTGCTGGTTCAGATAATCGATCACATTCATAAGCACCTCCTTGCTGTATGATGGGTGGAGAAAATGATTTACTGAAAAAAGGAATGCCACAGAGCTTCCGGATGAGGTTCCGCAAGGAAATAATAGATGAACACACCGAAGGAAATCAGCCCCAGCAGGATAAACAGCCACAGGAGCGGTTGACGTTTCAGTTTGGATGCATATTCCTGTGCCAGATGGGTCCACGCCGACGTCCAGGGATGGGAATGAATTGCCGTCATGGTTTTGTCCTCCGCATATTTTGTTGACTGCTCGGTCCGTATCCGATTTTCGGGTTTCAGACCGTCCCGGTCTTTTCTTGACGCAGCAGGGAGCTCGGAGGTGACAGTTTTATTGTACAAAAAAGCAAGCCGGCCAATCAATCATGTTCCGCCTTTTTCTCTACGAGGTGTCTGAAAGGGAGGTTTGCAGATTTCTTCGGAGAGAAAAGCCGACAAGTTTTATCGAGACAAGATGACTCCTGAATAGTGTTTACAGTGTGATATTGAGCTGTTCATCCGCCCGGAGCAAAGCTTCGGTTTCGTTTTCCACCAGCTGGCGGATGAGCTCTCGGCGGATGCGGAGTATTTCCATCCGAAACACTTTTTCTTCGACCTGACCGGCGATAGCCCTCGCCAGCGGACGGTTCAGATGATGCCGACGCATCAGATGCTCGACGATCACGGATTTGCTCCAGGCTGAAACGCAAGGGCTTTCGTGTGCGGAATCATTGATGACCTCGATGCGCTTGCGCAGCAGCTTTCGCTGCATTCGATGCTGATTGAGGGCTTCCGCAGCGGCACAATGTCCCGTATCGTGCAGGACCGCCTGAATCATCAGATGAATTTCATCCGACGTGACGGTCCGGCCGGAGGAACCGCTGTGCAGGTAGTATGTGACAGCCTGGGCCATCTGCTCGGCGGCATACAGATTCGGCTCTCCGGCGGCGCTGAGGGCATGATGAAACGTCCCGAGCACTTTGGTATGAAGGTAGGGTTCTGCGGTCCCGTCGGTTTTCATCACCCGCACACGCATGGCGATTCCTTTCGACAGAGGTTAAACAGCCGAACGGCTCGGCGAAAGCCGTTCTTTATGACTGTCCGAACAAGCCAGGCTGGTCCGATAGATCCGGCTCCTGAAGAACCTGATGGACCTCATCCAGCAGCTCGCCGGCGTCTTTGAACTCTCGATAGACGCTGGCAAAACGGATATAAGCTACTTTATCCACCTTCCGCAAGTGGCGCATTGCCGCCTCGCCCAGAAACCGCGAGGAGACCTCTTTGTCAAAATTGCGGAAGACCTCTTCTTCGATTTTGTCGGCAATCTCCTGCATCTGTTCGGCGGACACCGGGCGCTTGTAGCAGGCCTTCTGAAGACCGGCGATAATCTTTTCCCGTTCGTAGGGAACGCGGGAGCCGTCTTTTTTGATGACACTCAGTTTGTAGGTTTCCCCGACTTTTTCATAAGTGGTAAACCGGCGCTTGCAGACCAGGCACTGCCGGCGTCGGCGGATAATCCGCCCTCCCTCGCTGGAGCGCGAGTCAATCACCCGATCCTGGTCTTCTTTGCAGAATGGACAGCGCACGAGTTGGTCCCCAAACTCTTTTTCGCAATGTCGCCGAGCAGCAATACTATATATAGACCCTGCCTATTCAGATATCTTATATATAGCGTTCGGCCGTAAAACTGTCAACAGCAAATCTGTTAAAAAATGGGACAGGAGGGGAAACATCGTATCCTTCCGGAAGAGAGCCGCTTCTGGACAGGGAGAATCTATCAGTACGGGATGACAGAATGAAGCCAAGCTAGCGAGCCCTCAGCAGAGGACATGGCGGCTCCAGAATGCCGCCTAACATTCAGGACCTTCGGACCATAAGCCCCCCCTCGGTATTCTGTTTTTCCGGGCGTTTTGGGTCGGAGACCGGTTCTGGTTTTTTGTGATTTTTCTGTTATTTTATAGGCCGATGAAAAGCGAATATGACATTGTGGTTGTCGGGGGCGGACATGCGGGAGCGGAAGCGGCCTGGGCGGCCTCGCGGATGGGTGCTCGGACGCTGCTGCTGACGCTGTCGCGCGACACCATCGCCAAGATGAGCTGCAACCCGGCCATCGGCGGCATCGGCAAGGGCCAGCTGGTTCGCGAAATCGATGCGCTGGGCGGCCTGATGGGCCGGGCCATTGATGCGACGGGCATTCAGTTCCGCATCCTGAACCGCTCGAAAGGCCCCGCCGTGCAAAGTCCCCGCGCACAGGCCGACAAATACGCCTACAAAGACTGGATTCGCGCCGCTCTTGAGGGTGCGGACAATCTGGACATTGCGGAAGGAATGGCCGCCGAAATCCTTCTGGCCGGCGGACGCGTTTCAGGTCTGGCCTGTACCGACGGACGCATCTTTCATGCACCGGCGGTGATTCTGACTACGGGCACCTTTTTAGGCGGCCTCCTGCACTGCGGCCCGGAAAAATGGCCCGGCGGGCGGTTGGGCGAGCCGGCCTGCAATGAGCTGTCCGACTGTCTGCACCGGCTGGGGCTGACCGTCCGGCGGCTCAAAACCGGCACACCCGTGCGGCTGGACGCACGCACCGTGGATTTGGACAAACTGGAGGTCCAGCCGGGCGATGAACCCCCTGTGCCGTTTTCGTTTCTGACGGATTCGATCCGGCAGCCGCAGGTGCCCTGCTGGATTACCTACACCAACGAGGCCGTTCACAAACTCCTGCGCGACAACCTCCATCGGGCGCCAATGTTTACCGGTCAGATTGAGTCGGTCGGTCCGCGGTACTGTCCGAGCATCGAAACCAAAATCGTCCGGTTTGCCGACAAGAGCCGTCATCAGATTTTTCTGGAGCCCGAAGACCGCGCTGTGACGACGATTTACTGCAACGGCATCAGCACCTCCGTGCCCAAAGATGTGCAGGAAGAGATGCTGCGGCTGATACCCGGCACCGAAAAGGCCCGGATTGTTCACTATGCGTATGCCATTGAATATGACTATTGTCCGGCCACCCAGCTGAAAATCAATCTGGAAAGCCGCCGAATCCCCGGCCTTTTTATGGCGGGCCAAATCAACGGCACCACCGGCTACGAAGAGGCCGCCGCACTGGGACTGACGGCGGGCATCAACGCCGTCTTGGGTATCCGCGGGCAGGAGCCTTTCGTCCTCGGGCGCGACCAGGCCTATATCGGCGTGATGCTCGATGACCTGCTGACCCGCGAAATCGATGAGCCATATCGGATGTTCACCTCCCGAGCAGAATACCGACTCACGCTCCGCTCGGACAATGCCGATGTGCGGCTGACACCCCTCGGACGGCGGCTGGGTCTGGTGGATGACACCCGCTGGCAGGCCTTCCAAACCAAACAAAAGCAGATGGAGGAGCTGACGGCCTATCTGCGTTCGGTTCGGGTCTCAGGCAAGACGCTCTGGGAATGGCTCCAGCAGCCCGGTCATCCGCTTTCCGAAGACCTCTGTCGCGACGAAACGGTTCGGCAGATGAATCTGCCCGGGCAGGTCCTCGAGGCAGTCTCGATTGCCGCCAAATATGAAGGGTATCTCCAGCGTCAGCAGCGGCAAATCGAGCGGTTCCGCCGGCTTGAGAACGTCCGCCTGCCGGAAGGGCTGGATTATTTCCGGGTCCCGCACCTGCGGTATGAGGCCAAAGAGAAGCTGACGGCCTTTCGCCCGTACACGCTCGGGCAGGCCTCGCGAATCGGCGGGATTACACCTGCGGACATCGACGTGCTGGCCATTTACCTGCGAAAAGCTGTAAGTAGCGCAGAGGAAAAGAGATAAAACAAGCTTTTCTTTGCGATACCCCAAAATCGATGAAAAAACGAGCAAAGGCCTTGCATTCAACCCCTCCGTCGAGTATCTTTTATTTTTTCTTTACTTGGTTGCCGACGGGTAGGTAGCTCAGGTGGTAGAGCAACGGACTGAAAATCCGTGTGTCGGCGGTTCGAGTCCGCCCCTGCCCAGTTCTCTATATCATTTGTTCCTCTTTTTCTTCCAGTTTTCCCTCTTTCAATCAATTATTAATAAAGTCTTTTGGAAACAAAAACGAGGCGGTGCGTCGGGGGTCAAAATGCCCCCCAAAGAGGAGCAACCATGAAAAAACAAGAGATTCTGCTGAAAAGCGCTCTCGTTGCGGCGCTGGGGGGCCTGCTGTTCGGCTTTGATACAGCCGTCATCTCCGGTGCGGAAAAAACCCTCGAGCAGCTCTACCACAGCCAGTATCTTTCCGCGGCGCAGTGGTTTGGGCGTCCTGACACAGCCGCAGGTCAAAACGAAGGGGCTCTCCCGATTCTGCAGAGGACTGCTTTTTGGCATGGAATGGTGGTTGCCAGCGCCTTGCTCGGCACGGTTATCGGCTCGCTGCTGTTCGGAAAACCCGCCGACCGGTACGGACGGCGGACGATTCTCAAAGTGCTCGGCATTTTCTATTTCGTCTCCGCAGTCGGCAGCGCCCTGGCTTGGGGGATGGTTTCCTTCAGTGTCTTTCGTTTTATCGGCGGACTGGCGGTCGGCGGGGCCTCCGTAATTTCCCCGCTGTACATCGCCGAGATTTCTCCGGCTCGATTGCGGGGCCGTCTGGTGGCCATTACCCAATTTAACATCGTTCTGGGGATTCTGCTGGCCTATCTGTCCAATTGGATTATCAGTCTGCTGAATCTGAGGACGTGGGAATGGCGATGGATGTTCGGCGTTGAGGCTTTTCCGGCGGCGGCATTCTTTCTCCTTTTGTTCGGCGTTCCTCGAAGCCCGCGGTGGCTGGTTGCCCAGGGTCGCCTCGAAGAGGCCAAAGACGTGCTCAATCAGGTTGGCGCCGACAGCGACAATGTGGAGGAGGAACTGCGGGCGATTCAGAAATCCCTTACGGGCGATGCGGCCGGCTTAAAGGAGCCGTTTTTCCGCCGCAAGTATCTCAAACCCATTCTGCTGGCGGTGCTGATTGCCGTTTTTAACCAGCTGTCCGGCATCAATGCTCTGATTTACTACACGCGGCGGATTTTCGAGATGGCCGGTGCGGAAGGCACCTCCGCCCTGGCCCAGTCGGTCATCATCGGGCTGACCAATCTGGTCTTTACGATGGCGGCCCTGGCGGTCATCGACCATTTCGGACGCAAAAAGCTGATGCTGGCCGGCTCCATCGGCTACATCCTCAGCTTGAGCATCGTCGCCTGGGCCTTTTATTCCGGCGCCGGCGGGGTGATGGTTCTGGCAGGCTTTATCCTTTTTATTGCCGCCCACGCCTTCGGACAAGGAGCCGTTATCTGGGTCTTCATCAGCGAGATTTTCCCCAACGCCCTTCGGGCCCGCGGACAGGCCCTGGGCAGTTTTACCCACTGGATTATGGCGGCCCTGATTTCTCAAACGTTTCCGATGTTTGCCGAACAGCTCGGCTGGCGAATCTTCGCCTTGTACGGACTGTGTATGGTCGGCCAGCTCCTTTGGGTGCTGTTTGTGATGCCGGAGACCAAAGGCGTACCGCTTGAGCAGATCCAGAAAAAACTGATCATTGGATAATCCGGCAGGGAGTGCATCAATAAAACGGCCAGAGCGTTTAAGATGAATTGTGTTTGCCATCACCGCCGCCTTTTTCCAGACCGGCTGCGCAAGGTTGTTCGAATGTCCGGCCTGCACAGAGCTGCACCGTCCTAATCCGTCTGTCTTTCGGGCGATGGAATCGATGCTGGCTCGGGTGCCCGAGGCCGCCGCCGACCCGACACGTCCGGCGTATCACTTTTCCGCCCCCGCTCAATGGATGAACGACATCAACGGTGTGCTTCATTACAGGGGCTACTATCACATCTCTTATCAGCTCAACCCTTACGGCGACCAGTGGGGCACGATGCACTGGGGACGCGCCCGAAGCCGGGATTTGGTGCACTGGGAACATCTGCCGATTGCTTTATGGCCCTCCCGCGAAAAAGGCGAAGAGCACGTTTTCTCCGGCTGTCTGACGCTGAATTCCGCAAACCAGCCGCTTATTTTCTATACAAGCATCGGGCATCCGCTGCCCGAACAATGGGCAGCCATCGGTTCTCCCGACCTGCTCGTGTGGGATAAATACGCCGGCAATCCCATCCTGAAAATGGGCGACCACGGCGGCCTTTCGATTGATGAATGGCGGGACCCGTTTGGGTTTCGCACCGAGGGGAAAACCTATCTGGTTCTGGGCGGACAACTGCCGGCCGGCGAAGGCAGCCCGGCGGCGGCGTTTCTCTATGAAGCCCGGCAGGGGGACCTGCTGACGTGGACTTACAGGGGAATTCTCTTTCGCCATCCGGACCCGAAACTGCCCAGCATTGAATGCCCGAACTTTTTTCCTTTAGGCAAACGGTTTGTGATGCTGATTTCGCCGTATGGGCTGGTGGAAATACTTTGTCGGCGATTTCGATGCAAAACAGGGAACGTTTACTGCTCACTGTCGAGGTCTGGCGGATTTCAGTGAGGACTTTTACAGTACAAACGTTCTGATTGACCGCCGCGGACGGCGCATCCTGCTGGGCTGGCTTCGGGGGTTTCAGAACACGAAGGGCTGGAATAGCTGTATGTCCCTGCCGCGGATTCTCACCCTTACGAGCCGGGGAGAACTGCTCCAAATGCCGGCGCCGGAATTAAAATCTCTCCGCGGCCCGCTTTGGCATCAAAAACAAATCCTCCTCGAAAACCAGCGGATTCCTCTCGACATTCACGGAAAACAGCTCGAAATCAAAATGAAAATTGTCCCTGCCGGTGCCGCCGAATGCGGTTTGATTGTCCGCTGTCAAAAAGACGGCACCGATGGATTGGCGATTACCCGACAGGCAAACCGGCTGACTGTAGGCGGACGAGAGGCGCCCTTGCCGGAGAATGTTCAAGCTGTACTCCATCTGTTTTTAGATAATAGTGTTGTGGAAATCTATTTAATAACGGCCGTCAATGCATCAGTCGGGTTTTAGTCCCTTGCCCTGAACAGAATTCGGACTATGTCTATCTGTTTTCAAATAAAGGGAAAGCTCGTTTCCAACTCTATCCGGATTTGGCAGTTGAACTCTATCGATAAGCAATCCGATCTTTCACAAGATTAACATAACCGGATTATTCCTTGCTTTAATATAAGGTTTTAGTCTAATTTGATATATTTATCTGTCCATATTATCTCTTTTTTCTTTTTTAGAATTTTTCACAGGTCGTTCATTATCCCTTAAGGAAGCGGCTTCGGATTGCCGTTTTTCAGGACGAGGGCGATTTGAACGGACAAATATGGACAAAAAGAGTGCAAAATTTTTCCGCTTGTATACGAGCATCCAGAACCGGCTGCACTCGATCATCCTGGTGATTGTTCACAACCAGAGCGTCGCCGATGATTTGCTGCAGGAAACCGCAGCGACAATGTGGGAGAAATTCGACCAGTTCGAGGAAGGAACCAACTTTTCCGCCTGGGCCATTCGCATCGCCAAAAACAAATGCTTCGAATACCTGCGGCGGAATGAAAAGACAAAAAAACTTTTCCGCAATGAGTTTTACAAACAGGTCGCCGATTTGGCGGTTGAATCCTCCGAGGAACTTTCGACGCACCTGAAGGCGCTGGATATCTGCTGTGAAAAACTGGACACCAGGCGGAGGTCTCTGCTGAAACTGCATTTTTCGGAGAATATCCCCATCAAAGAATTATCCGTCCAGTTCGGCCAGCCCGTCAGCACGCTTTACAACCATATTGCTCAGGCGCTGGACTGGCTGCGGTTCTGTATCAAAAAGACTTTATCTGCCCAACCCATTCAGAGGCTCGAATGAATTTGTATCCAACCAGACGGCAAATTGATACTCTGATTCTTAAGCTGCTGGACAATACCATCAGCGATGCAGAGATTCAGCAGCTGGATGAGCTGTTTGCAGCTCATCCGGAACTGATCAGGCATTACTGCGAGTTTGTCATTCACTACAATACCGTTCGGACAAAGTTTCAAAGCGAACTTCCTTCTGCAGCCGCCTCGCTGCTGGCCGACAGCTCCATCGACGAGCGCTTCTGGGGCGAACTTGCCCACGAGGAAAAATCGGCGCCGGCCGTTGAAGTGCCGGCTGCCCCCAAAGAAGAGCCGCTGGATGAAAAACCCAGGATACAGACCAGAACAACGCCGCGTGTCAGCAAACTTTCGCTTTACTCGCTGATCCTCTCCTCTTCGGCCCTTTTCTTTGTTCTTGTCTATGCCCTTTTTGCACCGCCCGGAAGCGGTATGGAAGTGGCGACGGTGTCTGACACCTACAACGCCAAATGGGGCACCAAGCAGCCGATTCAGAACGGCAGCCGTCTGGTAACCAAATCCGAGCCCCTGCTGCTGTACGAAGGGATTGTGAAACTGGCCTTTGACAACGGCAGCACGCTCGTTTTGGAAGGTCCAGCCAAATTCGAGATTCTTACCGAAGACCAGGTGCACCTGAATTTCGGACGGCTGTATGCCATCGTTCCTTCCCATGCCGTTGGGTTTATCGTCAGCACCGCCAACTCGAAAATCATCGATTTGGGCACGGAATTCGGCGTGAAGGCAGAGCCCGACGGGCAGACGGAGGTCCATGTGCTTGCCGGCAAAACGCTGCTGATTTCCGGCACAGGCAGCAATCCGAAAAATCAATATGAAATCAAACGCGGCCAGGCCAAGGCAATCGCCGGAAATGGAACGGTTCAGGATATCCCGCTCAAGAAAGATTCGTTTGTTCGTCATATCCACTCGCAGACCGGCATCGTCTGGCGCGGGCAGACGCAGCTGAATCTGGCGGATATGGCCTCCGGCGGCAACGGGCTGGGAACCGGCAAAAACGAGATGGGCATCGACCCGGCAACCGGACGGGCTTCAACTATACTTTTTCACAATCAGGAATCCCCCAATCTTTACCGTCCCACTTCAGGTTTGGACTACGTAGACGGTGTGTTTATCCCCAACGGACGAACCCCGCAGGTTGTCAGCTCTCAGGGGCATATCTTTCAGGAATGTCCCGTCACCAGCGGCTGGTGGTTCACCAGCATTGTCTCCTCCCTGCGGCCCTTCCCATGGCCTGTACCGGAAAACTCCACCCTGTCGGTTCCGCCTTTCGTGAATTGTCTGGTCATGCATGCCAATATGGGGATTACGTATGACCTTCAGGCGATTCGGAAAGACCTGTCCGGCACAAGAATTCTCCGCTTCCGCTCCTACTTCGGAATCGAGGGGAATGCGATTCGGCCGGAGGCCGCCAACGCCGACTTCTGGGTGTTGGTGGATGGGAAGATGCGCTTCCGGAAATCCCAGGTCAAGATCGGACAGTTTGATTTCGCAGAAATTGAGCTGTCGGAAAACGACCGTTTCCTGACCCTCATGACCACCGACGGAGGCGATTCCGCCGAACGGATTGTCAACGGTCAGAGACTGACCACGATTGACAGCGACTGGTGTCTGTTTGCCGAACCAGTCCTGATTCTCGAATAGCAATGAAAACAGAAAGGAGAACAAGAAAATCTATGAAAAAAACAGGCGGGTTTACATTGATTGAACTGCTGGTTGTGATTGCGATTATCGCTCTTCTGCTGTCGATTATGATTCCGGCACTGGGCCGAGCAAAAGAATATTCGTATAAGGTTGTCTGCAGCAACAATATCCGCTCCCAGGCGCAGGGGATTCGTCTTTATGCCGAACAAAACGACGGAGCCGTGCCCCTCAACGAGGGCGGCAACTGGCTTCAGGACCTGTCCTTTTGGTGCAGCAGTCAGATTATGCAGTACGCCGGACTGGATTACAAATCGTTTTACTGTCCGTCCAACCGCTTCAAGAACTCTGACGACGGGCGGTTCTGGCAGTTCTCCTGGGTGGGTGATTCAGACTATCAGCCGCCGGTGCCCGGCACAGTGACAGGCCCGCTGCCGTTGCGGGATGAAAGCCGTCTGTCGGAGGCCCGCCAGCGGCAGGAGTTTCGCGTGATGTCCTACAACTACCTGTTCGACCGGCTCAACTACGCCAACAATCCTCCGACCTCCCGTTATCCCGATCGGCTGCTGAGCGGAATGCGGGCTGTCTGGATTCGCAAATTGACCACCCTGAACAACAGCAGCTCGACGCTGATGATCGTGGACAATGTGCTCAGCCAGTACAGCGGCACAGCCGCTTCCGGCTATGTGCAGGCCCCGCCGGGCGGATGCAATTTTACAGAGGTTGCCGGCGGACTGTACAGCGCCTACGGGCTGTATGACAGGGCCAACCATTTGGCCCGTCAGTCTGAACCAGGCTCCAGCCGCAAGGATGTCGCCGGGGCCAACATGGCCTTCGCCGACGGACACGTGGAATGGAAACGGCGGCAGGAGCTCCGGACGCAGATTCAGTTCGGTCAGTACTTCTGGTGGTAAAAAAACAGGCGGGGGAAAACATGGTGATGAAGAGCCAGAAACCTCGGGCTGCAGCATACCCCATGCCCGTTTCCCTGACCTGATGAAAAACAGGTGTGTGAGGAAGAATGTAGAAGAATGTAAAAGGGATTGAGGAAGTACAAACCACTATTTTTTGGAGGAAAGACGATGAAAAGTACAGGCATTTTGTTGTTGGCGCTGATTCTGTGTGTCTCCGGTCCGGCTTCCGCCTTGGTGACGGTCTATTCCAATGATTACAACAGCGAAACCATCGGCGGCGGATTTCCGGCCTGGAACTGGATTGACGGTGACACGGCAAACGGCTTCGTCAAAAGCCATACCGCTGTGTATGCAGGCGAATCGGCACCCTACAATACGGTCGTCAAGCATACCGGTCTAATCGACAACTCCCAGGGTACCACTTCGGTAAACACCCGATTCGGCTCCAAGTGGACCATCACCGTTGCCGGGAACACCAGCACCAACCCGGAAGATTATACCATTTCGTTTGATGTCAAGAGCGTCTCCGGCAATTGGGACCCGATCGCCCTCGAATTCTTTGTCCTGACCGGAACCGGCAACGGTGTCGGCAAAGGTTCGGGAATTATGAACTTCACGCAGGCCGCCGGCTGGGTCCATGTAGAAAAGAAGCTCTCGGAGCTGCCCGTGAACTGGTGGAATGGAAGCGCATGGAATCTGACGGATTCCACCTGG
Organism: uncultured Phycisphaerae bacterium; assembly: GCA_937949545.1. Taxonomy (GTDB): domain Bacteria; phylum Planctomycetota; class Phycisphaerae; order Sedimentisphaerales; family Anaerohalosphaeraceae; genus JAHDQI01. The sequence continues at coordinate 63,782 of CALEDR010000008.1, forward strand.
CAGATTGAAATCGGCGGTCCGGGCTGGCCGGGCTGGGCGGTGGCTGCTGGCACACCGGCCTGGGAACAAATCTGGCTGTTTGACAACCTGAAAATCACGATGATTCCTGAGCCGGCGAGCATGAGCCTATTGGGCCTGGGAGTGCTTGCTCTCAAACGAAAACGCTGAACAGTTCTCTTCTCTTCTTCAGTCGGACCCTGCTGATGGGGCGGCGCCTCCGAACCATCAGCAGCCCGGCTGAAATCAGACGCGGAAAAAGGACTCTTGCTGCACAGCTTGAGAGAATACATGTGTGAAGTGTGTGATAGCGTGTACGTGGACTGAAATCGCAACAAGTATTGGATGGAGGATTCAGAGATGAAAAAAGTATTGGTTCTATTCATGGTGACTGCGTTAGCCGCAGTGTCGCAGGCAGTGGTGGTGATCGATTCATTTGTGAACATCGATTTTGATTCTGGGACCGTAACTTCCTGGCCGTTTAAAGGCTTTGACGCTCCGTGGGCCACGGAGATCATTGGCTGGACGAACTATCCTTCCACCGGCCCATTGAACGATGCAGGGGTTGAAGGACCGGGTGCTTGGTGGCTGACTCCAGCTTATACCGATGTGTATCAGAATGCGGGTTTTATGTCGTCCGGTGATGCGGCCTACACAATGAGCAGCTACACCATCCAGGCGGGTGATGTGTTTTTCATTAAGTATATGGCCGGTGTGTGGGGCTGGACCGGTACGGGTCAGTGGACGGCCTCCTTGTTCTATAACCATCCAGACAATGTATTCGGCAGCTATGTACAGAACATTAATTCCTGGATGCCGAATGGGGTCTGGTATTCTGATTCTATTGGGATTCCGGCAACTCCTGCAGCAGTCGGCGGTACACTCGGCATTCTCCTGAGAAGTACGGGTACCGGGATAGTGCAGATCGATGAAATTACGGTTTCTGTCGTTCCCGAACCGACCACCATGGCCTTGTTGGGGCTGGGCACCCTTGCCTTACTCAGAAAGCGGAAATGAAAGGTCTCTTCTTCAGTCGGACCCTGCTGATGGGGCGGTGCCTCCGAACCATCAGCAGTCCGGCTGAAAATCAGAAACGCAAAAAGTACCTTTGCAGCAAATAAGGAGATGCAAGATGAAAAGAGTAATTCTGCTTGTTCTGCTGTTTGGGAGCATATTCATCGGAACTACTCAGGGTTTGAATGTTGCCATATCCGGAACCAGCCAGACGGGCAATCAGGCCATTATTGACTTCTTTGTCGAAAACTTCAATGCAACCGTCACGTTCGGCGATTTCAGCAATCCGGCTTCGATCCCAGCCGGTACGGATGTCTTCGTAGTCGGACGTGTCCTCGGAAGCTGGGCCTATGCCAATCAGACTAATTCAGATA
>CALEDR010000009.1 GCA_937949545.1 uncultured Phycisphaerae bacterium
CCGTACCGCCGTACCTTGTCCGCCGTTTGGTCCGTAGAGCCGTCATCGACCACGATGATTTCATCCCCCGGCACTGTCTGGCAAAGAACACTTTCGATGGCCCGCTCAATCGTCGCCTCCGCATTATACGCCGGTATCACCACACTCACCGAAAATCTCTGTTCCTGGCTCATCGCTTTTGAATTCGGCAATCCCGAACCATTTCTAAATAGATTTTCTCCAGTTTATCATTCAAAAGTTTGATATCAAATTTCTCCTCCACATACCTCCGACCCTCCCGCCCCATCCGGATCCGCTTTTCCGGATCCCGAAGCAATTCCGCCATCGCCACCGCGGCCGCCTCCGCATCCCCCTCCGGCACCAAAATCGCCGACCGACACGGCCGAACCGCCTCCGGAACCCCCCCTACCTCCGTCGCTACGATCGGTACCCCAACCGCCTGCGCCTCCAGCAGCACAACCCCAAGCCACTCATCCCGGCTGGTCAGCAGAAACACATCCGCCTGCCGCATCTGCTCCAACACCCCCTTCTGTTCCAAAGCCCCCTCAAACACAACCTGCCTGCGAATCCCAAGCCGAGCCGCCAATTCCTCCAGCGCCGCTCGCTGCGGCCCATCCCCCGCCAAATGATACACGACCCGCTCCGGCCAAACCTTTTCCATCAGTCGCTGAACGGCCTGCAGGGCAACATCCGGACGTTTTTGCTCACAAAGTCGGCAGACTGTCAGCACCCGAAAAACACCCTCTGTCCGAGACGCCAGCCCGCCGCGGTACGAAAATCGAGCCGGATCAATCCCCACATAATGAACACAAAGACGATCCGGACAAGCCCCCTGTTCCAAAAGCCGCTGCCGAGTGAACTCCGAATTCGCTAAAATCCGATCCGCATAGGCAAACAGCTCTCGATAGTATTCCGGTCCTCCCTCCTGCCCCAGCAGCAAATCATGTCCGTGAAACATCGTCAAAAAAGCCGTCTCCGGCTGCATCGGCTTCAGCGGCCAATAAAAGACGCCGTTGTTCCCGAAATGCACCTGAATCACATCCGGCGCAAAAGACAAAATCTCCAGCGAATGAAAAAAAAGAAGATACGAAAAACCTTCCTTCCGACCCAAAAGATACCGAAGCACTCGAAACAAAACCAGCGGATGCCTAAACAAAAAACGCAGCAGCCACCCAACGGCCTTCAGACGGCACCCCCATTGGGACACCGGCACGCTCGGCAGATAAACCGTCCGCTCTAAAAGTCCGTATTCCGCCACCTCCGGATGAAAAACCTCCTCTCGGGGACGAAATCGGCTGAAAATCCGCACCGTATGACCCCGCTGGATCATACCCGTTATCTGATTGAGAATAAATGTCTCGGAAAGTTTCGGAAACGTGCTGACCACAACCCCTATTCGCATAAACACAAGACTTTCAGATAACTTCCCCTTGCAAGACAGATACGTTTACCCTTCGACAACTCCGCCAGACAAACCGTTTTCCCTCCCATCCTATAATTCTCACCCGGAAAAAACAACCGTTTCTTGCTTTTCAGACACCCTGCCCAGTATAATACCTTCCCGATTTCCTTGGACGGATGCTTCTGAAACAACGAAAGAAGAACAATGGAACTGCTGAACATTTTACCCATTCCAATCCGACAAAAAATCTGTCGCATTCTCAACAAAATAGAATCCAGAACCCCCGTTTGCATCCGAAATCTCGGAGCCAAACTGAATCCGGACACCATTTTCATCTGCGGCAACTACAAAACCGGCTCATCCGCCATTGCCTCTCTGCTGGCCATCGCAACCCGCCAAAACAAAACCATCGACCTGTTCTGGAGAACCCCAGGAACCGCCAAAATCAAACTCCTTCAAAAAGAACTTCCGCTGGAATGGTACATCCATCGCTACCGATACCTGTTCGCCAAAAAAATTGTCAAAGAACCAGACCTGATTTTCTATCTGGATCAGTTGATGGCCCTCTTCCCCCAGGCCCAATATGTCTTCCTCCTCCGGGACCCGCGCGACAATATCCGCAGCATCCTGAGTTTTTTGAAACTGCCGGGAAACGCCAATGACCTGACAAAGGAACAGATTCAGCAAACCCCAGGGAGCATCTGGAAACTCGCCCTCGACGGCTCCTTGTTCGGCACGAAAGGTCCCAACTACATCGCCACCCAGGCTCTTCGCTGGAACCGCATCCTCGACATCTATGAACAATACAAAGTTCGAATGTTTCTCTTGAAATACGAAACCTTTCTGCAGGACAAAGTCCAGACCATCCACAACCTGGCCGCCCAGCTCGGCCTCTCCGTCCAACGCGACATTCGCCCTTTCTTAAACCGTCCCTATCAGCCCAAAGGAGATTACGCTCCCGACTGGCTGGCCTTCTACGGCCCCGAAAACCTCGCCCAGATCGAACAGATCTGCCGCGAAAAAATGCTCCAGTACGGATACCCCCTCACCCCACCCACGCTCCAGAAAAATGCGACGATTTAATCTACTCAATATACCCCAAATCCCGAAGACGCTTCTCAACCTGATCCGCTTCCTCATCGGTATAACCCTTGCCCTCCTCCCGACTTGACCGAGGCAAAACCTTCCCATCAAACACGGCCGGTTTCATCGTTTCGTCAAACAATTCCAACAAAACACGCCCTTCCATATCCGCAGGAACCGCAATCCCCAAACCCGTTAAAATGGTCGGCGCCAAATCCAGCAGCCTCGCTCCATCCAACGAAACCCCGCTTTGCACCGAATCCCCGAAAATCGCCAAAATCCCGTCCGGATGATGCATCCCAAGATGGAAATCCCTCTCGCAGCAAACCGCCCGAAACAACCCCTTCTGGTCAGCAAAATAATCCCCCGTAAACGAATATCCCTCCGCCGGCTCCACCACCCAATCCGGCATCCTGTCCGCATACTTGCCCCGATACAGTTCCTCCCGTCTCCAAATGCGTCGAACCGCTTTTTCCCCCGTCTCCGGATCCACAAGCATCTCCAATTGCCGCCTCAATTCCTCTTCGGTGCGAACACGGCGGCCCTCATCCTCCTCCAAAAAATAAAGAAATCCATCATTGCCCTGGCTGAACGAAAACACACGGCTCTTTTCCCAGTCATAAACAGGCTTGGTCTTTCCCTTCCGTCCTCGAAAGCGGCCAACCCATTCACGCATCCGAACCGAAACAGGAGGTTTCTGAACGCTCAGAAACCCCTTTCCCACCAAAAAGGCCCCTAAATGAACCCGTTTCCGGTGAGTCTGAAACCCATGGTCGGACAAAATCATCGTCACAACCGGTCCCGCAGAGCAGCCTTGAAAAAACTCCACCACACGCCGAATCTCTTCGTCGAGTTTCCTGTAAAATCTCTCAAATATCAGCCGGCAGACCCCCGCATCATAATCCGGATGATCCGGGCTCATAAATCCCCACAGCCCATGCTGGACCACATCGCTGGCCTGAAAGTGAACCATAAACAAATCAAACAATTCCCTCTCCAGCAGAAAACGAGCCGCTTGCCCCCGCTTTTCAACCGCCTCACACATCATCGACAAAAATAACTCCGGTTGTCTCCGCGCAGATCGAAACGGCATATCATCCAAGTTAAAAATATGATACCCAGGAACCGCACGAAGCAATTCCGTTTTCAGAGAAGCCGGATACGTCCACTCCGAATCCAGCGATGGTGTCAAAATCCCGCAAACCACTTGCCCTCGAATCGGACGCGGCGGATACGTCATCGGAACATTCAGAAGCCCCACCTGCCTGCCGGCCAGACTGGCATACTCCCAAAGAGTCGTCTCCAGAGAAGCCGAACTGGCACACCGGGTTTGACGGCTCGCTCGATCCCACCAAACAAAATCGAATATCCCGTTGGCTCCCGGATTCTTGCCCGTCTGGAACGTCCCCCACGCCGCCGGCGTCTTCGGCGGAATCGTCGACCGCAGATTTCCCCAGGACCCCTTTTGACGCACCGCCTGCAAATACGGCATCGTCCCGGCCTCGATGGCACGGTTCAAAACAGACCAGCAACCGCCGTCAATCCCGATCAGCAGAATTCTTCTGGAAACCGTTGAATTGGACATAAGATACAATCAGCCCTCGTAACAAAGATATCTGTTCTCGAAACAGCCCATAAAACAGCCGGCCCGTCAGAACATCCGCCAGCCAGGAAAATCCCGCAAAACAAACCGTCGCCGCCAATCCAACCGCCGCCATTCGAAAACCCGACGGAACCTGCCCCAAAAATCCGCCCAGCAGCCCTCCTCCCGCAAACATCCCAACCAAACCGGCCGAAGGAACCCAAAGCGACCGAAATATCTGTCCAGCCGAGCAGTCCAGCAGACGGGACAAAAAACCAACTACGGGAAACTGAACCAAAATCGCACTGATCAACACCGCCAGCCCCGTCCCCGTAAATCCATACGTTCGGGTCAGAGGATAAATCAAAACCCCCATCAAAAACAACTTCACCGCCTGCAGCCATCCTTGATAAGAAGGTTTCCCCAAACTCAGAAGAACAGCCCCCGATGTCGCCCCCAAAGGCCGAATGCAGCCCCAAACGGACAGCACACGAATGCACGGAATGATCGGCTTCCACTTCTCCCCAAGAAACACAACCACAAAATCCTCCGAACACAGAAAAATCAGCCCGGAAAACCAAAACATCGCCGCCGCCGTCACAGCAGCCATTTTCAAATACGCCTCCCGCACCCTCACCACATCATCCTGGATTTTCGAATAGGCCGGAAATGCCGCCTGCCCAAGAACATTCGTGATCTCCGTCGTCGGAAGATTGGAAATCTTGTAAGCCATCCCGTAAAAACCCAGCGCCGAAACCCCCAGCATCTTCCCAACAAACAGATCATCCCCATGCGTCAGAAGAAAACCAAGAATTTCAGACAGCGTAACCCATTTGCCAAACCTCCACAGCGGCTGGAGCTTCGCAAAATCCAGTTCAAACCGAGGACGATACGGATAAACCCAATACCCCAAAACCAGCCGGCACAATACTTCCGACGCCTGCCCACCCAGCAAAGCCCACACACTTCGCGTCCAGAACGCCAATACAATCGCCCCAAGGCTCGAAACCAGAGAGGCCGTGCTTCGCAGAAAAAAAATCCTCGAGAATTGCAGCTCTTTCTGAAAAAAAATCAGACAAATATTTTCAAAGCTCCCCGCAAACAAAAGAACCCCAAAAATTCGAATCAGCCAGATCACCTCAGAACGGTCAATTACCTTCCGCTGAACGAAAGACGGATACGCATCCTCCAGGAGCCGCCGGTTCATGCGTTGCAAATCCTCGCCCTTCAATTCCTTCCCCAGCGAACGCTTCACTGAAGACGAAAGGCCTACCGGAAAATCCGCCGCCACAGAACGCAAATCGCCCTCCCGGCACACCTCTGTCAAAACGGCCGCTGTACGCCTCGCATCCATTTCCGGACCCGAAAGATAATTTCGCAAATAGCGGTCCAGAGGTGCACGCTCCGCCTGAATTTTCTCCCAAAACCCCTTGGGATTCAAAATATCTTTCTCCGTCCATTCCCAACTCCCCTCAAAAAAAAACACCCATCCCGGAGCCGCTGCCCAAAGAAAAACACAAAGAATGGCCCCACGCAGAACCCCAAAAGACCACACAGAATTCAGATAGGAATGTATCGACTCTTTCTTTTGGATCAACGAAAATTGAAAACCCGGCTGAGTGAACGTATTCAAAATCTCCAGCAGCAGCATCACGAGCCCAAAACTGCCGAAATCCCTCGGAGCAAGAAGCCGAGCCAAAACAATCCATTTCAAATAAGCCAGCACTTGCTGAAAAAGCCGAGCCGACAAAAGCCAGAATGTGCCTTGCACCGTTTTTTTATATAAGTCTGGATGAGACTTGAATTCCATCAGCGAAAACCTGTTTCCTGTCAGATTTTTGCAGGTATTGTATTGGCTCCACATTCGAATAACAAGTCTAAACAAACTGTTCATTGCCCTCAGAACCCGAAAATCATATACTCCCTCCTTATGAAAAAACCAACGGCTCTTTTTTTCGCTTTTGCGGTCTTCACTGGAGCCTTTCTGCTCTTTCAGGTCCAGCCGCTCTTCGCCCGCTTCCTGACCCCATGGTTCGGCGGCACACCCGAAGTCTGGACCGCTTGCATGCTCTTTTTCCAGATGCTCCTGCTCGCCGGCTACGCCTATGCCCACGCCCTCCGCCGCCTGCCCGCCCGCCTGCAGGCCGTCTTGCATCTGCTCCTGCTCCTCGCCGCCGCCGTACCGGCCTTTCGAATCATCCCGCCGGCACATCTGAAACCAACACCCGAAACGAATCCCGTTGTCCAGATATTATGGATATGCTTTATCTGCATTGGGCCTCCCTATTTTCTCCTTTCTTCGACAGGACCGCTCCTTCAATCCTGGATCTGCCGAATTAAACCAGGTTTTATCCCCTATCGTCTTTATGCCCTGAGCAACATCGGCTCATTATTAGCCCTTATTTCCTATCCATTTATCTTTGAACCCATTTTCACTCGTCAGCAGCAGGCCCAGTTTTGGTCTTTCTTATTCCTTTTTTATGCTCTTACTTGTTCTTCTTGTGCAATAATGCTTTTTCTAAACAACCCATCTTTTCCATTGCCCCAGACTAAAGAAAATTCAGCAGGACCTTTGAAGTTAACATCCTGCCTTCTCTGGCTTTCTCTGCCTGCGGTCGCTTCCACCCTCCTACTGGCCGTAACCGAAAAAATTACCCAAGACATCGCCGTTGTGCCCTTTTTATGGATTCTCCCACTAGGCTTATACCTCCTGTCTTTTATAATCTGTTTCGACAACCCAAAATGGTACAAACGTCCTCTCTTTTTAACCCTTTTTATCCTCGCCATTTTAGGTCTTATTATCGCCCGAATCATCGAGGAAAAAAACGCTGACATCGCTTTGATTATCGGACTTTACGCCTTCCTGCTTTTCGGTAGCTGTATGGTCTGCCACGGCGAACTTTACGCCCTCCGACCCCATCCGAAATATCTGACCGCCTATTATCTCCTGATCGCCGCCGGCGGAGCCATCGGAGGCATCTTTGTATCCATCCTGGCACCACTGCTCTTTAAAACTTATGTCGAACTCCACCTGGCCGTCCTATTCGCCGTTATCCTCGTTGTCCTGACCGACCGACAATACATCTCTGGACTTCGCCGAAAAATTGCCTATATTGCCGCCCTCTCTGCCGTCGGACTCGCTGGCATCTTCCTCGTCGGCCGCCGGACCACCCAAAACCAGCGAGCCATCGATCACGCCCGCAACTTCTTCGGCGTCCTGACCGTCTGGGAAGACGATTGGAACAATCCCCTTTTGCACAAACGGCTTCTCCAACACGGCACCACTTTCCACGGACTCCAGTTCCAGCATCCGGACAAACGGCATCTCCCGACCGCTTATTACGGCTTCAACAGCGGCATCGGGCTGCTCATCCGCTCCAATTCTCAGCATCCGCCCCGCCGCATCGGTGTCATTGGGCTAGGTGTCGGCACCATCGCCTATTACGGCCGAAAAGGCGACGTCATCCGCTTTTACGAAATCAACCCCGCCGTCGAACGGCTGGCCCGAAGGTATTTCACATACCTGTCCGACAGCCAAGCCGACATTCAAATTGTTTTAGGCGACGGCCGCCTGTCCCTCGAACAGGAATCCCCGCAGAACTTTGACATTCTCGTTCTGGATGCCTTCAGCAGCGATGCCGTCCCCGTCCATCTGCTCACCAGTCAGGCAATGGAAATCTACCTCAAACACCTCAAACCCGACGGCGTTCTAGCCTTCCATCTTTCATCGGTGCATCTGGACCTGATTCAGGTCGTCCGCAAACTGGCCGAACACTTCCGGCTTCACTGCCTTTGGCTGGAAACCTACCCTGATGAGCAGTTCGGCGCTCTTTCCTCCGATTGGCTTCTGCTTTCTCCCTCTAAAGAACCGCTTGAAAACCCGCTTCTCCAGTCCGCCGCCAGCCCCCTGCCCGAATCCGCCGCCTCCATCGACCTGTGGACCGATGACCGCATCCGCCTCCTCCAAATCCTCAAGCAGTCCTCTCTAAACAGAAGGATTTAGAAAGCAGGCACTCATCGCTAATATTTTCTCGACTTTTCAGACGCAGGATTTATAATCTAATCTGTGTTTGTTTGCCGGTAGTTCAGAAAATTAGCCCAAAATGAAGCGAAGAATACAATCACTCCTCTTGCTGTGGATTTCAGCAGCCGGTCTGCTTTCGGCTCAGGTTTCTCCGGAAGAGCGCCGGCGGATTTCGGAGCTCAGTGATGCCGACCACAAACAAATGATGGAGCAGCTGGGCATCTCTTCCCTTCGTCCAGGCCCCTCCGCCAATCCCAATGCCCCCAATGCTGCCAATGCCGATGAGGCCAAAGTTCCGCCCTATTTCCTCCCTGACCCGCTCGAATTGAACAACGGCATCCGGGTAACCCGACCCGAACAATGGCCGGCTCGGCGGGCCGAAATCTTCGAACTGTTTGACCGCGAAATCTACGGACGCGTTCCTGCTAATGTTCCGTCCGTCCGCTGGAAAGTCACGGACGTCAAAGAAGACAAAGACGGGGATTTTCCCGTCAAAATCAAGCAGATGGAAGGGGTTGTTGACAACTCCTCCTACCCGACCGTCGAAGTGATTATTCGGCTGACGCTCGGCACCCCCGCCGGCGCTGACAAACCCGTCCCCGTCATCCTCGAATTCGGTTTTCCCGGCTGGGTTGAAAGACCGCGTGCCGGCGAGCTCACCTGGAAGCAGCAGCTTCTGAAAGAAGGCTGGGGCTGGGCTGTCCTGAATCCCGCCAGCATTCAGGCCGACCACGGCGCCGGCCTGCGGGAGGGCATCATCGGCCTGGTCAACAAAGGCAACCCCCGAAAACCCGATGACTGGGGCTGCCTGCGCGCCTGGGCGTGGGGAGCAAGCCGGGCCCTCGATTATTTCGAAACCGACCCGGATGTCGATGCCCGTCGCGTCGCCATCGAGGGTCTGTCCCGCTACGGCAAGGCTGCCGCCGTTGCCATGGCCTACGATACACGGTTCGCCGTTGCTTTTATCGGCTCCTCCGGCGCCGGCGGCGTCAAACTCCTGCATCGCCTCTTCGGGGAACAGGTGGAAAACCTCGCCTCGCCGGCCGAGTATCACTGGTTTGCAGGCAATTTTCTCAAATACGCCGGCCCGCTCACGCAGGAAGACCTGCCCGTGGACGGCCATCATCTCGTCGCCCTCTGTGCCCCGCGCCCGGTCTTTATCAGCGCCGGCTCCTCCACAGCGGAAGGCCCTTGGGTTGACGCCAAAGGGATGTTCCTCGGCGGAGCTATGGCCGGACCTGTCTATGAGCTGCTCGGCAAAAAGAGCATGCGGACGATGCTCTTTCCGCCGGAGGGCACACTTATCGACGGCGACATCGCCTTCCGCCAGCACGAAGGCGGACATACCACCGGCCCCAACTGGCCGTATTTTATCCAGTTTGCCAAACGTTATTTCGCTCAATAACGCTATCACTCGGAAGCGCCTATGAACAAGCCGCAGATTGCAGTCATCGGAGGCACAGGGCTCGGCGACGCCTTTGCCGCCCGGCTTGCCGACATCGAAGAAGTGTTTCCGGATACCCCCTTCGGCAACCCCAGCGCCCCCGTCCAGCTCGGCACCTTTGCCGGCCGCCGCATTGCCTTCCTGAACCGCCACGGCCGGGGACATTGCCTGAGCCCTTCCCGCATTCCATATGCCGCCAACATCTTTGCCCTCAAATCCATCGGCGTCCGTACCATTCTCGCCAGCGGAGCCGTCGGCTCACTCCGGGAGGGATACGCCCCCAAAGAAGTGGTTTTAGTTGACCAGTTTATCGACAAAACCTTCCGCCGCCGGTCCAGTTTTTTTGATTCCCTCGGCGCCGTCCACGTCGAATTTGCCCAGCCCTGCTGCGTTCGGCTTCGTCAGCAGCTCCTCACCGTCAGCCGCCGGCTGCCCTTTCCCGTCCATCCGTCGGGCACCTACGTCTGTATGGAAGGGCCCCAGTTTTCCACCCGCGCCGAATCTCAGATGCACCGCCAATGGGGGGCCGACCTGATTGGAATGACCGCCCTGCCCGAGGCCAAACTCGCCCGTGAAGCCCAGATGTGCTATGCCCTGCTGGCCCTGATTACCGATTACGACTGCTGGCGGCCCCACGACCCCAACCAGTCGCAACAGTCCCTTCTGCAGGAAATCATCGGCAATCTGCACACCGCTACGGACAATGCCGTCCGCCTGCTTGAAGAACTGCTGGCCAGCGGCGAACAGATGATCAAGGATGATTGCCCCTGCCGGCACGCCCTCGAGCTGGCTGTCTGGACAAGACCTGAAGCCCAAAACGCCGACGAACGCAAATACCTACGCCCTCTCTGGGAATAAAACGGCAAAAAAACTGCTTCTTTCTGCCGATAATTTACAATATCGTTCCGCAAACGCATAACAACAAAGACAAAGGCTGACAAATGCAGATGGAAGAAAAAAGAAAAAGTGTTCGCTACAAAGCCCGCGAAGATGTCCGGGCGGCCATCAGCGCCGAAGATTCCGACCTGCACACCGAAGGGTTTGTTCTAAACATCAGCCAGAGCGGGGCCTATATCTTCGCCAACGCCATCCCGTTCCAAAACGGCATCCTGACCTTCCACCTGCCGGACGGGCGCACCATCCAGCGCCGCTGCCGCCGGATCGACCCCTATCAGCCCCGTGCCCGCGGCCAGGCTGTTGCCTTCACGGATGCCCTCACAGCGGAGGAACTGGAAGCCCTCAAGGCCCCCATCCCCGAATAAGCCGCCCGGTTTTACGAAGGTCTCGATTCGGCCAGCGCAACCGCCGAGGCAATTGCAAACCGGTCTGTATGCGTGATGCTCAGCGTGATTTGCTCAATTCCCTGTTTTTCAGCCAGCTCCTTCAGGCGTCCGGTCAGATTCACCACAGGCCGGCCCGCCGGATCGTTTACCACCTCCACATCCGTCCAGGCCACGCCGTCCCGCCAGCCGCTGCCGACCAGCTTCATCACCGCCTCCTTGGCGGCAAACCGCCCCGCCAGCCGCTCCAGACGGTTGCGGAGGCCCTGGGCATCCGCCTGCTCTCTCGCCGTAAAAATCCGCTCCATCGCCCGCGCGCCGTGCTGCTCCAGCAGCTGTTCGAGCCGGCCGAACTCCACCAAATCAATCCCGTGTGCCAGAGTCTTCATAAAGGTCCAACGGCATTCCGCCAAGCCCGCTTACGATTCCGAACCCGCCGCTTCTTCGAGTTCTTTGAGCCGCTTGCGGATGCGAAGTTTGGCCGCCTCCCTCAGCCGGTCCTTTATCAGGACCCCTTCCAGATGGTCGTATTCGTGCTGAAAAGCCCGCGCCAAAAGCCCCTCACCTTCCTCCGTAAATCGCCGCCCTTCCAAATCCGTCGCCGTCACCGTGCATTTCTTATAGCGGCGGACCTTTCCCCAGATGCCCGGCAGCGACAGGCACCCTTCCTCGTGCTCCTCCAGACCGCCGCTGACCTGAATCTCCGGATTGATATAAATCTTGGCGTGTTCTTTCGTGCCGTCTACCGACACGACAAAAATCCGCAAATCCACCCCCGCCTGCGGGCCGGCCAGCCCCACTCCCTTGTGCTCAACCATCAGGTCTTTCATCCGCTCCGCCAGCGCACGAATCGAGTCGTCAATTTTTTCCACAGGCCGCGCTTTTTTCGCCAGCACCCCCGCCGGATACCGCGTCATTCTGCACTCAAACTCCGCCATAGGCCTTCACCCCACCCACGGGCTGGAAGGTTTGTCAAACTCATCCATTCGAAACGACTGCCCCAGATAGCTTCGCCGCACCAGTTCGTTGCGAACAATCTCTTTCGGCGTGCCTTCGGCAATCACCTTTCCGTGGTCGATAATATACGCCTTGTCCACCACCTCCAGCGTCCGCTCGACATTATGGTCCGTAATCAGCACACTCACACCGCCGGCCGCCAGCCGCCGAATCTCCCCCTGCAGCTCTTCGACCCCAATCGGGTCCACCCCGCTGAACGGCTCATCCAGCAGCAGCAGGGCCGGACGCAGCGCCATCGCCCGCGCAATCTCCAGCCGCCTGCGCTCTCCGCCTGAAAGCATCCGCGCCTGCGTATACCGCACTTCCGTCAGGGCATACCGCCCCAGCAGCTCCTCCGTCCGCTCCCGCACCTGCCGGCGGCCCGCCGTCGTCATCTCCAGAATCGCCGCCAGATTCTCCTCCGCCGTCATCCGCCCGAATACGCTGGGCTCCTGCGACAGATACCCCATCCCCATCCGAGCCCGACGGTACATCGGCATCCGCGTCACATCCACCCCCTCAAAAAGCACCCGCCCCCCGTCCGGCTCAATCATCCCCATCACCATACGGAATGTGGTCGTCTTGCCCGCACCGTTGCGTCCCAAAAGGCCCACAATCGAGCGCTGCGGCACCGTAAGATAAACCTGATCCACAACCGTCCGGCCGGAATATTTCTTCACAAGCCCTTCGGCTTCCAGCAATGTCATCTGAACCAACGGCTTCTCTCCCAAAAAAGTTGTCTTCCAACGAAAAACCCATTATACCAGCCCCTCTCTTCTCTGCCAAATCCCTTTTTGCATCGACTTTTCGACTGTTTCGGCACAAAGCAGGGCTTTTTTGTTTGGAAAATCCTGCTGGTTTTGATAATAAGAACATTCAGGAAATGATATTTGATAAAGTCCGAAAATGACCAAAATAAGCCCGTTTCATCAAGTTCATCAGACCCTCGGAGCCGCCTTTGAGGAGTTCAACGGCTGGCACCTGCCCCGCGACTTCGGCAGTCCGCAAACCGAGCAAAACGCCATTTTGAATCACTGCGCCGCCGTAGACTTAAGCAATTTCGGCAGAATCTCCGTCAAAGGTGACTGGCAGCCCCTTCTGGATAAAGCCGGTATCCGACCGTCTGTCCCTCTTGCCGAAGGCCGGTGGTGCTGGGCCGCACAAAATGGACAATCCCACCTGCGCATCGGAAAAATCGGTTCAGAACTGCTGATTTTAACCCTCCCCGGCCGCGATACAGCCCTCTTTGCCCGCCTGCGGCAAATCGCCGCCGACCTGAACCCGCCGCCGGCCGTCCTCGACCTGTCGGATTCCACCGGAATGCTAGGCCTGTACGGCCCCAATGCCTTTCGCTCCGCCGCCCGGATTGTCCCATTTGAGCTGGAAGACCTCCAGCCGGAAGGACTGATGAAAATCTCCCTGTTTCTGTTCAACCTGTTTGTCCTGCGGGGCAGCTGGCTCGATTCCGACGGACTGGAGCTGCTCTGCCCCGCCTCGGCAGGCACCCTGGCCGCCGGCTCTATCGCCAAAGCCGGACAAAAATACAACATCATCCCCGCCGGAATGACCGCCTTCCGGGAACTGCTGGCCCAAAAAAACCTGCTCTAAAGCGACCGCCAACCTCCTGAATTCTGATTTCAAAACTCCGCAAGGGTTTTTCTGGAAAACCTTCTCAGAGTATGCTATAAGAGCGGTTTTGAAAACGTTCCAGTGTAAAAAAGACAGATATTGTCATAAAATAACCGATATGTTTGCCATTATCAGCGACATTCATTCGAATCTGGAGGCCCTCTCCGTCGTCCTGAAGGACATTGAAGAGCGGGGCATCAAGACGATTTATTGTTTGGGCGATGTCATCGGCTACGGCGCCAACCCCAAAGAATGCCTCGACCTGGTTATCGAAAAGACCCAAAACAGCGTGATGGGCAACCACGACTACGCCGTTCTGTTCGAGCCGACCAATTTCAATACCGGCGCCGAATCCGCCACCTACTGGACCCGGCGGGTTCTCGAAGAAGAGCCCGACCCGGAAAAACGCGCCCGCCGCTGGCAGTACCTCGGACGCCAGCGGATGCGCTGGACGATGAAACTGAATCTGGACGGCTTCGAGGCCCAGCTGGACTTCGTCCATGCCTCCCCCCGGCGGCCCATCAACGAATACATCTTCCCAGACGATGTCTATACGACCTCTTCGAAAATCACTACGCTCTTCGACAGGACGCCGCACATCTGCTTTGTCGGACACACCCATCTGCCCGGCGTTTTTCTCGAAGACCCGGACTTTTACAGCCCTGATGAACTCGGCGGCAAATACCCGATTATTCCCAACGAAAAAGCCATCATCAACGTCGGCTCCGTCGGGCAGCCCCGAGACCGCGACAACCGCGCTGCGTATGTTTATATCCAGGACAACGAAGTCCACTTTGTCCGGCTGGAATATGATTACAAAACCGCCGCAGAAAAGATTTACGCCGTCCCGGAACTGGACAACTTCGAGGGCGACCGGCTGGCCGACGGACGATAAAAGCGGCTGTCAATTCCTTCAGAAAGGAACGCAATCACCGTGAACGGCAGAACCAATATGAGGAAATGGCCTTTACTCATCTGGACGCTCATAATTGCTTTTGTCGGCTTTTGCGCCCTGCAGGTTTACAAGGCGGGCTTCTGTTCCGCCGGCCGATGTGAACTTCGAAATCCCGTCACTCTTCTGGCCGCCGCGGTGCAGCCGGAATCCGCGGCAAAACCCGCCGCATCGTCCGAACAGACCTCCGACACCCCGCAGGCACCCGACGAGCCCGAAGAACCCGTTGTGTCCTTTGACAATCTGTCCGCCGTCAGCGGCCCCGAACAAACCGTCACCCTCGGAGCCCTTTATGATGTCTGCCGGCGCACCAGTGACACGTCCCAATACAAATTTCAAGTCGAACTGACTACCCGCGGCGCTGCCGTCAAAACCGTTACGCTCTCTGAATTTGACGATCGGCACAAAGACAACCCGCAGCCCTTTGTCCTGCTCAAGCCCATAGCCGCGGGCGAACGGCCCATCTACACCCTGGCCAACACATCCCTGTCGCTGACCGGCAATAAGGGCTCCTCGAACACACTCGTTTTTCCTCTGGACAGACTGAACTGGACCGTGGTCGAACAATCCGCCGACAAAGCCGTCTTTGAAGCTCTTCTGGGGCAGGTCGAAACCCGCGACGAACAGCGCATCCTGACCATCCCCCAGATTCGCCTGCGCAAAACCTACCGCATCCAGCCGGGCCGTTATGACCTGACCTGCGAACTGACCATCGAAAACCTCACCGAAGGTACCGTCCGCCAGCAGCTCGGAATCCAGGGCACCGCCGCCGTTCTGGCGGAAGACATCCGAACCGATGAGCGCAACATCATCGCCGCCTACCGCACCCAAAACAACGCCGTCGAAACGCGGCTGCTCGAATATCCCAGAATCCGCTCTTATGTGAAGGAATTGTCCTGCCCCGAAAAGCCGGGCGTTTTTCCAGTGATGTTCGGTCCGCTTGTCAGCGGCTTCAAAAAAATCTTCGGCTCTTCCGATCCCCAGGACATCCTTCAGATGAAGGCGGACCAATCGGCCTCTTTTCTGTGGGCCGCCTCCACCAACAAATATTTCGCCGCCGTCATCCGTCCTGAGTCCGCTGCTCCGATCGCCTTCACCGGCACTCAATATTACGACCCCCAGCTCTGCCAGCCGGAGGGCTCTCCGGACGCCGGCGCTACATACCGCCTCCAGACAGATACACTCCTGCTGGCCCCCGCCGGACACCCCAACAGCACCCAGACCCTCACCCTGGAATGCTTCCTGGGCCCCAAGGACAAACGGCTCTTCGACAAAAACCCGACTTATCGGGCCTATGCCTACTACCAGACCTTCGCCATGCGAAGCTGCTGCTGCTGTCCGGCCTTCCTGACCCAGCCGCTGGCCTTTGCGATTATGTGGCTGATGACTGCCCTCTATCACCTGATGGGGCCCTGGGGCAACTACGGTGTCGTGATTATGGTCCTGGTCTTCCTGATGCGGCTGGTTCTTCACCCGGTCACCAAAAAAAGCCAGGTCACGATGATGAAGGTCCAGAAACTCGGGCCCCAGCTGCAGGAGGTCCAGCAGAAATACAAAGGCAATCCGCAGGAAATGCAGCGGAAGATAGCCGAAGTCTATCACCAGGCGGGCATGACCCAGTTCAGCCCGATGGTCGGGATGATGCCGATGTTCCTGCAGATGCCCATCTGGATTGCCCTCTGGACCGCCGTCTATACGAGCATCGACCTGCGGGGCGCCGGCTTTCTGCCGTTCTGGATTACCGACCTGTCCGCCCCGGATGCTCTGATTCACTTCGGCCGGTTTGCCTTTACCATTCCCCTGATCGGCCTGCACATTGAATCGCTCAATCTGCTGCCGATTCTGATGGGGGTGGTGATGTATCTTCAGCAGAAGCTCACCCCCCAGACCCAGCCCGCCGAGACCGCCCGGCCTGAAGTCGTCCAGCAGCAGAAAATTATGATGATTCTCTTTCCCCTGCTGTTTCCGCTGATGCTCTACAACGGACCGTCCGGCGTGAATCTCTACATTATGGCCAGCATCGGCGCCGGCGTCATTGAACAGTACGTCATTCGCAAACACCTCCAGCAGCAGGAGGCCGAGAAGGAAAAACGCCTTGTGCCCGCCACCGCAAAAACCGGCGGCAAACCCAAAAAGAAAAAACCCAAACCCTTGTTCCGCGAATACAAATAAATCGGAATGAAAAGCAGACACGCCGTTAGAGGCGGATTCTTTCATTTTGATTTTGCATTTTCAAACGGGCTCGATGTTCGGTTGAGAACGCAGAATTGTTATGATAACCGATGATACCATCGCCGCCCTCAGCAGCCCGCCGCCGGCGGTCGGCAGGGTCTGCGGTTCTATCCTGCGCCTGAGCGGCCCGCAAACCTTCTCTGTTCTTGAGAAGCTGCTCGGCTCTTCCATTCCGCGGCATCGGGGCCTTTTCCACACGGAACTGTCGGTGGAAGACATTCCTGTCCCCGCCGTGGTCTATACCTTTACCGCTCCCCATTCCTACACCGGCCAGGATATGGCGGAACTGCACGTATTAGCCGCCGCTTCGGCTGTGGAGCGGATTTTCTCCCAAATCCTCGAACACACCCGTCAGGCCCGGCCGGGTGAGTTCACCCTCCGCGCCTATCTGAACGGCAAGCTCGACCTCACCCAGGCCGAGGCCGTCGCCCAAATCGTCAGCGGATCCAATACCGCTCAGGTGCTGGCCGCCGAAAAACTCCTCGCCGGACGCCTGGCCCAAACCATCGCCCAAATCCGCTCCGCCCTGCTCGACTGGCTCAGCCGCCTCGAAGCCGGACTGGACTTCGCCGAAGAAGACATCCAAATCCTGCCCGCCGCTCAGGCCGCCCAAATCCTTCACTCGCTCCGTCCGCAAATCGAACAGCTCCTGAGCGGCGCCCTCCGGTATGAACGGATGATTGACCTGCCCTCCGTCGGGATTGCCGGAGCCGTCAACACCGGCAAAAGCATGCTCACCAACGCCCTGCTCGGTCGTGCCCGCAGCATCGTCTCCGATGCCCGCGCCGTCACCCGTGATGTCCTTGCGGAAATCCTGCCCCTGGGCGGCATCGACTGTGTCCTCTTTGACTGTGCAGGCCTAAGCACGCAGCCCCCGCTGGATGCCCTCGACGCCCTCGCCCAGCAGGCCGCCCGCTCCGCCCTGGAGAAGGCCGACCTGGTTCTGTTCTGCATCGACATCACCAAACCCGACCGCACGGAAGACCGCGGCATTTTCACCCTCCTGGGCTCCAGGCCGCTGCTGGCTTTGGCAACACAATCCGACCGGCTCGCCCCCGCAGAGATTCCTGCCCGACTGGCGCAGCTGAACGACGAGTTCAGCCGGGAGTTTTTGCCCGTCAGCGCCCTGCGGGGTGACGGCCTTGACGCTCTCAAAGAGCAGATTCGCAAAACTCTTCTGCAGCAGCGAACCGCCGCCCCGGAAACTGACACCGCCCTGATGCTCAATCAGCGGCACCGGCAGATTCTGTCCGACACCTCCGCCGCCCTCGCCGAAGCCGCCAAACAGGTC
The DNA here is from genome assembly GCA_937949545.1 of uncultured Phycisphaerae bacterium. Classification (GTDB taxonomy): domain Bacteria; phylum Planctomycetota; class Phycisphaerae; order Sedimentisphaerales; family Anaerohalosphaeraceae; genus JAHDQI01. The sequence continues at coordinate 17,916 of CALEDR010000009.1, forward strand.
GAACAGGGCCGCGAGGAGATTGCCGCGATGCTCGTCCGCTCCGCCTGGGAGCAGCTGGGCGGCTTCGAACGCGAAAACCTCTCCGAAGCCGTCCTCGAACAAATCTTCTCCCGCTTCTGCATTGGAAAATAATTCCCTGCGGACTTCGCGGCTGGCCGCAGGAAACCCGTTGCACCCGCCGCATCGGCCGATACAATACCCCTTATGGCCAAACTGACGATACTGACCGGACCGCTGCGCAGGCAGGCCTTCGAGCTGGACCCGAAGGACCAGCCCAAAATCATCGGGCGAACACGAGACAAAGCCGGTGTTTTCCTGTCTGACCCGGCCGTATCCCGTCAGCACGCGGAACTGTTCTTCCGCGACGGCCAGTGGCTCATCTGCGACCTGAACTCCTCCAACGGCACCTTCCTGAACGAGCAGCGTATCACACGCCCCGTCCAGCTGCACAATCAGGACCAAATCCGCTGCGGCGGCACCGTCCTGCTCTTTGAAACCGGAGAACCGCTCCCTGCCGCCGAGGCCGCCCGATTGGCCGACGACCAGCGCATTGAGCTGGTTTTTGACCCGGGCGAAACGATGGTTGCCGTCGCCTTCAATTCCCTCCAAAGCAAGCAGGCCGCCGCCCGCCGACACCGCATGCTCCAAGCCGCTCAGGCCGCGATGAACCTCTCCCACGGCATCAAAAACATCCTGCAGGCCCTCCGAACCGGCATCGACGTGATGGACCAGAGTTTCCGCCAGGATAACCTCGAACAGGCCCGAAAAAGCTGGGCTATCCTCCGACGCAATCTGGGCACCATTGAAAAATTCGTCCTCGACATGCTCAAATTTACGCAGGATGAAAAGCCGCACCTCCAGCCCTGCCAAATCAATCGGCTGGCTGAAACCGTCATCGAGCTGCTCCGCCCGCAGGCCCAGCAGCGCGGCGTTGCTCTCATCGCCCAGCTGGATGAGCAAATCGGCCTGGTGCCCCTCGACCCGGACCGGATGCAGGATGTGCTGATGAATCTGCTCTTAAACGCCCTCGAGGCCGTGCCGCCGCAGACCGGACAGGTCACGCTCACCACCGAACTGGATACCGCCGCCGGTCACCTGCTCATCCGCGTTCAGGACAACGGCCCGGGCATCGAAAACCCCGAAATGCTCTTTCGCCCCTTCCACTCCACCAAAGGGCATATGGGGACCGGTTTGGGTCTGGCCATCGCCAAAAAGGTCGTTTCCGCCCACAACGGCACCATCGAGGCCCAAACCCTCCGCGGCGAAGGCACCGTCTTCACCGTCCGCATCCCCATGAATCCTGCACCCCAAAAAGACGGATAACTAAAACCCTTTCTCGTTCCGCTCCGGTTCCTTCTTCCCCGTTTTTTTCATTTTCTCGTAAACGCCCGGCGGGCTATAATGCTCTTTCTTCGCAGAAACAGTCGATTTTTGAGACGAAACAGCGAAAACACGAACGGCAGGTCAAGTGGGCGACGAACAGTTTCAGCAGCTGGCGGCCGAATACAGCAGCAGAGTCCTGGCCATTGCCCGGCGGGTCTGCGGCAGCGATGATGCCGCCCTCGACATCCATCAGGAGGTCTTTCTGACCCTCTGGAAACGCCGCCGCTGCTTCACCGCCCCGGTCAACTGGAACGCCTATCTCTACCGCACCACCGTTCGAAAGGCTCTCGAGTATGTCCAAAAACAGCGAAAGGAAAAAATCCTGGACCCAGAATACGAAAAGATCTTGTCCGCCGACAACAACCCCGATGATAACGCCCAGGTCGCTGAACTGCTGGGCCGTCTTCGAGAGGCCCTCCGCAAGCTCCCGCGGCACCAGGCCCAGGTCTTTATCCTGGCCCGGCTCGAAGGAATGGATTACCCCCAAATCGCCAAAATCGTCGGCTGTTCCGAACCCACAGCGCGAGTGCATCTGCACAGGGCCCTTCGCCGTCTGGCCCATCTGATGCGCGATGTTTTAGAGCGAGAACCCGTATGAATCATAAATACATTCAGGACAATCTGGCCGCGTACGTCTTGGGCGAACTCGACGGCGCCGCCGCCGAACAAATCCGCACCCATCTGTCTGACTGCGCCGACTGCCGCCGAGCCGCCGAAGAAATGCAGAACATCCTCCGCACTGCCGAGCGGATGAAAGATGAACCCCTGGATGCATCGCTCGTCGCTCTGGCCCGCCGCCGTCTGGATGAAACCCTCCTCCGCCTCCCGTCCTCTTTCCTGTCCGACCGGCTGCCCCATCCTCTTCTCCGCTATGCAGCGGCGGCCGTGATTTTAGCCGGTGCCCTGCTGGCCCTGCATATCCTCGGCCCCCAAACGCTCCCCGACCGCCGCACGATGACCGTCGACGCGCAACGGACCGGCGCAGAGGAGTCCGCCGATGTATTCCAGAAAGAACTCGAACAAACCGCGCAGGCCTTCCAAAAACGGGACATCCGGACGCTGGCCCGGCTCCTGCAAAGCGAACATGAGCCGACCCGCCTGGCCGCCGCCGACTGTCTGGCCCAAATCGGCGATGCCTCCGTCCTGCCTGCTCTGGACACCCTCGCCCGCCAATGGACCCAAGTCGGGGAAAATCCCTATGCCAAGGCCGCCCAGACAATCCGACGCCGTCTGGCCGAACAGGCCGACTGAACCGGCTTTCTCGTTGACAAACCGCCCTCCCCCCGATAGGGTACAAGGAATAAAACTCGATTTTCTTTGGCAGGAACAGACCCCATGATAATTGTAACCGGCGGGGCGGGCTTTATCGGCTCGGCCATTGTAGCCGCCCTCAATCAGCGAGGCATCGAAGACATCCTCATCGTCGATGAGCTCGGCAATGATGAAAAGTGGAAAAACCTCCGCACTCTCCGCTTTGCCGACTACCTTGAACTGGATGACTTCAGCGACACCGTCACCAACTCCGACGAGCCCTGGCAGGTCGAGGCCGTCTTTCATATGGGCGCATGCTCCGACACCACCGAAACCGACGCCACCTACCTGGTCAAAAACAACTACGAATTCTCCAAGCTCCTGTGCAACTGGGCCCTGTCCATCAACACGCGGTTTATCTACGCCTCCAGCGCCGCCACCTACGGCGACGGCTCGCAGGGCTTTTCCGATGACGAAGACAAAATCGAACTCCTCCGCCCGCTGAACATGTACGGATACAGCAAACAGATGTTTGACCTCTGGCTCAAGCGCCAGGGCCTGCTCGATCAGGTCGTCGGCCTCAAATATTTCAACGTCTTCGGCCCCAACGAATACCACAAGGGCGATATGCGCAGCTTCGTCCACAAGGCCTTCGAGCAGATTCGCGACACCGGCAAGGTCAAGCTCTTCCAATCCCACCGGCCCGATTACGGTGACGGCCAGCAGCAGCGCGACTTCATCTATGTCAAGGACGCTGTCGAAATGACCCTCTTTTTCGCCGAGCACCCCGAAGCCAACGGCATCTACAACATCGGCACCGGCCGAGCCCGCACCTGGAACGACCTGGCCCGTGCCGTCTTCGACGCCATGGGCAAAGAAGTCCGCATCGACTACATCCCCATGCCCGAATCCCTTCAGCCCAAATATCAGTATTTCACCCAGGCCGACATCTCCAAACTCCGCGCCGCCGGATGCAAAACCCCCATTACGCCGCTCGAAGAGGCCGTCCGCGAATACGTTCAGGATTACCTGCTCAAAGACCGTTATCTCGGTGCCTGACCGAACCGCTTATGCCGTACACACCCTATCATTTCGGCCTGAATGGTTTTGTCGGTTTGCTGTTCCGCCGCCGGATCGATGTGCCGATGATTTTCCTGGCCAATATCCTGCTCGATATCGAGGTTTTGGCCGCCGGCTGGTTCGCTTACGAAGGACACGTCCACCAGTTCCTCCGCCTGCATACCCTGCTGGTCGGGGGAGCCGCCGGCGCTGCGATGGGGGCGGCGGTGTACGGTCTGAAACCCCTGCGGCAATTCTGCGAATTCACCATGTCCATTTTCGGCCTGCCTTACCGGGCCACGCTTCTGTCGATGATAGCCGGCGGTCTGCTCGGCGCCTGGCTGCACGTACTCATCGACGCTCTCTATCATCTCGATGTCCAGCCCCTTTGGCCCTTTTCAGACAATCCCTTTATCCGAAATTTCATCGGTCCCTTCGGTCTTTACTATCCCACGATTCAGCGTTATGTCCGAATCCTCTGCATCGGCTTCTGGGCCCTCTTTCTCGCCCTTTACCTCTGGCTCATCCTGAAAAAAATCTGCAAGGCCTGGCGATCCCCCGCCTGACAATCCAAAAAACACAAGAAAAATTGAAGAAAAACTGACCATCCGCTGTACAATCTGAAAAACACCGCACCAGAACAGAAATAAGGACCGTACGCATGAAACAACATAAAACACAAATTCGTTTCCTCTGTCTTGCTGCGTTCCTATCAGTGACAGTTTCCTCCATCCTCAAAGCCCAGGAAGCGACGGGAAAAAACGTCAATCTCGAATCGGCCAAGCGATGGGAGGAGACAATGGAGGAGTTTCGCCGCCAGGATGCCCTCAATTCCTTTCCCCCCCATGCCGTGCTCTTTGTCGGCAGCTCCAGCATCGCCCGATGGCCGACGCATACCTTCTTCCCCGAATTTCCCGTCATCAACCGCGGCTTCGGCGGCTCCATTTATTCCGATATCACCCATCACGCCCAAACCGTGATTTTCCCATACAATCCGCGCCTGCTGGTCCTTTACGCCGGCGACAACGACCCATTCTGGGGCAAAACCCCCGAGCAAATCTTCGAGGATGTCCGACAGCTGCTGGCCCTGGTTCGAACGCGTCTGCCGCAAACCCCCGTCGTCCTGATGGCCGTCAAACTCAGCCCCGCCCGCATCGAACGCGCCGCCGACTATATCCGCTTCAACACGATGCTCCGGACACTGGCCCAGTCCGACGAGCGGCTTTTCTTTTTCGATTCAGCCTCCCTTCTGCTCAACCGCGAAGGCCGGCCCGACCCGCAATACTTCACGGATGACAACCTGCATTTAAACGAGAAAGGGTATCAGGTCTGGTCAGACACCCTTCGGCCGCTCATCGCCCATTTGCTCAAGCGGCAAAACGAACAAACTTTGTACGTCTCACCGACCGGCGATGACGCAGCGCCGGGCACCTTTGAAGCACCGGTGCGAACCCTCGAACGCGCCCTCGAATGGCTTCGTCAAACCCCGAAACACCGGCCGCGGACCGTTATCCTGCGCGGCGGCCAATATCCCCGCACCCAGCCGCTTGTCCTCAGGCCCGACCATTCCGGAACAGCCGACAGCCCCGTCAGGTTTTGCGCCTATGAAAATGAAAAACCCCTCCTGACCGGCGGCCGCCCGATTGTCGGCTGGCAGCCGCACAACGAACACATCTGGAAGGCGGAAATTCCCGAAGTCAAGGCGGGCAAGGGACTCTTCACCCAGCTGTTTGTCAACGGCCGCCGACGGATGCGGGCCCGCACCCCCAACGAGGGCTTCTTCCGCGCGGCCGGCTTCCCCGATGAAGGCCATCAGAAACCCTACAATACCCCTTCGCGATGCTTTGTCTTTCGGCCCGGCGATCTCGAACCCAACTGGACAAACCTGAAGGATGCCGAAATCATCATGTTTCATTTTTGGACCGACACCCACCTGCCGATTGAATCCATCGACGCCGACAAGCATATCGTGACCTTCCAGTTCCCCTCCGGCAAACGCTTCACGGATGATTTCACGCAGGACGGGGCCCGCTATATCGTCGAAAACGTCCGGGAAACCCTCGATTCCCCCGGCGAATGGTACCTGGACCGCACAACCGGCACGCTGTATTATTGGCCGATGCCGGACGAGAACCTGCCTGATACCCAGGTGATTGCACCGGTGCTGCCGACTCTGCTGCGGCTCGAAGGAGACCCCCTTGCCCGCCGGTACGTCGAACACATCCATTTCGAGGGGCTTCATTTTGCCCATACCCAGTGGTCCCTGCCGCCCGGCAACTGCAACAATGACCAGGCCTCCGTCACCGTTCCGGCCGCCGTCTCCTTAACAGGAGCCCAACACATTCGGTTCGAACGCTGCACGTTCGGACGGCTGGGAACATACGCCGTCGAATTCCTCGACGGCTGCCGGAACAACTCCTTTGCGCAAAACCGGATTTTTGATGTCGCCGCCGGCGGAATCCGCATCACCGGCGGGGAGGCACACGCCCACCCGCTGCTGCGCACCGGCGGCCATACCATCGCCGACAATCAAATCGGCCCCTACGGGCTGGGCTTTTATTCGGCCGTCGGCATCCTGCTGATGCATACTGACAACAACACCGTCGAACACAACGAAATCTACCACGGGTATTATACCGGCATCTCCGTCGGCTGGAGCTGGGGCTATCAGCGCAGCGTCAGCCGCGACAACCGCATCGCCTTCAACCACATCCACCACATCGGCCGGGGGCTCCTGTCCGACATGGGCGGCATCTACACCCTCGGCGTCTCGCCGGGCACCGTCCTGCTCGGCAACCGCATCCACGACATCGACGCCAACCGGTACGGCGGATGGGGCATTTACAACGATGAGGGATCCAGCCACATCCTCATCGAGGACAATCTCGTCTATGACACCCAGTTCGCCGGCTACAATATCCACTACGCCAAGGAAATCACCGTCCGGAACAATATCTTCGCCTTCGGACGGCTCCATCAGCTCAGCCGCGGCGTCGTCGAGCCCCACAAAAGCTGCTTTTTCGAACGCAATATCGTCTATTTTGAAACCGGGACCCTTTTCGACGGCATCTGGGACGACAAACCCTACGAATTTTACTATCGCCCCAGTACACCGGCGGAAAAAACAGTCCGCACCTTCGAGACGGATTGGAATCTCTATTTCAACCCGAACCAGCCCCTCGAGCAGGTGCGCTTCGGCGGGCGTACTTTTGAAGAATGGAAAAAGTCCGGCAAAGACGTCTATTCCCGCTGGGCCGACCCGCTGTTCCTTGACGCCAAAGCGAGGGATTTCCGCCTGCGGCCGGACTCTCCGGCTTTTGAACTCGGATTTCGGCCGATTGACCCCGACCGCGCCGGCCCGCGCCGCCGGGTCCCCGAGGCGGATTGACCCTGCCGGCTCACTACAAGCTTTCACATCGGGCCAGTCCTCGACAAGCGGGGGCCAGAAGAAAAAAACGGGGCGGAGATCCGTCGTCGGACCGCCGCCCCGCCGGAGCGTCCATGCCATGGAAAAGACAGGAGAGGAGATTGCTTATCAAAACCCCGACTTGGGGAACTGCACATCTCTCTACATAGAAATTATACGAAATAAAAGCCCGCGATGACGGCAAAAAAATCTTTTTGCCATTTCCGGCCAAAACAGGTATTTTACTGCCGGTTTGACCCGATTTTTCACCCTGGGAACTATGTGTTTATGGACAAAAAACTGATTCAAAATCGTCTCAAACAGCTTCGCACGTTTCTGCGGGCCAAGAACCTGGACGCGTTGGTCCTGACCAAGGTCGAGAACGTCCGATATATCACCAACTTTTCCGGCCACGACAGCTGGGTTTTGGTCACACAGAAGGCCTCGATTCTGCTGACCGACAGCCGTTATACGGAACAGGCGACAGGAGAATGCCTGGGCTGCCGAATCGTCGAGCGGAAAAAAACCATCACCGACGCCCTGGCCGAAGAGGTCAAACGACACGGCAAAATCCGCCGTCTGGCCGTGGAAAAAACCATCCCCGTCGGAACCCTGATGCGCATCCGCAAGGCGCTTCATCCGCTTGGGACTGCCGTTGTCTGTGCCGACAGCGCCGTCGAACAGATTCGGCTCATCAAGAAATCGGCTGAAATCCAAACCATCCGCAGGGCCGCACAACTCGCCTGGGAGTACCTCGAGGCGACCCTCAAGACCCTTCGCACGGGAATGACCGAACAGCAGCTGACAGCGCATCTGGAATATCAGATGCGCATGCGCGGCGCCCGCCCCGGTTTTGACACCATTATTGCCTTCGGCCCCAACGGCTCCCGCAACCACCACCAGCCCTCCGCACGCAAACTCCGTGCACACGATACCATCCTGATTGACTTCGGCGTCAGCATTGACGGCTATACCTGCGACATCACCCGCAGTTTCGGCTGGGGCCAGGTTTCCGGCGACTATCGGCGGGCTTGGGAGACCGTCTATGCCGCCCAGCAGGCCGCCATCGCCAAACTTCGCGACGGCGTCCCGGCAGCGGAGGCGGATGCCGCCGCCCGTGAAGTGATTCAGCGGTCCGGCTTCCCCGTCTACGGCCACGGCACCGGCCACGGACTGGGACTGGAGGTGCACGAAATGCCGTATCTGACGCCGCTGGACAAGAAAACGCGTCTCAAAGCCGGACAGGTTATTACGATTGAGCCCGGCATTTATCTGCCCGGGCGTTTCGGCATTCGTCTGGAGGATGATGTGCTGATTACCGAGACCGGCGCGGAGGTTCTTACCACGGACCGTCGAACCGGATACAGCTGCGGCTCGCTGCAGATTTTGAAAGGCCGACCGTGACCGCCCGGGATTCCAAACCGTACGAGCGCATCCTTATCTCCGCCGAACGCCTGGCCCAAACCGTCAAACGCCTGGCATCTGAACTCAATACCGCTTATGCCGATACCGACAATGTCCTGGCACTGGTGATTCTCGAAGGGGCTCGAATCTTTGCTTCGGATTTGCTGGGACAGGTTCATTTTCCTGTGCAGGTCGAATACCTGAGCGCCTCCAGTTATCGGGGCACTACGCAGTCCAGCGGCAGTATCCGTCTGCAGGGCCATCTCGACCTGGCCCGCAAACTTCGCGGCCGCAAGGTTCTTTTGATTGATGACATTTACGATACGGGTCTGACGCTGGCGGCTGTTCAGGATTGGCTGGGAATCTGCGGACCTGCCGACGTCAAAACCTGTGTCCTTCTCGAAAAGGAAATCACCCATCAAAAACAGATTTCGATTGATTTTCTCGGCCTTTCCATTGAGGACTGTTTTGTCATCGGCTACGGTCTGGACTATCAGGGACGCTTCCGCGACCTGCCCTTCATCGCCGCCCTGGCGCAGTAAAACCGGCGGTTAATTCATCAGCCGCGGGGCCGGTTCAAACTCAAACCGCTGGCCGCCGATGGACACATCCACCATCAGCCCTGTATCCGCCAGCACAAAGACCGCCATGCCGTCCTGATAGTCGGCCTTGGCCGCCGCACCGATGGAAACCGCTGTTGCCGTCGCCTGAGCCGACAGAGTAAAATTGCCTTCCGTAAAAATCCGCAAGTCCTGCGGATAGCGGAAGAAGATAACTTCCCGGAAATATTCCCCCCCGAACGAAAACCCCAGCGTCGCCTGCTTCATATCGCAGTATCCGAGGAATCGTCCGCCTTTCTCAAACACCATTCCGCGGCCGTATGCCCCGCCCACCAGAAAAGCCCCCTTAAAAACCTTCGGCAGAACAGCATAACCCGCCGAACGGTCAAAATAACTTTGCAGCGTCGGGTCGGCCCGCTTGAAATCCGCAATGGCCATCTGAACATCCAGCATCAGAGTTTCCCGCTGACCGGGCTGGCGAGGGCTGGCCGAACATCCTGCCAGAAAAGTCGCCGCCAATAAACAAATGCAATGATGCATCCTCATTTTTGGGCTCCTTTCTTGCTTTCTGTTCTACAATCCAACTACCCGAACCGAAAAAAATTCTATCACGACAACACCGGTTGACAATAAGAATCCGAAAATCTTTTTTTTGACCTTTCTTCTCTTTATTCGTATAATACTTCGGTTCGCTGGGGGTGGTCATAAAAAAGATGACCTGAGAAAAACCCTTCGAACCTGATCAGGCAAACCGCTGACAGCGGAGACCTGCGTAGGGAAGCGGCCTTTCAGAAGTTCCCTTCTGTGTTCGTTTCCCGCAGAAAAAAAAACGATAAATCGGAGCATATATGGCCACACAATTGCAAGAAGCACGGGCGGGTCGGATTACAGAAGCGATAAAAATTGTCGCACAAAAAGAGGGATTGCGTCCGGAGACAATCCGTGAAGAAGCCGCCGCCGGCCGGCTGGTGATTCCGGCCAACCGGGTGCATTTGTCGCGCAATCTGGTGCCTGCAGGCATCGGTCGGACCGTCAGCACCAAAATCAATGCCAACATCGGATGCAGCAGCGTCCGCTCCGATTTGCAGCAGGAAATTGAGAAATTAAAAGCCGCTCTCGAAGCCGGCGCTGATGCGGTCATGGATTTGAGCACCGGCGGCAACCTGGATGAAATCCGCACGCGTCTGCTGGCCGAATGCCCTGTGCCGTTCGGAACCGTCCCCATCTATGAAGTCATCGTCGGCCGCGATGTCGAGGACATTACGCCCGACACCATCCTGAAAGTCATCGAAAAGCAGGCCGCCCAGGGCGTCGATTTCTTCACCATCCACGCGGGCATCCTCCGCGAACACCTCGAGCTGCTGGGCTCGCGGGTGTGCGGCATCGTCAGCCGCGGCGGAGCCCTGCTGGCCAAATGGATGCTCTATCACAACCGTCAAAACCCGCTCTACGAACTGTTCGACGAGCTGTGTGCAATCATGCGGGAGTATGACGTCTGCTTTTCCCTGGGCGACGGCCTTCGTCCGGGTTGCGGAGCCGACGCTACCGATGCGGCTCAGATTGCCGAGCTGCGGACGCTGGGCGAGCTGACCCAGCGGGCCTGGGACCAAGGCTGTCAGGTGATGGTCGAAGGCCCCGGCCATGTGCCTTTTAATCAGATTCAGTACAATATGGAGCTCCAGCAGCAAATCTGCAAAGGCGCTCCGTTCTATGTGCTCGGTCCGCTGGTGACCGACAGCGCTCCCGGCTATGACCATATCACCAGCGCCATCGGCGGCACGGCAGCGGCCTATTACGGCGCTTCGTTTTTGTGCTATGTGACGCCGCGGGAACATCTGGGACTGCCGGATGTAAACGATGTTCGGCAGGGTGTCATCGCCGCCAAAATCGCCGCTCACGCCGCGGATGTGGCGCGCGGGCTGCCCGCCGCCGTCCAGCGCGACCGCCGACTCAGCCAAGCCCGCGCCGCACTCAACTGGAAGGAGCATCTGGACAATGCCCTCGACCCCAACACTGCACGGGCGATGTACGAAGAGGCCTGCGCTCACAGCCGCATCGGTCAGGAAGCCACACAGGACGACTACTGCACGATGTGCGGCAAACCCTGGTGCTCCCTGCGAATCAGCCGGGAGATTCAGCAGTTTTTAAAAAATCCGAAATCATAAACCGTTATCCGACATCGGTCTGGAAACATATTTTTTGGGGACAATCAGATGACATCTTCGGTCAGCACAGGAATCGCCGGCCTCGATGAAATCCTTTGCGGTCTTCGCTGGGGCGACAACGTCGTCTGGCAGGTGGAGCGCATCGGGGACTACCGACGCTATGCCGCCGCCTTTGTCGATAAGGCCCTGGCCGACGGCCGCCGTGTCCTTTACATCCGTTTTGCCGACCACGAACCGCTTCTGCCCGAGCATCCCGGCATTCAAACCATCCGGCTGGATGCCGAAGGCGGATTTGAGAGTTTCTCCAGCCGCATTCATCAGATTATCTCCGAAGCCGGTCGGCTGGCCTGCTACGTCTTTGACTGCCTGTCGGACCTGCTCAGCGCCTGGGCCACCGACCTGATGATCGGCAACTTCTTTATGGTCACCTGCCCCTACCTGTATGAATGGGACACGCTGGCCTATTTCGGCATCCTGCGCAACCATCATTCTTTCCATACCATCGCCCGAATCCGCGAAACCACTCAGCTGCTTTTGGATGTTTATCATCTGCAGGGGCAGGATTATATCCATCCGCTGAAGGTCTGGCGCCGCTATTCCCCGACGATGTATTTGCCGCATATCCGACAAGGAGAGCGGTTTGTTCCCCTCAGCAGCAGTTTAGATGCGGCCCGGCTTTTTTCCCATTTGTCCGAGCAGGGACTTCAAAGCACGGAACGTATTTTAGATTACTGGGATCGGCTTTTTCTCGAAGCGCAGGACCTGCAGGGATTGCCGGCCGATACTCCGCAGGTCCGGCAGATGGTGGAGCAAATCTGCCGTGTCATGGTTGGACGCGAAAAACGCATCGGACAGCTGGCTGGACGCTATCTGACGCTGGAAGACCTGTTGGCTATCAAGAGCCGCCTGATTGGAAGCGGTTATATCGGCGGCAAGACCGCCGGGATGCTCATCGCCCGCCGCATCCTTCTGGATGACCCTTCTGAAAACTGGCAGGAACGTCTCGAACCGCACGACTCTTTCTATATCGGTTCCGACGTTTTTTACACCTACATCGTGGAAAACGGCTGGTGGAAACTCTTTATGGAGCAGAAAACGCCCGAGGGCTACTTCCGTGCGGCTGCCGAACTGAAGGAAAAAATGCTGCACGGCAAATTCCCCGAACCCATCCGCCGGCAGTTTCAGGAAATGATGGAATACTTCGGCCAGTCGCCCATCATTGTCCGCTCCAGCAGTCTCCTGGAGGATTCCTTCGGCAATGCCTTCGCCGGCAAATACGAAAGCCTCTTTCTGGTCAATCAGGGTGAACCCGAAGAGCGGCTGGCTCGCTTTGAAGAAGCCGTGCAGCGCATTTTTGCCAGTACGATGAATGAAAACGCCCTCACCTATCGGCTCCAGCGGGGCCTTGCCGGACACGATGAGCAGATGGCTCTGCTGGTTCAGCGGGTCTCCGGCGCCTATCATCGACAATATTATTTCCCCGCCATGGCCGGCGTGGGCGTCTCGTACAATACCTTCGTCTGGAACGCCTCTCTGGACCCGAAAGCCGGAATGCTGCGGCTGGTCTTCGGGCTGGGCACCCGCGCCGTGGACCGTGTGGAGGATGATTACCCCCAGACCATCGCCCTCGACGACCCGCTGATTCGTCCCTATGCTGAGCGCGACGGCGCCGGCCGGTTTTCCCAGCACAAAATCGACCTGCTCGATGTGAGGGAAAACTGCCTCAAGACCCTCAATGTGCAGGAGCTTTTGTCGGAACCGATCGATTTACCGCTGGACCTGATTGTTTCGCCGGATGAATATCTGATGCGCCGCCTGCAGGAAACGGGACGCTGCGACGCCAAAACCTACTACCTGGTTACCTTCCGCAAACTGCTGGCCGAAACTCTGTTTCCGCAGCTGATGCAGCGGCTCTTAAAGACGCTCGAGGCCGCTTATCAGTATCCGGTCGATATTGAGTTTACCGCCAATTTCACACAGGACGGCCAGCTGCGAATCAACCTTGTCCAGTGCCGGCCGCTGCAGACCAAAGGAATCCGCGCCGACGTCCGAATGCCGGCCGAGGTCCCTGATGAAAAGGTTCTGCTCAGCACGGAGGGATTTACGATGGGGCCGAGCGTCTCTTTGCCAATTCATCGGATAGTCTATGTGGTTCCGGAACCTTATCTGGACCGTCCGCAGAATCAAAAATACGAAGTCGCCCGCCTCATCGGCCGGCTGAACCGAATGATTGAAAACCGTGAAAAGACGTCCGTGCTGCTTTTGGGGCCCGGACGTTGGGGCACCAGTACGCCTTCGCTGGGCGTGCCGGTGCGGTTTGCTGAAATCAGCAATGTTTCTGTGCTGACCGAAATCGCCTGCGAGGGAAGCAATCTCATCCCCGACCTGTCCTTCGGGACGCATTTCTTTCAGGATTTGGTCGAAAGCGACATTTTCTATATGGCCGTCTTTCCGGCCCGCCCGGAGGTCCTTTTCCGCGCGGAATGGTTCCTGAATTGCCCAAATGCTCTGCAGGAGTTCCTCCCCGATGCCGCCGACTATTCGGATACAATCCGGCTTATCTGCCTCGACAAACTCGGCATTTCCCTCCATCTTATCAGCGACATCGTCTCCCGACGTTCCCTCTTATTTTTGTCATAAATCCCTATCCGTTTTACCCTTTTCTCCGACCTTTGCAGATACTCCAATACCGACAGCCTGCTTTGTGGATACCAGAACCGCCTTTCAGTATCCACAAACGAACTTGTGATTAATGGAATGCCGGCCAATCTTTGTTCTTATTTCCGCTCCAAGGCAAATATAATAACAACTTGCTTTTTTTCACAAAATCTGCGCAAAGCGCCCTATTTAACGGCTATTGCTTTAAGGAGTACCCTTGTCCCGTGTGTGTGAAGTGTGGCGAATCGTGAACAAACACAAACAAATCGTAAGTCTTTAGGAGAAGGAAAGATGAAGGCAAAAGCAATTCTGTGTCTGGTTTCTCTTGTTCTGACATCCTCCGCCTGGGCTGACGTTGTCGTCGGCAATTTTGAAAATTCCACCGACGGCTGGTGGACCGGCGGCTGGCGACCGGGCGACTCCTCCACCCCCGTACAGGCCAACGCCACCCTGGGTGAGTGGTCGATGAAAATGACGCAAGTCCTCGGAGGATGGGACAATACGATTGAAGGTGCCTTGCTGGGAACCCCAGCTCAGGCCGCACTGGCCGCCTATGGAAAAGTTTCCGTGGATATTACTACTTTCGCCAATGATTTCCCTGCCGGCTGGGCTTCCATCGGCCTGCTGATTAACACCGGTCTCGGTGCCGAAGGCGGCTGGGCGCAGACGATGTGGAACGTCTTTGACTGGCAGAATGTGGCTATCGGAACCACACAAACCATCGTCTTCCAGATTTCTGCAGAAGCGATGGCCAAGATGGGCGGCGCCACCGGCTGGGCCAACATCGGCTTTATCAGCAACACCGGCAACAACGAAAATGACCCGATTACCGGGGAACCCGTTTATCCGGCGATGGCGATTTACTACTTTGACAACATCAAAGTGCTGGTTCCGGAACCGGCATCATTGATCCTGCTGGGGCTGGGCGGATTGTCCGTCCTTCGCCGCAGGTGGTAGCAGGAGGAATCCGGAGTGTAAAAACGGGCTTGTTCGCTTCCGGCAGGCAAGCCCGTTTTTCTTCCATTCCGGAACGGGGGGAATAAAATGTTCCCTGGCCGAGAAAAAACCGCTGAGAAACCGTGTTTTCGGCTATTGCAGAAGGGGCGGGTGTGAAAGACGGACTGCAATCTAACGCAGGGAATTGGGACAATGACACAGGAAAACGAAAAAACATCCGATTTTCTGAAGGCCCGAACGCCGTTCGTCAAACTGCTCACGGCCAATCACGCCCGAATCTATGCCTACATCATCAGCATGGTCCCCAATGATTCGGACGCCGATGACATCATGCAGGAAACGGCGGCGGTGATGTGGAGAAACTTCCACAAATTCGAGCCGGGAACCAACTTCGTTTCCTGGGCGGTTACCATCGCCAAATATCAGATTCTGAATTACCGAAAACAGAACAAACGTTCCCGCCTGTGTCTGAGTGAAGAGGCCTATGACCTGCTGATTTCCGAAACGGAAAAGGTGCAGGAGCAGAGCCAGGACCGGCTTCAGGCCCTGCGAAACTGCCTGAATAAACTGTCCGACAAGGACCAGCAGTTTATCCGGATGCGCTATTATGACGGCTCCAGTGCCCGTCTTGTGGCTCAGAAAGTCGGTGCGTCCATTGATGCCGTGTATCGTTATACCGCTCGGCTGAACGACTGGCTGCTGAATTGTGTGCGGCGAACGCTGGCGGCGGGAGAACGAACATGAATGCAGATGATAAAATCCTGTACCGAGTGCGGTATCTGATCTGCAAGTCGCTGGACGGGCGAATTGAAGAGGAAGAAATCCGCGAGCTGGACCGTCTGATTGTCGAACAGCCGCTGGTCCGCCGGTATTATGTGGAGTTTCTGCAGATTCATATGCACCTTCGGACCCTTCTGGAACATGCTCCGCAGACCGCCTGTGCGACGGAGGAGGTTTTGGATGCGCAGCTGTGGCAGCAGCTGGCCCGGCACGAACAGACGGCAGAGCTGGTGCCGATGGAACGTCCGGCTGAGCCTGCCGTTTCGGAACCGCCGGCTGCTCCGCTGCCCCCGCGCCGCCGCGTCAGCCGCCTGTCCTTGTTTGGAATAGCGGTTTCCGTTGCTGCCATGCTCTTTATCGTGGTGTATGCGCAGTTTTTTGCTTCGCCGGCGGTAGCAACCCTGACTGATTCGGTCAATGCCCGCTGGGCCTCCGGCCAAAATCCTCTTCAGCCGCAGGACCGTCTTTCCGTCCGTCCGAAAGAACTGCTCAGCGGCTTCATTTCCATTCGTTTCGATTCCGGCGCCGAAGTCGTGCTCGAAGGTCCCGCCCGTTTCAAGCTGCTATCGGAAAACCAGATGCGTCTGTTCAGCGGAAAGGCCTTTGCCTCCGTTCCCAATACCGCTATCGGTTTTACCGTTGAATGTCCCGGTTCGCGCGTGGTGGATTTGGGCACGGAATTCGGACTGGAAGTCCGCAGCGGCGGCCAGGCCGAGGTGCACGTAATGAAGGGCAAAATCAATCTCGTGGCCGGGGTACAGGGAACGCCGCAGACCAGCGAAATCCTTCAGCCGGCCCAGGCGCGTCGGGTCGAATCGGATGGAAAAATCCGGCCCGCCGAGTTTAAGGAATTGTATTTTGCCCGAAAGATTTCCTCGCAGGAGCAGTTCGTCTGGTACGGACAGACCTATTTGGATTTGGCGGATTTGGCCGCGGGCGGCAGCGGAACGGACATCAGCCGTTCTCGGAGCGGCATTGACCCTTCCTCCGGGCGCATCAATCCGGAGGCCGAACAGGGCTATCTGCGAAGCGGTTCAATCGCATATCATCCCGTTGCAGCTCTGGCGGTTGTGGACGGGGTGTTTGTTCCCAACGGCAATCAGGGACCGGTGCAGGTCTCTTCCGCCGGGCATACATTCGGCGGTTTTCCGGGGACAGCCGGGGAATACTGGGCGGATATCCTCACCCAGCCGATTATTTACACCGCCCGCCTCGGCGACAATCAGGAACTCCTGAAAGGCCAGCCGATGGAGGTGTCGCTGGAGCCGTCCAAAACGCCTTCTTCTGTGCTGGTGATTCATTCAAACGCCGGCATTACGTTTGACATGGACGCCCTGCGGCGGCAGTATCCGAATCTGGAGATTGTCCGCTTTACCGCCCGCTGCGGCGTTTCGGCCAATGCGCTGGCGCAAATGGCCAATGAATTCTGGGTGCTCGTAGACGGCCAGGTGCGTTTCCACCATCTCAACCCGCATCAGCAGGCATCGATTCAGAAAATCAGCATCGAGATTCGTCCGGAGGAGCGGTTTTTAACGCTGGCCGTCACCGACGGCGGCGACGGAATCAGTTACGACTGGTGTCTGTTTGAACAGCCGCGCCTGGAATGGAGAGGAAAATACTGAAAAAACAGGATCGGATTTATGAATTCATAAAAAAGGAAAGGGGAAGCAGATGAAAAGACATTGGTTTTCAGTTTGTACGGTATTCGGACTTCTTTTTGTGTCCGCAAGTTTTTCAATGGACCCGATTTTAATTGGGAATTTTGAAAATGGGCCGGACGCCGGGTATACACCTCCTCGCTACGACCACTGGTTCAACGGCGGGCTGGCGATTTCCGATACCTTGCTGCCGGCCGTGGCGGCCACACGCGGAACCCATTCGTTAAAATGCGTGGACGCCGACGGCGGCTGGGGTGCTACGGTTCAGCTCCCTTTGTTTGTGATGGGCAATAGTTTAGACAACCCCTGGATTCAGGCCATTCTGTCTCCGAACAGTGTCGTCTCCGTCGATGTGACCGCCTTCGCTTCGGAAGTCGCCGGCGGCTGGTGTGAATTGGGATTTATCCACAATACAGCGGCCCCAAGCGGCGGCTGGAATCTCTATATGTGGCAGCCCTTGATAATAGACGGCTTGCCGCATCGCTACATATTCACCATGGATGAGGAAACGCGAAATTCTATTATCAACGCTATCGGCGGGTGGGGGGCCAATATCGGCTTCGGCATCAATACTGGTTCCGGCAGCACCACCATTTATATCGACAATGTCTGGATATGGCCCGAAGGGTTGGTGGATGAATTTGGGCCTCGCAATCCTTCCGTCGAGCAGGAATTTGCCCTCAATCCGGAATTTGTCAGTGCGATTCTCAAGTGGAGGCCGGGAGGGGACCCCAACGGACAATACGAGGTCAATCCGCTCATTGTGGATGAATATGTTTTTATAAGCAAAACAATCAATGACCCCAATCTTTATTACCACGGCAGAACGGCTGTGGATCCCGGCCTGACAGCTACCGAATCGCAATACGGCCCTGTGCTTCTTCCAATCAACAGCACCTTCCGCTGGGCGGTTGTGGAAGCCGTAGAAGGATTGGAACAAACCTTTACCATCGGCGTCAGCACACTGGCGGACGTGGAACCCAACAATATCATCGGGCCCATTTGGTCCTTCAACACACTCAGCACCCTGCCGGTCATTACGGCTCAGCCGGTCAGCACCCGCTATTTGATCGGAGGTCCCAACCCGCAGTTTACTGTCACCGTTCAAAGCGTTACGACGCCCAGTTATCAGTGGTATTTCTCCCAGGACGGTGTGATTGACGCCTCCGATACAGCCATCAGTGCTTCAATCGGCGGAAACAGTCCGACTCTGACAATCCCTTCGCCCAACAAGGCCTATCAGGCCTATTACTACTGCCGTATCTGGAATGCGGCGACTCAGTCCGGAGGAGGTTCTTTCCCGGATATTTACTCCGATGTTGTCACCCTTGTTGTGGAGCGCAAGGTGGCGGAATATCTGTTTGACGGCAATCTGAACGACAGCAGCGGCCACGGCATCAACGGCACCGGTGTCGGCAGCCC
Source organism: uncultured Phycisphaerae bacterium (assembly GCA_937949545.1). Classification (GTDB taxonomy): domain Bacteria; phylum Planctomycetota; class Phycisphaerae; order Sedimentisphaerales; family Anaerohalosphaeraceae; genus JAHDQI01. The sequence continues at coordinate 36,619 of CALEDR010000009.1, forward strand.
GACCTTTGCCCCGGGCGTCGGCGGCGGGCAGGCGCTGTCTTTGAATGGGGTCAATCAGTATGTTGCGCTGGGCAACAACGGCTTCCCGAAGGCCAGTCTGCTGGATGCCGGCGGTATCGGCGGCGGTCTGGACAGAGGGTCGGTCGTTTGCTGGGTGAAGGTCAATTCCGTGCCGGGCGGGGAGCCCTACAGCAAGGTGGCGGCGATTTTGTCCGGCTGGAATCACGGAGACGGCTGGCCCCATACGGCTTTCGAATTGGCCGTAGAGTCCGATTTGGATTCCACCTATACAAACGCCCGAGCCCTTGTGCTCGGTGAGACAGCTCAGGTATCGTGGGTCTCCTGGCGGCCGACATGGGTGAACAACTTCAACATGGCCGGGGACGGGCAGTGGCATCTGATTGCGGCGACCTGGGCGATGGATGACATCATGCGGGTCTATGTGGACGGCAGTCTCATCGCCACCTCAGGCAATGCCTCCAGCAGCACCTTCCTGCCGTGGGTTAACGGAATGCTCATCGGGGCTTCTCCTCAGGATACGCAGGGCGGCATCCATCGGTACTTCAACGGACTGATTGACAACCTGCGGGTGTACAATTACGTGCTGACTCCGGAGACCATTGCTCAGGAATACTACAACCTGACGGGCAAACCCGGCTGCATCTATACGGACTTCCCGGGCAGCAACTTCAACGTGGATAACACCGGAACGTCTTATTGCCGCGTCGATTTGGCGGACTTTGCCCTGATGGCTCAGAACTGGCTGGCAGAGGGATTTTATCCGTAATCGTCACAGAAAAACGTTCCTTGAGGATGACGGGGCCTGCGAAAAAGCAGGCCCTTTTTTTGTTTTTTTCCAAAAATAATCTTTACAGAAACCCCTAATGCAAATATTTTAGACAGCAGAGAAATCGCTGCACAAAAAACAGCACAAAAAGGACGGCAAAATGGAGACAGCATCTAAGTACGGTTTTTTTGACGAGGCGGCTCGGGAATATGTCATCACGCGTCCCGATACGCCACTGCCGTGGATAAACTATCTGGGATTTCAGGACTATCTGGGGATTATTTCGAATACGGCCGGCGGGTACAGTTTCTACCGCGATGCCAGGCTGCGGCGGATCACCCGTTATTTTTACAATGCGGTGCCGAAAGACAATCCCGGCCGTTATCTGTATCTCTGCGACGGGCGACACACCTGGAATCCGAGCTTTAAGCCCATGCGGCGCCCGCTGGATTTTTACCAGTGCCGTCACGGTCTCGGCTATACCGTGATTACCGGCCGGCTTGACGATATCGAGGTCCAAACAACTTATTTCGTGCCGGTTGATGAGGATGCGGAGGTGTGGGCGGTCCGGCTGACCAATCACGGCCGACGCAAAAAGACCATCGACCTGTTCAGCTATGCGGAATTTTGCCTGTGGAACGCCTGGGACGATGCCACCAATTTTCAGCGAAACTGGAACACCGGCGAGGTCGAAGTCGAGGGCAGTGTGATTTACCACAAAACCGAGTATCGCGAACGCCGCAATCATTACGCCTTTTTTGCCTCCAGCGAGCCGGTTGTCGGATTTGACACCAGCCGCGATGCGTTTCTGGGCAATATGAATGATTACGGCTGTCCGGAGGCTGTGCTCCGGCGGCAGTCCTTCCACAGCATCGCCCACGGCTGGGCGCCAGTCGGGTCCCACCACCTGCGGCTGTCGCTGGAGACCGGTCAAACCCGTTCGTTCCATTTTGTTCTCGGGTATCTGGAAAATCCGCCCGAGAAAAAATTTTCCGCCCCCGGTGTGCTCAACAAAGAGCGGTGTTATGACCTGCTTAGGCGTTTTCAGACAACCGAGCAGATTGAGGAAATGTTTCAGCAGCTTCGGCGGCACTGGGAGCGGCTTCTGAGCACCCTACAGACCGAGACAGACAATCCGCTGGTTCGGCGGATGGTCAATACGTGGAATCCGTATCAATGTATGGTTACGTTTAATGTGTCTCGTTCGGCCAGTTCGTTTGAGTCCGGCATCGGGCGGGGGTTGGGGTTTCGGGATTCCAATCAGGACCTGCTCGGTTCTGTGCAGATGGTGGCCGCGCGGGCCCGGCAGCGCATTCTCGATTTGGCCGCCACGCAGAACTCCGACGGCACCTGCTATCATCAGTACCAGCCGCTGACCAAACAAGGCAATCACAAGGCCGGCACCGGCTTCAGCGACGACCCTCTGTGGCTGATTGTTTCGACGGATGCCTATATCCGCGAGACCGGCGATGAATCGATTCTCGATGCCCCCGCGGGATATGCGGACAAACCCCAGAGTGCCGAGCGTACAACCCTGCTGGACCATCTGCATCAGTCGGCTCGTCGGGTGCTGGCCGACCGCGGGCCGCACAATCTGCCGCTGATCGGCCATGCCGACTGGAACGATTGCCTGAATCTGAACTGCTTCAGCAATACCCCCGGCGAAAGTTTTCAGCTGGCCGGCGATATTAAAAGCGGCCGGGCTGAATCCGTGATGGTCGCCCAGCTGTTCATCTACAGCGCAGGCCGGCTGGCGGCCCTGCTGCGCCGGCGCGGCGATGCGGCGGCCGCAAACGCCTACGAAAAAGAGGCCGCCGCGATGAAAGAGGCCGTGATGCAGTTCGGCTGGGACGGAAAATGGTTTCGGCGGGCGTATGACCATTTTTCGCGGCCCGTGGGCTCGGCCTCCTGCGATGAAGGCAAAATCTTTATTGAAACCCAGGGCTGGGGCGTGATGGCCGGTATAGGGCTGGAGGATGGAAAAGCCCGACAGGCCCTCGACAGTGTCTGGGAATATCTGGCTGACGAAAACGGAATGGTCCTCGTGCAGCCCGCTTATACCTATTACCGCGACTATCTGGGCGAAATCACCTCCTATCCGCCCGGTTATAAGGAAAATGCAAGCGTCTTCTGCCACAACAACACCTGGATGATTATCGCCGAAACCATCCTCGGACGCGGGGACAAGGCGTGGGAGCTGTACCGGCGGATTTGTCCGGCAGCCAAAGAAGACCGGCTGGATATTTACCGCAGCGAACCCTACTGTTTTGCTCAGACCATCGCCGGCAGAGATGCCCCGCGGCCCGGGGAGGCCAAAAACTCCTGGCTGACCGGCACCGCTTCCTGGACCTATGTCGCCCTCACGCAATACATACTGGGGATTCGGCCTGAATACGACGGGCTGTGCATTGACCCGTGCATCCCGCCGGACTGGAAAGGTTTTGTTGTGCATCGGCTCTTTCGCGGCTGCCGCTATGAAATTCACGTGAGCAATCCGGCCGGTGCGATGAAGGGCATTCGCCGCCTGTTGGTGAATGGAAAACCAATTTCGGGACAAGTCATACCGGTTTTTCCGGCCGGCCAAACCGTTTGTGTTGATGCAGAAATGGGGGTGAAAGAATGAACAATGTCCAGAGAAAACCGGAGTGGGCCGGATTCAGGCCGGTCAGAAGAACCATCGGCTTCTTTCTGTTTCTTGGGGCCTTGGCCGCCGCCGCTGTACCTCGGCTGCATGCGGAAGGGACGGTTCTCAAAGACCCGGCAGGCAATGTGGTGGTCCTGCGCGGCGTGTCTTTGATTGATGTAGGCGGGACGGAAAAGCAGTTCGGCGGGGCGATTCGAATGATTGACCGGCTGACCAACCGCGATGACCCGCAGGGCTCTTCACCCGGCTGGTATCCGAAGGTCATCCGCATCCCGATTTATCCGCCGGATGAAGAGGATTACAAAAGCCCGTGGACGTTTATCCCCGGCCGGGATGATTTCTATGAGAAGCTGCTGCGGCCTGTGGTGGACTACTGCAAAAGCAAGGACGTGTATGCCATTGTGGACTGGCACTACATCGGCAACACCTTCGACCATCGCGAAACGACGCGGCAGTTCTGGGAGTATATGGCGCCGCGGTTTGCCGACGACAGCCACGTTATCTTTGAGCTGTTCAACGAGCCGATTAACAAGGTCGGCACAGACGAGGCATGCTGGCTGAGTGTCCGCCAGGATATGCAGGAGTGGGTCAATCTGATTCGGCGGCACGCCCCGCGGACACTGCTGCTGATTGCCGGCGCCAACTATTCACAAATCATCGGGCCTGCCGCCGACCATCCCATCGACGACCCCATCGGAAACAAAAACTATGCCATCGTCTCCCACATTTATCCGCTGCACTGGCTCAGCGAAAATGCTCAGTGGTACAAAGACCATATTCTCCGCTGCGCAAAAGTGCATCCGGTCTTTATGAGCGAATGGGGCTTCAGCCGCACTTTCCGTCACCGCAGCGTTCCGCCGGCCACGATTGACAACTACGGACGGCCTTTGATGGACTGGATTGAACAGTTCAAAATCAGCAGCACCTGCTGGGCCGCCAGCTACGACTGGGAACCCAGACTGTTCAACCCCGACTGGACGCTGCGATGCGGGCCCTATGAGATGGGCTGCTTTCTGAAGGATTATCTCTACGAAAAGCGGAACGATGACCAGCCGGCCCAGCCGGAGCATCCATCGGCTTCTTCACCGTAAAAAAGAAGATTATCCGCGACTGCTTCCGGAGGCCTGACGGGCGAACCGGCTGCGGCACTGGGCAATCAGGTTCAGCATCTGGTCGGCTTGCCGGCGGACAGCCGGGTCCGGATGGGTCACCCGGGTGTTCCACTTGCGGTATTCACTGGTGAGTTTCTCAAGGATTTGTGCTTCCGTCATCCGCTCATGAAGCCCCAGCAGGAGCATCGGGTCCTGGATGTGTTCGGCCTGGCGGCTCAGGTATTTCTGCACGAGGGCCTCCCAGCGGTCTTTGGGGATTTCCAGATTGGCGGCAAGGGTCTGAAGCTCCCTCAGAAGCGGCTGGGAAATCGATTCGCCGCAGGCAGCAATCCGCATACAGATTTCCAGAACGGCGTAGCCGTCGGCAGGGTCCGCATAGCCCGCCAGCTGCTCGCACGCTTCCCGTGCGAGGGCGGCGGCCTGCTCCACCGTTCCAACGGCGGGCTCGGCGGCAGGCAGCTTCCGCTCCTGCAGCCACCGATCCAGCAGCTCTTTGCCCCCCGGATTCGGTGCCGTCATCTGCCAGACAGCCGAGGCCATCTGACGCATCGCATTCTGCTTGGCCAGCCGCTGCTGCTGAATTTCCTCATAGCCGAAGTGTTCGGACAGCAGCGAAACTTGGCTTCGTGCACAGGCCAGGGCCTTGCCGGCTGTCTGGTCCAGAACGGTCACTTCGCATTCGAGGACCGCCGGTCCGCGCCGCGGAAAGACCAGCTCCCAGACGCCGATTTCGGCAACGGTGACCCAGTCCTTCAGGACCGACACCCGTGCCGGCAGCAGGCCGTTGTGAAAGTGGTATTGATGGGCGGGTGTGCCGTCCGAGGTCCATTCCGTGCGGCGGCACAGCACCGGTTTGACGGTTCCTTTGTCGGTCGCATCGGTCAGCTGAATCAGCAGGTCGGTATCACAATTCGGATGCGGGGCACGAATCGCACCCTGAATCTGGATTTTTAATACATCCCGGCAGCCGGCGGCCGTTTCCTCCTCAAACACAAGCACCCGACAGACAAACCGCCGCGGGTCCAGGGCGGGTATCAGCACACTGAGCCATCGCCGCAGACAGGCCGGGCCGAGGGCCGCTCCAATCGCTCCCAGCGTCAGCACAACAATCAGAATGCTCAATACCCGTTCCGTCATCCTCAGCGAACCTGGAATTTGGCGATTTCCTCTGTTTTCTGATGGATGGATCTCTGAACGGCAGCCCCGTCGGGCGTCAGAGATAGATCCACTTCCAGCATACGGCCCGACTCCTCGTCGCAGAACGTGCAGTGCATCCGCTGGTTGAGGTCATAACTGTATCGAACCAGAATCGGCCGATTGGCCGGACGATTGGGCGGCAGTTCGAAGATTTCCGTGGCAATCTTGTTGACAAAGTCCGGGTCTTCGTCTTCTCCCTGCGTGATGGTAATCTGAAGTTCAGTCTGTCCCTCGCACATTGTATAGAATGTCTGGGTGGCCTCACAGGGCAGCGGCGTATTCTTTTTCAGCAGGATGCTGTTCCGAATGACATGCTTGCCCGTGGCCTCATCGAACGGAGCACACAGGGTGCCGTAGCTGTGGTTGCAGACGTCCTTGAGTTTGATGTCGCGCAGGCCGGCGACGATGCCCGCCTCAACCTTTTCAGGGTGCTGCCGCAGAAGAGTCAGGCCGGCGTGGATGGCCGCCCCCAGCGCCACACACTCATCGACGTTGACGGCCACCAGCGGGGGTTTGCCGAATCTTTCCGTCAGCCGCTTTTGCACCAGCGGAATGCGGGTGCTGCCGCCCACCAGCAGAACCTGGTCAATTTCTTTGATCGTGCAGCCGGCCTCCTGGAGACTGACGTCAATAAGCATCTCTGTGCGGCCGACCAGCGGTTCGACAGCCTCTTCAAACTGGGCCTGTGTAATTTCAATCCGGGCGCTGCCGGCTTTGCCGTATAAAATCTTTTTGGCGACCGGGCGCCGTGAGAGGGTCTTTTTCACATCTTCGGCCTCATCTTCGTATTGGGCCTGCTCCTGCGAGTTGGTAATCAGCGGCTGGCCGGTCTGTTCCTGGTAGGTTTTTTCGAACATCTGAAGGATTTTCCGGTCAAAGTCCACTCCGCCCAGTGCGTGGTCTCCCTGATTGCAGACAATCTGAATATTCTGACCGCTGACGTCCATAATCGTCACATCGAACGTTCCGCCGCCCAGGTCATAGACCAGCACCCGGCCCTTGACATCGTGTGTGGTTGCATAATAGAGAGCCGCTGCCACCGGTTCATTGACAATGCCGATCACATTCAGCCCCGCCATCTCACCGGCGTCCATTGTGGCTTTTCGGCGAACCTCGTCAAAATGTGCCGGCACGGAGATAACGACATGCTGAATGTTCGGATAAATCATCTCCGCATCCTGTTTGAGTTTCTTCAAAATCAAACTGGAGATTTCCTCCGGCGCCCAGATGCGATTGCCGAAAGTCTTTCGCCACTGGGAATCACCCATGTGCCGCTTAATCCAGCGGATAGCCCTGTCCGGATTGAGCTGCCGGCAGTTCAGCGCCTCGATGCCGACACGAACCGTGGCATCCTGATCTTCATCAAAATACACCACAGACGGCGTCAGCCGCTCTCCTTCGCTGTTCGGAACCACTTCGGGACGTCCGATTTTGTTCAGGATGGCCAGCGCCGAAAATGTGGTTCCCAAGTCTATGCCTGCTATCATGCCCATAGTCTTCTGTCCTTATGCTGTCCTCGCTCTACGCATACAGTTTCACCTGAGCGCAGCGAACGATTTTCACCTCTTCATCATTGATCAGATATTGATAGCCCGGACGAATCACTTCCGCGATGCATCCGCTCTTGGCCGGGTCATCGTTTTCCTTCTTTTCCCGGACGGATTCTGCATAGCGTTCCAGCCCTTTGTATTCCAGTCCGATTTCCGGTTCGTACTGTTCCACACCGCTGGATTCAAGAGCAAACAGAATCTCATCCCGGATGTCCTTGAGCGTCGAGACGTCCTGATTGGCGTTCTGAAGCTGCCGGATGCGGTCTTCGAGATTGTCAATGCAGCGGATAATCCGCAGACAGAACCGCTTAATCAGCATCCAGTCATAGCCGTCCTGAAACTTCCTGACCTGATTCTGCTGCTCGGCGGCGAATTCCCGAATGGCCGACATCTGTTCGCTGATTTCCGACAGTCCTTTGACGACCGGAATCGGGGCCATCAGCGACGCCAGAATCGGGTCTGCAGCCGCCGGCTCCGGTTCCGTCAGAACAGCCGCGGCCGTTCGCGCGGCGGTTTGCAGATCATCCGTCTTGGCCGGCACAACAGCCGGCTTGTCTGTTCTTACCCGTTTGCCGCCGGATAAATCGGCCGCCGGTTCTTTCGGCTCCGGCTTGGGGGATATGTCGGAGGATTGAGAACCGCTTACAGCCCCAGCGGGTTTCCTGTCGGAGGCGCTGCGCTGCGGGAACAGAAACACCTCCTTGTCCTGACGCGGCTGCTGGTCGGCACTCGTCTGCTCAGCCGTACCCTCCGATGCTCTGCCGGCGCCGTCATCGTCCATTTCCGCTGAACAATCCTCTGATCCGGATTTTTCAGCAGCCGCTCTGACCGCTCCGACCAGCCAAACCAGCGTTCCGATGAAAAGCACCAGCACGCCGGCAGCCAGCAGAATTGTAGAAAAGATGCTCAGGATTTCCTGATACTCGATCTGCTTCTGATATTTCTGAACCCGCTGCTTCCAGCCGGGACCGTAAAGAATATCCCCCAGCTCACTCGGAAAGGTCTGCTCGGCCAGCAGTTCCGGAAGGTCGGCCATCAGCCGCTCTTCCTGACGAGACCGCAGCCGTTTTTGGATCTCCGGTCCCCCGTAGGGTCCGCTGCCCCACGGATTGTCCGCCTTTTCCTGAGCACTGAGACGATTCCATTCCTCATACATTCGAAGGAATTCTTCCTTCTCCTGCCGGCTGATTTCCCGATAGCTGTCCGTCCGGTTCTGCTGGATTTGCCGCTGCGTCAAAACGATGCACCATCCGGTCAGACCGGGCAGCAAAGCCAGCAGTGCCCAGGTAAGCCAGTGTCTGGCTGAACTGTTTTTCCCGTTTTCCCTGTCCGCATCCATAAACGGCCTCGTTTGGAGGTTGAGGTTTGGCGCCGGCGGCCCGATTCACGGCAGGGCCCGACTCTTTTGCGCTTCACAAAATAAAATCAGGGCGGACCTTCGTTCCGGCAGGTCCTCGTCTTTTAAACTATAACAATCAATCCGCATTCTCTTATCGGCCAAACTGAAGCGGCAGGTAAGCCCCCAAACTTTTTTTGAAAAAAGAAAACGCTGTTTGCCATCGGAGGAACCTTCAGAAAAGTTTTTATCGGTCTTTGGCTCCGGATTCAGAACAGGATGCCGGCCGAATGTTCGTTCGACTTTCTGGATGGACGGAGAATGTCTGATAACTCGTTTTTTTCGGAGAGAATTAAAGGTTGGCCAGCGGAGCCAGAAGCCGACGGGCGGAATCAGCAAACGGACTTTGGGGATAAGTCTGAAGCAGGTGGGTCAGCAGAGAGCGGGCCTCCGCCAGCAAGTCGGCCTTGGCTCCCTCCGCTCTGTCTTCCTTCCACTGCTGAAGACGCAGGGCCCCCAGTTCATAGAGAGCCTGAATCCCTCCGTCTCGGTCCGGATATTTTTCCCAAATCTCCCGCAGGGCCGCCGCCCGTGCCTGCAAGTCTCCCATCAGGCGGGTCCGCGCTACCAGCAGATTGTCGCGAAGCGGATCCTCCTCGGAGGAAGACGCCAAAAGGTCCTCAATCTGTCGGGCATACTGGATTCCGTATGGATTGAGCAGAACAAATCGGGCCAAACGCTGACGCTCCGCCTCACCGCCGCCCTGATTGGCGGGCAAAATCAGCTCCATCAGCATCAGCAGACGGCTTCGAAGGTCCTGCAGCTTGTACCGGGTCATCGCCGTTTGAATCGGACGTCCAAACGCCGTTGTAAAACTGCCGGCGGCAATCGGCGGCTCCGAAAAAGACGGCAGCATTTGCTCCAGAAGAGCCAGCGCCACCGTACACAGATCATAGGCTTCCTTGAAGCGCCCCCGCCCCGCCATGTGAACCGCCAGCCGCCATCGGGATTCCAGCGCCTCCGGGCTTTGCGGAAACCGAACCAGCAGGTCCTGCCAGATATGCTGATTCTCATAAAAGGGATAGTCCTGATAAAAGCGAAGGACTTCCGTCTGGCCGAAATAGCGGGCATCGGGCGCCAGCTCATTCAGCATCGCCTTGAAATACAGGGCAATCGGAACCCGGCGGCTGTTCGGTCTTTTTTCCAGAAAATAGTTGTATTGAGCCAGCAGCTCACTTCGTTTGGACTGATACCGCAGCTTCTCCGGCAAATCGCTGAGAAACCACTGCGGCCATCGGTTGTAATACAGCAGATTTTCGATTTCCTCCCGAAGTTTTTTCCGAAGGTCGATTTTGTCGCTCGGATAAAAATAGCCCGCAAAATAACTGTACCGCATCTCATCGGTCAGAATTCGGTCCAGATATTTCGTGAGGGAATGGTCGTGGAACTCCACCTGCTCTTCCGGATTGTGGCCGGCCACATACATCTGAAAGTCCAGTTCATCAAACCCAATGGTCCTTTCGAAGACCAGAAATGCGGCAGCCCCCGCCGCCAGCGTCATCAGCCAGACCAGCCCCGGACGGTACCGCGTATAATGTCCGACGGCGATGACGACTCCGGCAATCAGCATGGCAACCAGCCAGGCGTAAATCCAGGGTGTGTAGGAAATGCCCCATCGAATCGGGTCGCTGCTGCGGATGCCGCCAAAGGCCGCCCAGTAAATCATCGGACCGGCCATGCACAAAGCCAGGGAAATAATCCGCGAACGAAACCGCAGCGGACGGCAGGCCACGGCTGTACAGGACAGCACCAGAAAGACCCCCAGCATCGGAAGGCGCGCCAGAAAAACGGTCAGGACAATCATCGGGATGCTGAATCGAAAACTCATCAGCTGAGCCGTCAGCAGCGGCCCGACTGCCAAAATCCCCATCAGCGTGCCTAAAATCGCAATCTGCCAGGGATACTCATAGATGCTCAGGGGTTCCGTGGCGACCCGTCCCAGATGCCATTGATTTGGGTTAAGCAGCTCCAGAAGATTCAGAACCAGAAACTGACCGTTGGTCAGGCGGCCCCAGAACAGACAAACCCCTGCATAGACCGCAATCGACAGCAGCCAGCAGCTGTACACATTGGCGTGGCTGTAGTGTAAAGTCGGGCCGGCCGTCATAAAGGATTTGGTAGGCCCGGAGGGTTTTATGCCTGGACTCGGTTCTGCCATAAAAGGATACGCACCGGCTCCTAAACCGGCTTCTTTAAGGTTTTGGCTTAAACATTAATAATGAAGGAAATATTGTACAGACAGAAAACCAGCGAGGCAAGAACCGTTTTCTGAAACACAGAGGTATCCGATATACAATCCGCCGTTATTCTCCGCGAATCATATCGGCAATAATCATCAGCCGGCTGATGTTGTCCCGTTCGGCCTCGCCGAGTTTGTTGGAAATGAACCGAATCGTCGCCTGAAGTTCCGGGATGACAACGTGCTCCAGAACATTCACGCGCCGGCGGGTGCTTTGCAGTTCAATTGCCAGCAACTGAGCCTGCTTTTCCTTTTCCGCCAGTTCAATCAGCATATCAAAGGCCCGCTCCAGGGCCCGCAGCGCCACATCCATTTCGCCGCTGGTCGCAGCAAATCCGTAGCAGAGCATATCTCCTTCAATCTGCTTGGTCAGCTGCGGCACTTTTACGCTCATCACACTGGCAAACTGCACAGCCAGCGAAAACCTTTTGGTGGGGATGTCCAGAGCCGTCCGGACGTGTTCCGGCTCCATCGTGGAACGGGCCATCACAAACCGCCGGCTCGTTTCCAGCAGCTCCCGTTCGACCTTCTGCCGCAGCTCCTTGAGTGAGCGGGAAATCAGCACCAGCTGGCGGCTGATTTCATCCCGCTTCTGACTGAGCAGACGATGGCCCCGCACGGCCAGGGCAACGCGTCTGCGGAGCCGCAGCATTTCCATTCGGGTTGCGTTGACATTCTGCTGCATAGGTTCCGGGGTTTAGGATTTCTTCAGTTCCACGGTTTTCTGCTCCTGTTTGGCGCGGAACTTCGGCATATACTTTTCAATGAGTTTAATATCAATTCGCTTCAGTTCGACATTTTCAAACATACTCAGCAGCTCCCAGCCGAGATCTAAGGTCTGGAAGACCGTCCGGTTTTCATAATAGCCCTGCGAGATGTAGCGGGCTTCGAATTCGTTGGCAAACTTCATATATTTCTGGTCTTCCGCCGACAGAGCTGCCTCGCCCAGAATCGTCGCCAATTCCTGGGCTTCCTTGCCGCGGGCATAGGCCGCATACAGCTGGTTGTACAGGTCGGCGTGGTCCTCGCGGGTCTTGTTCGGTCCGATGCCCTTGTCTTTCAGACGCGACAGGCTGGGCAGCACATCCACCGGCGGAGCAATGCCGCGCCGATGAAGCGAGCGGCTCATAATAATCTGCCCTTCCGTAATATAGCCCGTCAGGTCGGGTACCGGATGCGTCTTGTCATCTTCCGGCATCGTCAGCACCGGCACCATCGTAATCGAGCCCTTTTTGCCCTTGATTCGGCCCGCCCGCTCATAAATGGTCGCCAGGTCGGTGTACAGGTAGCCCGGATAGCCGCGCCGGCCCGGCACTTCCTTGCGGGCCGCACTGATTTCCCGCAGCGCCTCGCAGTAATTGGTCATATCATTCAGAATGACCAGCACGTGCATGTCCTCTTCAAATGCCAGGTATTCCGCCGCCGTCAGCGCCACACGCGGCGTAGCAATCCGTTCAATCGCCGGGTCATTGGCCAGATTGATAAACAGCACCGCCCGCTCAATCGCTCCTGTCTCCGTCAAGTCATTGATGAAGAACTGGGCCGCCTCAAAGGTGATGCCCATTGCCGCAAACACGACGGCAAAGTTTTCTCCCTTGCCCAGCACGGTTGATTGCCGCGCCAGCTGAGCCGTGATTTCATCGTGCGGCAGACCAGACCCCGAGAAGATCGGCAGTTTCTGCCCGCGCACCAGCGGGTTCAGCCCGTCAATCGTGCTGATGCCCGTCTGAATAAATTCGTTGGGATAGTCGCGGGCATACGGATTGATCGGGTTGCCGTTGATGTTCAGCCGCTTTTTGGGAAGGATGGCCGGACCGCCGTCCTTGGGCTGACCGGTGCCGCTGAACACACGCCCCAGAATGTCCGGCGAGACCGCCAGCTCCATCGGCTTGCCCAGAAACCGCACCGTCGTATCCCGAACGTCAATCCCCTCTGTTCCTTCAAACACCTGAATCAGCACCTTGTCTTTTTCGACCTGAAGGATTTGACCGTGCCGGAGGGTGCCGTCGCCCATCTCGATATCTACGATTTCGCCGTATTTGGCCAGCTCTACCCCCTCCACCAGCATCAGCGGGCCTGCAATTTCCTGAACGGTTTTGTATTCTTTCAACATCGAATAACTCCTGTGTTTGCTCTCTGACGGATTTGCTTATTGGACGGCCGCCGAAGAATAGAGTTCTTTGATTTGCCTGTCGATCTTGTCCGCAATCGACCGAATCTTCTCCGCCTCGGCATAATCAATATATTTGGCTCTGGCAATATCCTCCCGCACCGGCAGGGCGAACAGATCTGACGTCTCCACTCCCCGCTCAATTGCCGCCAGTCCCTGCCGATGGAAATGCAGAATCAGACTGAGCATATCATACTGCTTGTCAATCGGCGTGTAGGTGTCCACCTTGTGGAAGGCATTCTGATGCAGGAAGTCCTCGCGGATGCTCTTGGCCGTTTCCAGAGCCATCCGATCGGCGGCACTGATGGCCTCCGCTCCAACCAGACGGACGATTTCCACCAGCTGTGCCTCCTGCTCCAGCAGAGCCATTGCTTCTTTGGTCATCTGCACAAACTCGCGCCCTTTGTCCTTATCCTCAAAGGTTTCCGCCAGGTACTGTTTGTAGAACGAATAACTGGTCAGCCAGTCAATCGCGGGGAAGTGCCGCTGCTGAGCCAGGCGGGCCAGCAGAGACCAGAAGACCTTTACGACGTGCAGGGTGGCCTGCACCACGGAATCCGACAGGTCGCCGCCGGGCGGACTGACCGCCCCGATAATGGACAGGGCCCCTTCCCGCTGCGGGCTTCCGGAACAGATAACCCGGCCGGCCCGTTCATAGAAGGAGGCGATTCGCGCCCCCAGATAGGCCGGATACCCTTCTTCGGCAGGCATTTCTTCCAGCCGAGTGGAAATTTCCCGCATCGCCTCTGCCCATCGGCTGGTGCTGTCGGCCATCAGGGCCACCGAAAGCCCCATATCCCGGAAATACTCCGCAATCGTGATGCCGGTATAAACCGACGCCTCGCGGGCCGCCACAGGCATATCCGATGTGTTGGCCAGCAACACAACCCGCTTCATCAGCGGCTCGCCGCTGTGCGGGTCCGTCAGTTCCGGAAACTCCCGCAAGACATCCGTCATTTCGTTGCCGCGCTCGCCGCAGCCAATATACACCACAATATCTGCATCCACCCACTTGGCCAGCTGGTGCTGCACAACCGTCTTGCCGGTGCCGAAGGGGCCGGGCACGCAGGCCGTTCCGCCCTTGGCAATCGGGAAAAACGCATCGATAACCCGCTGACCTGTCAGCAGAATTTTGTTGGGATTGAGCCGCTGATGCACCGGACGGGGCCGCCGTACGGGCCATTTCTGCATCAGGGTCAGTACCCGCTCGCCATCTTTGGTTTTGACCGCACCGATTTTATCCGTAACGGTAAACTCACCTTCCGACAGGCCCTCCAGACGCCCATGCACCCCGGGCGGAACCATAATCTTGTGCCGAACCAGCGTCGATTCTTGCACTTCGCCCAAAATATCTCCCGGCCGCACCTCGGTGCCGTTCTGAATCGTTGGATGAAAGTGCCATTTCTTATTCCGCGGAAGCCCCGGGATATCGCTGCCTCGCCTGATAAAACTGCCTTGTGCCTCCACCAGAGCACTGAGCGGACGCTGGATGCCGTCATAAATGCTCGAAATCAGCCCCGGTCCCAGTTCCACACTCAGCGGAGCACCGGTATTGACCACCTTCTCTCCCGGGCCGATGCCGACCGTGTCTTCATAGACCTGAATGCTGGCCCTGTCGCCGTGCAGTTCCACAATTTCCCCGATGAGATTTTCTTCGCCGACGCGAACGACATCGTACATATGAGCGCCGGTCATTCCCTCGGCCACCACCACCGGGCCGGCTACTTTGATGATTTTTCCGATTTTTTGTTCCGTCATATTTTCTGCTTCCGTTTGCTCAAAAAGTTGCCTGAAGGGCTCTGCTGTTTTAGCTTTTCAGAATATTGATTCCGGCGGCCAGTTTAATCAGCCGTCCGAGCGATTCGGTTGCAATGCCGGTCGGTTCGGCGGTAAACGGCACCACCACCACACAGGGCACGGCCTTCCGCATTGTTGCATCAAAAACCGGCTGGGCCTGCCGGGCGACGTTTTCCGCCACCACGATCAGGGTGTACTGCTGCCGCAGGATGGCCCTGGCCGTCTCCTGCACGGCTTCCGCTTTCGGCTCTACGACGAAAGTATCCAGCCCCATCGCCGAAAACGGCATTACAAAATCCGCTGTTCCCAATACCGCTGCTTTGCCTTCCATTTCCGTCCCTTTGGAAGCCGACTCCGGCTTCCGGTTATGATTCCTGACCGGCCGAATGCCGGTCTGTTAATCCATCCATGTCCCCAGCCGGTCCAGCAGCAGTTCAGTTGACAGGCCGTTTTTCTTGCCCATCAGCAGCATCCGGACCGTCCGAATCTCCGCCTCTTTCATCAGCAGATAGGCCGCGATCGGCTGCGGCCCCGCCGCCAGCTGACGCGTGGTCTTCAGAAATTCCATCAGATAATCTTCACAGCCCCGCTCGAGGGCCAGGAACGAGCCCTTTTCCCGCAGGTACCGCGTTCCTTCCTCTACCAGTTCCAGATAGGGGGTGGCGTAAAAGAGCGGAACCAGTGCATCGTAGTTGTGTTCCAATCCCTGAATAAAACGGGCCGTTTCGATGAATCCATCCGGCAGAAAATGAAACCGCTCCTGACGTTCGGCGGCTTTCAGACGCAGCAGCGTCCGGATGTTGTGCAGGTCGATTCGAATCCGCGACAGCGACAGACAGAAGACGCTGCCGATGGCCTGACTGTGCCGGACCCGCCAGGCGGCCTCCACCCGGTCGATGGCATAATCAATCTGCCGAACATCCTTGTTTTCATAGTAGGCCAGGATGGCGGCCTCCACCGCCTCCTGCAGATACTCCGGAAACCGCTGATAGTTTTCCTGTTCGAAAATCTCCTCAAACTCCTCCGCCGGCACCGTTCCCTCCGGGCTGTAGTCCGTCCCCAGGGGTCTGTCCGTAACGACGCGGCGCACGGCCAGGCGCATATTGGAAAAATCCTCCCGTGCCTGAAACATCTGCACAACCCCCGGCTCCTCCACCAGCTGCACAAACAGCTGACGCACCTGACGCCGGCGAGCCAGAAGCACCTGTTCGATTTCCTCCGCCGACGCCTGCCGACCGACGGCATACTCCGTTCCGCTCAGCAGCTCAGCGGCCGTTTCAAACCCGTCCGCGTGGGCCAGTTCCGAGAGCATCGCCCGCTTGAGCATCAGCGTTTCCAGCACGCGAACCCGCGCGGTCGCGTACACATACCGCCAGTCCTCCTCGCCGATCGGAGGATACCGGTAAAAATCCAGAATGGGCGGGAATGAATTCATGAGTTGCCGAATAATTTTTCAGCCAGTTCCTTTTCAATTCGTTCACGAATCTGTTCCAGCAGCACCTTCAGCGAGCAGTTGATCTGCACTTTGCCCCGACGAAGGAGAAATCCGCCGTCGATGTCCGCTTTTTCTGCCGACGGCCGCAGGTTGCCCTTGTAACCCGGTCCCAGACGCTTGTTGATTTGCTTGAGAAAATCCTGATTAATCCGCGTTTCGTTTCTGCCGACGACCACTTCTTCATCGCCGGTGACAACCGCCTGCATCAGAAGCCGGCCCATCAAATCCAGATAGGCACTGTCTTCCTGACGGTTCAGACGCTGATAGGTTTTTTCAAACACCTCATCCAGCAACTCTCTTTTGGCGGCCAGAATCTTTTTCCGCAGCTCCATCCGGGCCGCCGCCAGCATCCGCGCCTGTTTGTCCTCGGCGCTGCGGCGGGCCAGCTGTTCCGTCTCCTGCTCAAACGCCGCGGATTCCCGCTCAAACGCCTCCTGTCGGGCCTGAACCTGACGGCGCGCTTCATCCAGAATCCGCTCCGCTTCCTGCCGCGCCTCGCTGAGGATTTTTTCCGTGACCTGCTCGGCTCTCATGATACGATTCCTGTCTAAGTCCGGGGGTTTCTGTTTGGTCCGCCAAGGAGCGGGTTATTTGATGCCGATGAAAATCAGCAGGAACGAGACCAAAAAGCCCAAAATGGCGTAGAACTCAATCAGCGCCGCATAGACGACACCGGCCTTGACACCCATTTCCGGACGCTTGGCCGCCATTTGAATGCCTCCGGCACAGGTCTTGCCCTGATGAATCCCGCTGAACAGACCAGCGATGCCGACCGGAAGCGAAGCCGCCAGAATCTGGATGCCTTCCGCCAGCGATACATCCGCCAGATTGCCTCCGAACAGATTGATTTTAATCATGATAAACAGCGAAATCACCAGTCCGTAAATACCCTGGGTACTGGGCAGAACCACCAGAAGCGTCATCAGACCGTACTGTTCGGGCTTTTCACTGAGAATGCCCGATGCACTGCGCCCGGCAATTCCCAGACCAATAGAGGAGCCGATTCCGGCCAGAAATGTTGCAAACGCCGCTCCGCTGAATGCCAGTGCCAATCCGTATTCCATCGTCGTAACCTTCCCTTAATAAAGACTCACGATTTCCTTGTTTGATTCTCCACAACCAACACATGCTTATACTGCGTCCGCAGCGGGGAAAACTCCCGTCCGCCCCCGCTGAAAAATTTCGGGAAAAACTCCACAAACTGAAGCCGCAGGCTGTGTACAAACGCGCTCAGCAGGGACAGCACAATATTCACCCCGTGACCGGCCACAAACAAAACAAGCCCCAGGATAAAGCCCACATACGGAATGTCCATCAGCAGCTTGGTCAGGATATTGATGGCCATTCCCAGCCCGCCGGTAACCATCCCCAGCGCCATCAGACGCACATAACTGAGAATGTCTCCCAGATAAAACACCGTGCTGAATACGGCAAAGGTGCCTCCGCCGATTCGTCCGGCCAGCCCGCTTTTCCGCTCGGTAAACCAGAAAATCACAGCCGCCGTCGCCAGGGCCAGCCATCCGGCCGGCGCCGCCAGAAATGCAGGAACCTTCTCCTGAGAAGCCAGCCCGAGAATCAGCAGACAGTTCAGGAGCACAATCCACGTCAGCTTCTCAAATACCGCCTCCGCATACCGGCGCCGCTGCAGCAGATTGACAAAAGCAACCGCCAGACCGAACAGCACCTGCACATATCCCAGCCCCAGCGCCAGGCCGATAAAAATCAGCGGATGCTGCATCGGGTCAAACAGCATCAGTTTTTCCCGCCACAGATTCAGACGGGCTCCCAGGCTGCCTTCTTCCTGCGGCAGCAGCGTCTGGATGGTATCGGCAAACCAGCCTCCGGTCACCGCACCGGCCGCGATGGTCAGAATCGAGCAAATCAAAAGCATCTGAATCGCCCGCTTATCGCCCTGAAGCTTCCGAAGCACCCAGACCAGCAGCGCCGTCAGAACAATCCCGTAACCGGCATCCGTCAGACACAATCCGAAAAACACCGCAAAAAACGGCGCCAGAAACATAGTCGGGTCCACATCTCGGGGCGAAGGCACGCCGTACAGGCGGGTAATCGTTTCAAACGGGCGAACCAGCCCCGCATTTTCAATCTCCACCGGCGGTTCTTCCCCCTCCATCGGAATCAAAACCGTCACATCGCAGGCACTGAACCGGCGGACAATCTCCTGAACCCGGGGATAATCCTTCTGTTTGGTCCAGCCCTCCAGAAAGAGCGTCTGTTCCGTCGCCGCCGCCTGGGCCTGAGCCGTCTTTCGCTCCAGAAGATTGCGATAGTAGTCGGCTAAGACCTTCAGCTCCACGCGGCGCTGCGACAGGTCGGCGGCCTGTCGGCGGACCTGCCCTATCGTCTCGTCAATTTCCTGCAGCCGCCGGCGGCACTGTTCAATCAGCTCCGCCGGCGTACCCTTGAGTCCTTCCAGATGAACGGCCTCAAACTCAGCGCCGCGGAGGATTTTCTGCACCTCCGTCGTCTGAGCGGCCAGAGCAAAAATCAGGCATGCCTTCCGGTTCTCCGCCTGGCCGACCGTTTCAACCAGGCACGACATCTCCTCCAGGGCGGTTTGAGCCGAAGCGGCATGCTGAACGGGAATCATTCCCGCATACACCTCAACGGTGGAAAAAGCCATCAAGTCCTCCAACCGGCAGGTCAGAGTCCGCCACGGAAGAAGGCGGTGCAGCTGCTCGGAGGTCTGTTCCTGTTCGCTGCGGAGCTCTTCCAGCCGGTCTGCCAGACGCTCCGTCTCCTTCAGCAGGGCCATCGCCTCCTGACCGCTGATGATAGACAAATACTGCGAGGATTCCACAGGCAGCCGGGAGGAAAACAAACCGCCTTTCGACGGCTCCGGTGCAAAGGATTCGAGAAACTCGACCGCCCGTTCCAGACGTCCGAGCAGCTCTTCCAGCTCCCGAGGCCGGCGGAATTCCGTCTGAAGCTCCGGCCATTCCTTGCTCACCATCGCCTGAGCGGCATCCAGCAAATGCACCAATCCGGCCTCCTGAAGGGCCTCCAGAAGCTCGGCAGCCTGGCTGCGGTGTGCGACAATCAGGATTTTTTCCATCGGCGCAATGGCCATCGGTTTGTTCCCTTTTTACGCTTCCGTATTCATCCCCGACAGGGTTTCATTGAGGCAGCTGGGACAAGATAAAACGGATGCCTTCTTCCATTCGGCCGGCCGTTTTCTGTCGAAGCAATTCGATTTGTTTCTGCCCTTCCTTCAGCAGAGAATCCGCCTGGGCCCGACCGTTCCGTTCCGCTTCCGCAAGAGCCGCCGCGATTGTTTCCTTTCGCCTCTGGACGGCCTGACGGCGCTTCTGCTCCTGTTCATCAGCCGTTTTCTCCAGCAGTTCAGCGGCCTCTTTTTTGGCTTGTTCAATCATTTGCCGGGCCTGCTGTTCGGCGTCTTTAATTCGTTGGACCAGTTCCATAAAATCGTCCTGCTTTCGGCGGTTTCAAAAGTCCTTTGCGTTCTTTTTTTTCAGGGAATTATCATAGCAAGCCCCTCAAACAGAACAAGGGAAAACTTTCGGTTTTTTGGAGAAAAAACAGGAGTTTATTTTCTCAGAGCTGCTTTTTGGCAGGGCCAATCAATCCTTTCTGTTCCATTGCCAAAAGAATCAAATCCGCCATCTGCTCTTTTCTGAAAATTGAATTGTCCAGTGTAATGGCAAACGCCGGCTCGGGCGGGTTCTTTTCTTCATAAAGACGCCGCATGAATTCTCGCTCTTTATCTATTTCATCTATTTTAACAGCCGCCGCCGTTTTATCTATTTTCTCGCGAATGCTCACCCTCGCAATTCTCCAGTCTCTCGGCGCCTCCACTCGAATGCTTAATCCATTATCAATATCATGGGTTGCCGATGCGCCGCCCTGTCCGATAATAATTGCATAGCCTTCGTAGGCAATGGTGCGCACCATCAGCATAATTTTATTGCGGATTTCGTACCCGTCCGGAACATTTCCTTTTCGCAGCCCTCGCAGGAAATCCCTGAAAAGACTGGGTTTGGCCCGACGCTCCCGTTCAATCAAATCCTCGGTCAGACCGGTATCCTCCGCCAGCTGCTTGAGCAGTTCCTTATAATACAGTTTCCAGCGGCCTAATTCATCTCGCTGATTGAGTTTTTCCAGGAGGTACTGCCCCAACTCAAATCCGTCGCAGCCGAATTGTCTCGAAATGGTCAGGAAAGGGCCGGGCTCCTGCTTGCGATTTACATTCTCCAAATGATCCCGAAGATAGGCGGATAGGGTCGGCTTGCTCATCAGTTCTTCCTTTTAATAGATTTGCAGAAATCACCAGATAAATTATCGGAATTCCTCATTTTTGTCAACAAAATCCCGCTTCTCGGCCCCGCTGCCCGGTCAAAATCGGCAGTCAAGTCCGTTTTCGGTTAAATAATTCTGGATACCGTTTTGCATTATGATATAAGATAAAAAATCTTTTTTTGTTCATCCGGAAGAAAGGGAAGAGATATGCGGTGCCTCGTTTGCTGGGTTCTCCTCTGCACATTTGTTTGGCCGACATTTGCCGTCTTGTCTGAACAGGAGTTTCAAAATCCTCCCGCCTGGGCGGGGGTGCGGTGCTGGTGGTGGTGGCTGAACAGCAATGTCACCGCCGAGGCCATCACCCGCGACCTGGAGGAGATGAAAGCCAAGGGATTCAGCGGGGCCATGATTTTTGATGCCGGAGGCGCTGAACAGCGGGGCAATGCCCAGGTCCCTGCCGGGCCGCTCTTCGGCAGTCCGGAGTGGGTCAAACTGTACCAACACGCCCTCCGCGAGGCCCAGCGGCTCGGGCTGGAATTGGGGCTGTCCATCCAGAGCGGCTGGAATCTCGGCGGGCCGATGGTAACGGCCGATTGGGCTGCCAAACATTTGACCTGGTCCGAAGTGCAGATTGAAGGCCCGCAGCAGTACAAACAGAAACTTCCGATGCCCGAGAACCGGAATTGGTATCGGGACATTTGCGTGCTGGCTTTTCCTTTGAAGCTGCACAAGCCCTCCGACATCCGTTGGACGGTCCAAAGCAGCTCTGCTCAGCAGGATCATCCCGCCGCCCTCGTATTCGACGGCAATCCGGACACTTTTTGGGTCAGCGGGGGAACCGAACCCGGGCAGGGGCCTTCTGCCGAGAATCCCCAGTGGCTTCAGTTTACCTTTGACAAACCGGTTGCCGTCTCCGGCCTGCAGGTCTTGGGCCGACCCGGCTACGGCCCGAAAGTCATCCGCCTGCAAATCGATCAGAATCCCCCGCTGGAAGCCGTTTCTATCGAAGACGGAAAACCAAAAACAATCGAGATAGAAAAACAAATTGGCACTGTCTTTCGCATTCTTTTTGACCAAGCATTTGACCCGCGTTATCCCGACCGGCCTCGCAATGTCCAAGTGGCCGAACTCTATCTCCTCGATGAAGACAAAAAAACCATCACCGGCACAATCTCCCGCCCAGGAATTCAAAACCTCCAGCTGAAAATCCTTCACGAGGAGCTGGGCATGTCCGCTCCAGACTGCCGATTTCTCCTGGAGGATATCCCCTCTGCAGAAGGCGAAGAAGATGCCTCGTTGGAAGACATAGCCAATCTGACAGACCATCTGGCGCCCGACGGAACCCTGACTTGGTCCGTTCCCGCCGGCACCTGGACCGTTCTGCGCTTCGGCTATACGCCCACCGATGCGCGTGTGTCCACCTCCAGCGGCGCCTGGCAGGGCATGGTCATTGACTACCTGAGCCGAAGTGCCTTTGAACGGTACTGGAACGAGGTCGTTGAGCCCTTGCTGGCGGCGGCCGGGACGTACAAAGGCACCGTCCTCAAACAGCTCGAAACCGACAGCTGGGAATGCGGCGGGATGAATTGGTCGCACCAGTTCGCCGAAGACTTCAAAAAATACCGCGGCTACGACCCCATTCCCTATTTGCCCGTTATCGCCGGCAAGATTATCGAAAGCCGCCAAGTGTCCAATGCCTTCCTGGCCGACTTCCGCAAGACGCTGGCCGACTGCGTAGCCGACAATCACTATGCAGTTTTTGCGGAATTAGCCCACAAGCACAACCTCCAGATTCAGCCCGAATCCGCCGGCCCGCACGCCGGCCCGATTGACGGCATCAAAAACTACGGCAAGAGCGATATCGTCATGTCCGAGTTCTGGTCGCCCTCGCCCCATCGTCCCACGCCCGAAGTGCGATTCTTTGTCAAGCAGGCAGCCGCCGCTGCCCACATTTACGGCAAGGAAATCGTCGCCGCCGAGTCCTTCACCACCATCGGACGCCACTGGAACGATGTGCCCTGGAAGACGATGAAGCCCGCCATGGACCACGAGTTCTGCTCCGGACTGAATCAGATCTTCTTCCACACCTTCACCTGCTCGCCCAAAGAGATGGGCATTCCCGGACAGGAATATTTTGCGGGCACCCACGTCAACCCCCAGGTGACCTGGTGGCACCATTCCGTCCCCTTTATGCAGTACATCAGCCGCTGCCAATATATGCTCCGCAAAGGCAGATTTGTCGCAGATGTGCTGTATTATTACGGAGACCATGTGCCCAACATCGCCCGGCTCAAGGAAGACGACCCGGCCAAAGTCCTGCCCGGATTCGATTATGACATCACCGATGAAGTCATTCTGGCCAAACTGAAAGTTCGCGCCGGCAAAATCGTCGTTCCCGGCGGCATTTCCTATCATCTGCTGGTGATGCCGGATCATAAAGTTCTTTCGTTGGAGGCCCTCGAAAAAGTCAACGAACTGCTCCGTCAGGGGGCGACGGTCCTTTGTGTCCGCCCGGAACGGATGGTTTCTTTGGTCGGCGGACTGTCGGCCCGACAGCGTTTCGAGCAGCTGACCGACCAGCTGTGGGGCGAAGTGACGCCGCCTGCCGGTCAGCGCACCATCGGAAGCGGCCGGCTCATCTGGGGCAAGACCGCACGCCAGGTCCTGCTCGAAGACCGCATTCGTCCCGACTTCGAATTCTCCAGTGCCGACCCCGATGTGCAGCTGGACTACATTCACTGCACCCGCGAGGATGCAGATGTATATTTTGTCTCCAACCAGACGGAAGCCGTCGTGACGGCCGACTGCCGTTTCCGCATCAGCGGCAAAATCCCGCAGCTGTGGGACCCTGTCAGCGGACAGGTCAAGCCCGCCGTTTTTCGGCTGACGGATGGACGAACAGAAGTGCCGCTTCGGTTCGGTCCGTACGGTTCTGTCTTTGTTGTGTTTCGTCCAGCGGCTGCCGCCGAGCCAACTGTCGCAGCCTCGCAGAAGGAATACCAGCCCATTCAAACGCTCACCGGTCCCTGGCTGGTCGCCTTCGACCCGAAGTGGGGCGGTCCGGAGCAAATCGTCTTTCCGGACCTGCTCGACTGGAGTCAGCACGAGCAGGACGGGGTACGCTTCTACTCCGGTACGGCGGTCTATAGGAAAAGTTTTCAGCTCGAAAAGCCGCTCGAAGCCGGCCGCGAATACTGGCTCGATCTCGGACGCATCGAAGATGTCGGCATCGCCAAAGTGACGCTCAACGACAAAGAGCTGGGGATTCTCTGGACCCCGCCGTTTCAGGCGGATATCACCTCCGTGCTGAAAAACGGCGTCAATGTGCTCGAGGTGGAAGTGGTCAACTCCTGGCGCAATCGGCTTATCGGCGACCGGGACCTTCCGCCGGACCAGCGCCGCACAAAGACCAATATTACCGTCCGACGGGACTGGAAACTGGAGCCGTCCGGACTGCTGGGACCTGTGACTATTCTTATCGAGAAAGAATAATTCAAAGACGGCAGGATGACAGCCGCGCCCGCAAGGGCGCGGGGAAAGGACGGAAGTGTCCGTCTGTCTCCCTTCCCCGGGCTTGCGCCCAGGGCTAAGTCCCTCGCAGGCTCAATAGAATCTTGCCAGCCGTTTTTTGAGCCCGCGCAGCGGGCAATATACGACAGCCGCGGGCGCCAGCCCGCGGAGGAAAGCCCAGCTCTCATTTTTCCTGACTTTCGCCTCCCGCCTGTCAGCCGCTCCGCATCTCCTCAAACTCAAAAAAGCAGTTTGACAGCCGCGGCGGCGGCCAGCACCACCGTGAGGATTTCAAACAGCCGCTGTGGAATATGCCGTAGCAGAATGATACCGCCGACCGCCCCGAGTGCAACAGCGGGAAAAACGTACACATCCGCTAAAAGAGAAGACGGCGTAATCAGCCCCAGATGCCACAGAAACGGAACCTTGACCCAGTTGACCACAAAGAAAAACCAGGCGGCTGTCCCGACAAATTTGTCCTTTTCCAGATTCATCGACAGCAGATACAGCGTCATCACAGGGCCGGCGGCGTTGGCTAATAACGTCGTCACGCCGGCCGCAAAGCCCATCCCATACGCAAAAATCGGATGCCCCTTCAACGCATCGGCGGAGGCCCCAAATCCGCGGCCTTTCATCGCCAGCATTCCCAAAACAATGGCCCCTATCAGCGGGGCCAGCCGTCGGTCATCCAGGTGCTTCATCAGCATAAAACCCGCCGCAATGCCGACCAGCGCCGCCGGCAGCAGCCGCACCAGACAGGACCATTGCGCCTGCCGGCGATAATACGCCGCCGAAAACAAATCCGCAAAAATCAGCAAAGGCAGCAGCAGACCGACTGAGGCCCTGGCAGGCACCGCCATCGCCGCCAGCGGCACCGCCAGAATCCCCGCGCCCGGCAGCGCCGTCTTGGACAGCCCCGCCAGAACCCCGCAAAAAGCCAACATCACCCAACCCGCTGTCGAAATTGTCTGTTCCATATCCTTTTCCCAAAATGCTCCGCCGCTCAGAACCTCACCCGGCAGAAAAAACCCAAAAAAAACGCCGCGCTCCAGTTCGAACGCGGCGATTGAATTTCAGCAGATTATCCGGCAAGCCGTCAGGCGTTTGCCTGCCTGTTTTCCGACGGAATCTTCATCGGTCCCGGCATCAGCGTGCCGTCCAGACCGCCTCGGCGAGTCGGAATTTCCGGCTTGCCTTCCGACAAGGAT
Organism: uncultured Phycisphaerae bacterium; assembly: GCA_937949545.1. GTDB lineage: Bacteria > Planctomycetota > Phycisphaerae > Sedimentisphaerales > Anaerohalosphaeraceae > JAHDQI01. The sequence continues at coordinate 61,999 of CALEDR010000009.1, forward strand.
TTCTTCTCTTCGCCGCCGGCAGAGGCCGCTTGGTCTTCCGCCGCCCAGCGAACCCGACGCAGCGACAGGCCGATCTTGCGGGCTTCCGTATCTACCCGAAGAATCTTCACCTCCAGCACATCGCCGATCTTGACGACATCCTGCGGAGACTCGACCTTCTCGTCGGACAGCTCGGAAATATGAAGCAGACCTTCCAAATCCGGCTCCAGCTCGACAAACACCCCGAAGTTGGTCAGTTTGGTCACCACACCGCGGACAATCTGTCCCGGAATATACTTTTCCGGAATCGCCCGAACCCACGGGTCTTCCGTCAGCTGCTTGATGCCCAGCGAAATGCGGTGCTTCTCTTCATCCATTTCGAGCACCACACACTTGACTTCCTGGCCCTTCTGAAGGCACTCGCCGGGGTGATTGTACTTCTTCGTCCAGCTCAGGTCGGAAATATGAATCAGCCCGTCAATCCCCGGCTCAATCTCCACAAAGGCCCCGTAGTTGGTCAAACTGGTCACCTTTGTCGTGACAATCGTCCCGACCGGATACTTCTGGCCGGCAATCGACCACGGGTTGGTTTCCAGCTGCTTTAAGCCCAGGGAAATCTCCTGCTTGTCCTTATTGATGTCCAGCACGGCCACTTCGACTTCCTGGCCGACCTGCAGGATATCCGCCGGATGGGCAATCCGCTTGGTCCAGCTCATCTCGCTGATGTGAATCAGGCCCTCGACGCCTTCTTCCAGCCGCACAAAGGCCCCGTAATTCATAATATTGACTACCGTGCCCTTCACCCGGCTGCCGACCGGATACCGCTGAGCCACCGTTTCCCACGGACTGGGGGTCTTCTGCTTCAGTCCCAGCGAAACCTTTTCGGCCTGCCGGTCGATGCCGATAACCACACATTCGATTTCCTGATCCATCTGCACCATTTCGGACGGATGAGAGATGCGGCCCCAGCTCATATCCGAAATATGCAACAGGCCGTCCAGACCGCCCAAATCGATAAAGACGCCGAAATCGGCGATGTTTTTGACCACGCCCTTGCGGAGCTGACCGACTTCCAGTTCAGACAGCAGCTTTTCCTTGTTGGCCTGCCGATTCTCTTCAATAATCTTCCGGCGGGACACGACAATATTGTGGTTTTCCGTATCGATCTTGAGAATCTTGCACTCAATTTCCTGACCGATAAACCGGCTGATGTCGCCGGGCTTGCGGATGTCCACCTGCGAGGCGGGCAGAAAAACCGGCACGCCGATATCCACCAGCAGACCGCCCTTGATGCGGCGGCTGACAACGCCCTTGACGATATCGCCCTCTTTGTGATGCGTAATCACATGCTCCCAGCCGCGAATCCGATCGGCCTTCCGCTTGGACAGCAGAATCGACCCTTCGGCATCCACTTCTTCCAGAAGCACCTCGATTTCCCCGCCCGGCCGAATCTCCGAGGGGTCATCAAATTCCGAAGCATCCACAATGCCTTCGCTCTTTAAACCCAGTTCGACAATCACATCATTGCCCAGCTGGGTGATAATCCGCCCTTTGACAATCGTGCCCGGAACGAGGGCTTCCACATTCTTATCCAGAACCTCGCCGAGCAGCTTGTCATGCTCATCCGTAAAGATTTCACTGACTTGTTTTTCGAGTTCCTCGGCCGTCAGACCGAGCTTGCTGATAATGTTTCTGTCCACCATAAAAAATCCGTCTCTTGTGGAGTCTGTTCATCCGCACCGACCGCGCCCCACATGTACGCTGCCGGGCTTTTTGCATCCCGGGTTAATCTATGCATTGCCGCCGGCCCACACAGCCGACGGTCTTTCTTTTCATCTTGTCAAAGAGCCGGTTCTTCCGGAGAGTATTCCTGCAGATGCCTGACAAAGTCTTCGATGACCCAGTCCGGAGTCGAAGCTCCAGCGGTAACGCCTGCGGTTCGTTTCCCGGAAAGCACTCTTCTATCAAGTTCCTGCCAGTTTTGCAAATGAAACGTTTGCGGATTGTGTTTTTTGCAGAGTTCCGCCAGTTTTTTTGTGTTGGCACTATGCAGCCCGCCCAGCACAAACATTACATCCACCTGCCGACACAGTTTGACGGCAGCTTCTTGTCGGGCCATTGTTTCCCGACATAGTGTATTAATAATCTTTAGTTCTGAAAAGCCCTTCTTGAGAATCGCCGCTACCGTCTCTGCAAAATAATCCGGGCTCTGCGTGGTTTGGCAAATCACACCTAACCTCTCATTGGTACTTAAGTTATCCAAATCATTCGGCCCGGCGACAACCCGGACATCCGGCGCAGAACCCACAACAGCCTTTACTTCCGGATGATTTTTGTCTCCAACGATGATAGCACGATATCCCTCCTCATTTAATGTCCGGGCTATCTGCTGGACCCGTTTGACAAGCACGCAAGTCGCATCGACAGTTTTCAGACCTTTTCGCTTGATTTTATCCAGTTCTTCCAGCGTCGCCCCGTGGGAACGGATTAAAACCGTCCCAGAATTGACTTCGTCGATGGATGAAACGGTCTTGAGGCCTGCTTCGGAAAGCCGCCGCACGACATCTTCATTGTGAATAATCGGCCCCAGACAATAGACCTCTTTTTCCTCCGCCAGGGTCTTCTGGGCCAGCTTGATGGCATTTCGAACACCCGGGCAAAATCCGCATTTTTCAGCCAGCAGTACCTTCATCAGGATTCCTTACCAATCGGTGGGCACCGGTGTGGAATAATCCAAAGGCGGCCGGCCCATCTGGGCACGCAGCTCATTGTGCATTTGACGAAGCAGAGCGGTCAGCTCCTCCGCAAAGGCCTCATCGCCCGCCTGTTCCACATGGTCGGGGGAAATCGGTTTGCCGTACAGCACGCCTACACGACCTGTCAGCCGGGGCCGTTTGCGGGTCCGCGGCCAGCATTCAAACGCCCCGTCAATCACCATCGGCACAATCGGGGCATGAGCCCGCCGGCTGATCAGCCCGAACCCCGGCTTAATCACCGCGATCCGTCCGTCAAGCGTGCGGCTGCCCTCCGGATACAGACAAACCGCCCGGCCCTTTTTTAAGGACTCAATCACGGTACGAATCGAGCGGATATCTGCCTGACCCTGACGAATGGGAATCGCTCCCAGCGAATAAATCAGACGGCCGAAGACCCCGCGAAACAGCGTTTCCCGAGCTACAAACAGGAAGGGGCGTCGAATCCAGGATTGGCTGAACATCGGGTCAAGAAAACTCTGATGATTGCATAGGACCAAAATGGGGCCTTCTGCAGGCACATTCTCCCTGCCGAAGACTCGAACGCGATACAACAGCGAAATAACGCTCACGATAAGAAACTGAGCGATTCTGCGCCACAAACGTCCGCCCCAGCTGTCTAGGATATCAGCTTCCGCCATCGCCGCTTCCTACAATCTGAAGAATCTTTTCCACAACTTCCTGCGCCGTCAGAGAAGTGGTATCAAGGACGACGGCATCCGCCGCCGCCGTCAAGGGACCTACGGAACGGGTTCGGTCCGACGCGTCTCGATTCTCGATTTGCTCCTTCAGTTCTTCCAGACTCACGTATCGGCCGCTCTGGGCCAAATCCTTCTGGCGCCGTCGGGCCCGCTCCAGGACATCCGCATCAAGAAAGAACTTCCATTTCGCCTGCGGAAAAACCACTGTCCCCTGATCCCGACCTTCCGTGACCACTTTGGGAAAGCGGCGGGCAAAATCCTGCTGCATCTGAACCAGTCGGCTCCGGACGGCCGGCGGGCGGGCCGCATAGCGGACTTTTTCCGTGACCTCCGGCGAACGAATCCGCTGCGTATAGTCCTGCCCGTCCACCAGTACCCGAAGCACCTGCCCGTCGTGTTCAAACTGAAAAGAAGTGGTTTCGAACACCTTCAGCAACGATTCGACATCCTCCAAATCGACGCCTTTATCCATGGCCGCCGCTGTCAGGGCCCGATACATAGCCCCTGTATCCAGAAACACCGCTCCCAGCCGCTCTGCGAGCATTCGCGCAATGGTGCTTTTGCCCGCACCGGCCGGACCGTCAATTGTAATCACCCAGGAAGTCTGCATAAATCCGATGCACTCTTTCCGTTTCGAATGCAGCAACTATACCATTCTGAAACGGAAAGGTAAAGAGATTCTGCCCCCGCAGAACCTCTGCCGGAAATGAACCACGCTTTGAAAACAGGAATGGGCTTACCGCAGTCTGGGCTGCTGCTTCATCGGACGGGCGTATTTGTAGGTATCTTTATAACTGACAAAATCTACATGACCGTCCAGGAAAATCGCATTGGACAGGCCGTCGTTGCGTTTTTGAAGCGTGGTTTTGTGAAAACTGGCAAAACAATCGTAAAAACGATTGACATCCGGGTCCGGAATCGTTGTATAGGTCCACGCCGTCGGGTCCTGGGGATGAAGCGGGGCTCCGCACAAGGCATTGTCATTGAAGACCGCCCCATAGCGAACCATTTGGTTGTTTCGATAGATAAACCAGCAGTTTTCCTCTGCAAAAAAGAATACCGAAGCGGGGGAGCGAACCTCAGCCATTTTAATGACCAGCCGGTGGTTTTCCGCCGTCAAAGATGGTTCAAAACCGCCCAGAAAGGCATTCATGCTGTAGCCGAACTGCGGCTGAATCGGAATAACCGTCGGATTGCAGCTGCCGTAGTGTTCGGGCCCATACGCCAGGGCAAAACGCTCAAACGTCGGACAGACATGGATATCACTCCAGGAGCCGAAGTAAGGAAACAGCCGGCCGGCCAGGTCCGGCCGACGGTCCGGATTGCGCTGGGCATCGTGCCATTGACACATTCGCGGACGGTTGTTTTCATCCACCGAGCGGTAAATCGAGTTCCAGGCGTTCGGAAATGTATCGGCATAATCATTCAGATACATCTTTCCGACAACGGCATACTGCTTCAGATTATTCTTGCAAAAGACCTCCCAGGCGATCGCTTTGACTTTTGCAAGCGAGGGAATTAAAATCGAAAGCAAAAGGCCAATGATTGCTATCACAACCAGAAGCTCAATAAGCGTAAAACCGGTCTTCCGCCTCATAACGATCTCCTTTTTCGGGTCTATTTTTCTTTTCGGCTATACTCCCTACAAAGCAATAGCCGCCGGCTGTGTCGTTTTTGCAACGATTTTCCAGGAAGCTTAAAGCCTTTTGCAATGAATCAGAAACCGATTTCTAATTCAATCTTGATTCTATCCTGCAAAAAAAGATTGTCAAGGTTTTTCTTTTCGCCCGTCCTACCGCGCAGGCCGGCTCTATCATTTAAATGCTCCAACTCCTCCTGTTTTCTATGAATTTTATAGAAGAAATCGCGAAATTTTACAGATATATACAGATAGGATACATCTATTATGCGCCTGATTTTTTCTGCTTCCCTCTTCCCTTGAGAATCTCTTTCAAGGAATGGATAGCGGATTTACTTTGTATCGACCCTTGCACACTGACAATCTTCCGGGCGGGGGTTGGCCTGATCATCCCGGCGAATGACGACAATGCTCGTATCATCCGTCTGGCTGGCCAGACCGACAAATCGACGCCGCCAGGTCATCAGCGACCGAATAAAGGCCTCAGAACTGTGCGTGCAGGTCTTGCCGATGGCTTCAAAAAACCGCTCTTTGCCCCAGCTTTCCCCTTCAAAATTCATCGCATCAATCAATCCGTCGGTGTAAAGAATCAGCAGGTCATCCTGGACAAAAGGAATCGTTTGTATCGAATACTCTGCATCCGGCCAGACCCCTAATACCAAACCGCCCTGCTCCAGTTCGAGCAGCTCCTTGCTGTGCCGAAGCAGTCCCGGCTCATGTCCGCAGTTGCAGTAGGTCAGGGTATTTTCCTTCGTATCTATCCGGGCCATAAAGAGTGTAATAAACTCTCCATCGCGGCATTCCCGGCAAGCTACTCGATTCAGCCGGGCGATGACCTCCTGCATACTGTGCCTGCCGTAACCGCCATCCGCATACGCCCGAAGCGTCCCGCGGAACATACTCATCATAATCGCCGCCGGCACCCCTTTGCCGATGACGTCAGCGATCCCGACAATCAGTGTGTGGTCATCCAGCTGCAGAAAATCATACAAATCCCCGCCGATTTCATAGCAGGGCTGATACCGCGCCTGAATATCCAGCCCCTTCATGCAGGGGGCCTTTTCGGGAATCATTCGGCGCTGGATGACCGCCGCCAGACGCATCTGCTCGGCCATCCGAGCCCCTTCGAGGGCCTCCGCGTACAACCGGGCGTTGGTAATCGCCACAGCGCACTGGGTCGCTACCAGCCGGGCCAGACGAATCGCATTTTCATCGAACCGATTCGGTTCCGGGCTGTAAAGCCTCAAAACCCCCAGCGGCTTGTCGCGGAATATCATTGCCACCGTCAGCTGGCTGATGAGCCCCTCGCGAATGGTGGCCTCGCGGTACTGTACCCGGCTGTCCACCCGCATATCATCCAGCACCACGGCCTTGCCTTCAAAGGCTTCTTTGACCACGGGGTCATCCTTGGTCACCGGCCCTTTATTGCGATAGGCCTCACTCAGACCGTAGGTGCTGCGCATCTTCAGGTCGCCTGACTCCTCATCCAGAAGCCGAATCGAGCAAGCCGTCGTGTTGGTTACGCGCACGGCCGTCTCGGCCAGTCGGTCCAGCACTTCCTGAAGGCGGAAATTCCCCGCCACCAGAGTAGAAATCTGGTAAATTTCTTCTTCCCGCTGTATTTGCTGTTTTTCTAATTCCGTCATTACGGTATCCATTAAAGCTCCTCCCTGCTCAAAAGAAACATAAATTCTACGTCTGAAAAAGCCAACATTATACCCTTTTTCTTCAAAAACAATACGAAATTGGTCAGCTTTCGATTACATCCCTGACAAATTCTCCAAAATTTACCTATTTTGCATAGACATAATCCTTTATTGTCTGTGATTACCATAATATAAGGACATTTTTCGTCCGTTGTTCGCCGGATTCATTCCGGATTTCTGAAGTTTTTGCCATTTTCCCTGTAAAAAGTAAGGAAAAACGTACATTTTTAAAGGGGGACAATCAGAACGGGATTGGAGTGCGTTTTATGGAAATCAAAAAAACGGGGTCGAGTCGGACGGAACGCAGAGCTTTTACGTTAATCGAACTGCTGGTTGTAATCGCCATTATCGCCATTTTGCTGTCGGTGCTGCTGCCAGCCCTAAAAAAGGCCAAATATCAGACCCGAATGACGATCGATAAAAACAATTTAAAAACACTCGGGACCGCCATGCAGCTTTACCTGACCAACAACAAAAACCGATTCTTCCCCTATCCGGATAACACAACGAGTGTTCTCTGGCTGGATGCGATCGGACAAAATATGGGAAACGTGGATGAAGCCCGGTTCTGCCCGGAAACGGTATCGCAGCTGAAAACCGTTGAAAATGAATACAATGGGTCAACCAGTCTGTGGGGCACTGCCATGCGGCCGTGGCTGTGGAATTTCTCGGCTCACTCGCATAAACGCTACGAAACCGGCAGTTACGGCTTCAACGGCTGGTTTTACGGCGATGCCAACCGCTGGGTGCCAACTTCGATGCAGAACTACCCCTACGCCAGCTTAAATGATGTGAAAGCCGCCGGTGAAGTCCCTGTTTTCCTCGATGCCAACTGGGTGGACGGCTGGCCGCAAAACACCAACACCCTGCCCGCCAATGCGGTTTCCGGAACCACCAATTTTTACGACACCGGCGACCAGACCGGCGGAACGACGGAACGGGCCATCGGACGCTTTGTCCTGAATCGGCACGGCCGAAAGACCAATGCGAGCTTTCTGGACATGCATGTAGAGACCCTCATCCACGAGCAACTCTGGACGCTGGCCTGGCACAAAGGCTCCAGACCCAATTATTCGCCTGTGCTGCCCAAACCGCTGCCGAAGGAAAAATAATCCGCTGTTAATCGAACAAAGCCCCCGACTGAGCAATCCGGGACAGAGAAGGATATCGGGCCAGCAGACTGTCCGGCACGCGTTGTCTCAACCCAGTCAGAAGAAACTTCAATTCGAGGGCGTTGGCCAGTTCAGCCCCCTTGTAATGATTATTGGCAATCACCGTATAGGTTTGGCAATGGGCCGCCAGCCGCCCAATCCGCCCCGCGATTTCCTTTAATTCCTCCGGCGAATAAAAGTAATCGTATCGTTCATCGCGGGTGGATTTGGCAAACCAGGCGGCTGCATTGCGCCCATGCAGACGCATATAGCCCGCCAAACCGACCGTTCGGTCATCCAAAACAAACGAATCAGGCCCCGTCGGGTAATCGATGGAGCAAACGGTCACATTTCTGTCTTCCAGCTCCTGCAGAAAGGCGGGCTGCCTCCAGGATGCATGCCGCACTTCGACGGCAATCGGGCAGACCTCCCGGAACTGCTCTATCAGGTTTCCCAGATAGCGCCGATTGTCATCCGAAGCGGTGAAATCATACCGAAACTGCATCAGAAGACAGCGCAGCAGGCCCGCTTCCAGCAGCGGAGCCAACCCGTCCCAAAACTGCCGCACCAATTCCGAATCGATTTGTCCTTCGTGGGTAAACTTCTGATGCAGTTTGGCGGTAAAGAAAAACCCTTTCCGTCCCTGCACCTGTCTGCCCCAGAGGGCCGCCGTCTCTTTCTGCGGCGGACGATAAAACGTACTGTTGATTTCGATGCAGTCCACCAGCCCCGACACAAACCGCAGCGGCTCTTTGCAGCCTTTCGGATAGACAATCCCCGCCCAGTCCGGATAGGACCAGCCGGCCGCACCAACGGCAATAGAAACAGACTGCTCCATAAACAGAAACCGCCCCGGCTCAGCGGCTGATGCGGGCGGATTTGCCCTTCATCACCCGCTCCACCTCCGCCAGCGTCGCCGTGGTTGTATCGCCCGGCGTCGTCATCGCCAGCGCCCCGTGGGCTGCCCCGTACTCCACCGCCTCCTGCGGGCTCTTGCCTTCCATCAGACCGTAAATCAGCCCCGAAGCGAAACTGTCTCCACCGCCGACGCGGTCAAGGATTTCCAAATCCTCCCGCCGCGTCGCATCGTAAAATTTTCCGTCATAGTACAGAACCGCTCCCCAGTCATTCCGCGTGGCGGTCCAGGCGTTTCGAAGCGTTGTTGCTACGGCCTTGAAGTTGGGGAAGACCTTGACGGCCTCGACAATCATCTTCTTGAAGTTTGACGGGTCGAGTTTGGAGCAGTCCGCATCCAGACCGGCCACCTCAAAGCCCAGCGCCGCCGAAAAGTCCTCTTCGTTGCCGAGCATCACATCCACGAACGGGGCAATCCTGCGGTTGACCTCCACGGCCCGCTCTTTGCCGCCGAATTCCTTCCACAGCGAGGCCCGATAGTTCAAATCGTAGGAAATCACCGTGCCGTACCTGCGGGCAGCCTCCATCGCCTCCAGAATCACATCGGGTGTCGTCGGCGAAAGGCCCGCAAAAATGCCGCCGGTATGAAACCACCGCACCCCGTCTCGTCCGAAGATTTTCTCCCAGTCGATATCGCCCTTTTTCATCTGGGAGGCGGCGCTGTTGGCCCGGTCTGAGCAGCCCACCGCCGCCCGAACGCCGTAGCCTCGCTCCGTGAAATTCAGCCCGACGCGGGTCTTTCGGCCAATGCCGTCAAACGGCACCCAGCGGACATATTCGAGATTGACGCCGCCCTGCAGGAGCAAATCCTCCAGCAGACGCCCGACAGGGTTATCCGGAATAGCCGTCACGAGGGCCGCCCGTTTGCCGAAGCAGCGGCGAAGACCGCGGGCCACATTGTATTCCCCGCCGCCCTCCCAGACCCGAAACGTGCGCGCGGTATGAATCCGCTCCTCGCCCGGGTCGAGCCGAAGCATCACTTCCCCCAAAGAAAGAATATCGTATTTGCATTCCGATTCAGGACGCAGTTTTAGAGTCGCCATAGTTTCCTCACAAATCTTTTCATTCTCGGTTTCGGCTTTCCGTCTTTTCTATCTGCTGAATGGCCGCCCTCATAAAACCCATAGCATAGGCCATGCCCGCATGCCACGGGGCGGCGCAGGTCATCTGCGGCGTATGGTCCGGAATCAGCACGCCGTCATACTGATTTTTGTTGAGAATGGCCAGAATGCGGAACATATCCACATCGCCTTCATCGAGAAAGACTTCGTGATATCGGGGAACCTTGCCGCGCACATTGCGGAAATGAATATAGGCGATTTTCTTCTGCCGGCTGTAGCGGTCCGTCGCCTCATAAACATCCCCTTCGGCCATCTCGGCCAGCGTTCCCAGACAAAACTCCAGCTGATTGGACGGACTGGGCGCCAGGTCCAGCAGCTTCTGATACAAATCCGGCTTATAGACCAGGCGCGGCGTCTGACGGACGATCTGGGCGGGCGGGTCATCCGGATGGGCCGCCAGCACCACACCGGCCTCCTCGGCGACCGGCAGCAGTTCTTTCAGAAACCAGGCCAGCCGCTGCCAGAACGACTCGGTTGTGACGGTCGGTTGAGGACCTTTTTCAGCGCCGGCATCCACCACCATATTCCAGACCATTCCTTTGGGGACGGGAGTCTGGTCAACACCGTCCATTCCGACAGACAGGGCTCCGCCGCGGGCAAACGGGCCTTCGATCCGGCTGCAAACCCCTGCCAGCGAAAAATTGTAGCCGATGCACGGAATCCCCGCCCGCCCTGCCCGGCGAACCAGCTCCTTGAGGTTTTCCATCTGCTGGAATTTTTTCGGCCCGTCCAGCAGAATATCATACCAGAAAGCCGGGTCAAAATTTTCGATTGCGTACAATTCCAGTCCGTGAGCACGGACCTGACGCTTCAGGTCCGACAGCTCCTCAAAGGTCCACAATCGGTCCGGGTCTCCGGCCGGTCCCCAGCCCTCCTCCCCGCCGACCGGCTGATTGTCGCGTCCGGAAGAAGCCCTCCGGGAAAAATAATCGGTCAGATGGACAACCAGATGCGTCGCCCCGCACTGCCGGGCAAAGCGGAAGTTGTCCTCCGTCAGCATATGCCGATATAATCCAAACCCCAGTTTCATAATCCACACCCGTTCCGGTTCGGAATCGAGACAATCAGCCCGTCGAGAAAGACAGCCGGCCGTTTATCGTGCCAGCCAGCCGCCATCCACGGCAACGGTGTAGCCGTGCATATAATCCGAAGCCGCCGAAGCCAGAAAGACCGCGACCCCCTGCAGGTCTTCCGGCTCGCCCCATCGGCCCGCCGGAATCCGGTCAAGGATGGCCTTATTCCGTTCGGGATTTTCACGAAGGGCTTTCGTATTGTCCGTGGCCATATAGCCCGGAGCAATCGCATTGACATTGATTTTATACGGAGCCAATTCACAGGCCAAAAGCCGCGTCAGCCCCATCACCGCACTCTTGGAAGCCGTATAAGACGGCACCAGAATCCCGCCCTGAAAACTGAGCATGGAGGCCGTATTGACAATCTTGCCGCCCCGGCCCTGCTGAATCATCACCCGGGCGACCGCCTGACTGAGGAAAAACAGCGTGCGGATGTTGATGTTCATCACATCATCCCAGTCCTTCTCGGAAAACTCCAGCAGCGGAGCCCGTCGGATAATGCCGGCGTTGTTGAAAAGAATATCAATCCCGCCCAGCTTTTCGACGGTTTCCCTGACAATCACGTCCACACAGTCTCTTTTGCTCAGGTCGGCCGTGATGGCAATGCATTTGCGTCCGAGCCGTTCGATACGGGCTTTGCTTTCGGACATATCCAGAATGTCCACCAGCGCAATATCCGCTCCCGCCTCCGCCAGAGCCGAAGCCATGGCCTGCCCGAGGCCGCGGGCCGAACCGGTGATGATAGCTTTTTTGCCGTCCAACTTAAACTTGTCCAGAATCATACTGTCCTGCCTTCCTTCCTTACCGAATCTCGTCCATCGTCAAGTGATCCATATCTTCAAAGGTCTGATTCTCGCCGCCCATGCCCCAGCAGAAGGTATAAGCCGCCGTACCGACGCCGGAATGAATCGACCAGCTGGGCGAAATGACCGCCTGCCCTTCCGCCACAACGATATGCCGGGTTTCGCTGGGTCTGCCCATCAGATGAAACACCCGGGCGTTTGCAGGCATATGGAAATACATATACACCTCCATCCGGCGCTCGTGCGTATGCGGCGGCATCGTATTCCACACGCAGCCCGGCTCCAACACCGTAAAGCCCATCACCAGCTGACAGCTCGGCACGCCTTTGGGATGAATGCACTGGTAAATCGTGCGCTTGTTGGCCTGCTCGATGCTGCCCAGATGGACCGGGTTGGCCTGCGCCTTGGGAATCAGAGTCGTCGGATACTCCCGGTGGGCCGGATAACTGAGCAGATAAAAGCGCGCCGGCTGCGCGGAATGGCCGCTGACAAACTCAATCTGCCGGCTGCCGCGTCCGACATACAGACAATCCAGATTCGCCATCGGAAACGAGCGGCCGTCCACGACAACCTGACCGGCCCCGCCGATATTCAGAATGCCCAGCTCCCGCCGCTGGCAGAAATACTCCGCCCGCAGCTGCTCGGCCGCCGAAAGCACCAGCGGCGCCCCGACCGGCACCGCCGAGCCGACAATCACGCGGTCCACATCGCAATACAGCATCTCAATCCGCTCGGGCGCAAAGAGCGTTTCAATCAGAAACGCCTCCCGAATCTCCTGCGTTGTCATCCGGCAGAACCGCACCGGGTCCGGAACATAACGTACCTGCATAGCATCCTTTCGACAAAAAGGTTACGGCAGCCATTCCACCGCGACCGGACTGTCCAGCCGCTGCTTGAACGTCTTCAGATACTGCTGCCATTTTTCAAATGTATTGAACTGTTCATTTTTATCCCAGCAGGAGCCGGCGTAATAGACCGCCGGCTTGGCAATCTTGTGGGAAAGCGTCAGGAGAAGATGTCCGTCGGCCTCCGTCGGCTCCGCCGCCCAGCCGGCGCCGAAGACGACGCCGCAGCCCATATGGCCGCTGATGAAATCCGTCGGCAGCCAATAGGCGATGCTCTGCGGGGCCTTCCAGGTCTGCTGGCTGGTTTCCCGCAGCACAATGCCCGCCGCCAGCGGCAGAGTATCCGTTTGCGTACAGGTGTAGGTACACTCAATCCGGCTCAGATTGCTGCCCAAATCAATCGAAACCCGCTTGACTTCGCTGACGGTATAGGGACCGGCCTGCCAGGGGCGATACGTCAGCTCAAAGACGGAACGAAGCGGACCGTTGGCCAGAATCTTCCACTGGACAAAATTGTGCGGGGGCAGACAGACCTTGCCGTCCACAAACGGGGCCAGACCGCCGCAGCCGAGGGTATTGCCGACTTTGTAAAAATCCCCGCCTTCTCCATGGTCATAATGATAAGGAATCTGCTTTTCATTGTAATCGCGGATAAACTTGTCAATCACCGGATACGGCACGCATTTGCCCCAGGCATCAATCCCGCTGGTGATGGTCTCATACTCCAGCGCCGGTCCGTACATCCGGTACGCCGCCTTGTCGTTTTCCCAGCCAAAGTCATCCTTGCGTTCCGGAATAAAGCGGCAGTACGTCCGAGCCGGCGAATCGGGTTCTGTCATCCCCTCCGGACGTTTGAGCAGAATGAATTCTTTTTTCTGTCCGGGCTGCAAATCCGTCTGGAAAAGCAGGGATGTGCGGCCGTCAATCTGCAGAACCTGCGTGCGCAGCGGCTGCCGCGTCGAGGCATCCAGCACAGCCGTCTCCTGCGGCTTCAGGTCCGCCGACCGTTTCTGAATCTCCGCCCAATCCAGCTCGATGCTCTCCTGGACCCGAAGGATTTGGGTCGGATTGACAACCGCAACACGAATCTCCGTCTGGGCCCGACAGGCCCCCGCCAGCAAAAGCAGTCCGACTGTCCACAAGATTCTCAAATTCATTGTTCACCTCTCTTCAATTACGGCTGTTCAGGATTCTCTATCTGATTCTTGGGTTTGTTCCACCAAAAACGAAAGGGGCTTGTCTGCCGCTGATACCGGCTGTTCCGGATGGAGAAACCCCATCTGCTTCATCCACTTCAGGCAGTCCTCCAGCCAGCCGGAGGCCGGACCAGCCGTCGGCCGCATCCCGAATCCGTGCCCGCCCTTGCGATAAATATGCAGCTCCGCCGGAATCCCGGCTTTTCGAAGCCCTTGATAAAATAGAATGCTGTTTTCCGGCAGAACCGTCTTGTCATCGTCCGCATGGATTAAAAAAGTCGGCGGCGTATCCTTCGTAATCTGCCGTTCATTGGACAGACGCTCAATCAGTTTCTGCAGCGGCTCAGGACCCAGAAGATTGGCCCGAGAGCTCCGATGCGTCCATTCATCCTGCATCGAAATCACCGGATACACCAGCACCAGAAAATTCGGCCGATACGATACGGAACTGAGGGCATCCTTTGCGGCGGACGCCAGGGGGATTTCTTCAAAAAACGTTCCCGCTGTCGAGGCCAGATGACCGCCCGCCGAAAAACCAAGAATTCCGATTCGGTCCGGATGGATATTCCAGTCGCGGGCGTGAAACCGAACCGTCTGGATTGCCCGCCTCGCATCCAGAATCGGAATCGGATGCCGATAGCCGTCACCCGGCAGGCGGTACTTCAGAACGATTGCCGCAATGTTTTCCCGACGCAGCCGTTCGGCAATCTCCCTGCCTTCGTGGTCCATTGCAAGATGGGCGTATCCGCCGCCCGGGCAAATCACCACGGCCGCTGTCGGGGCGGGTGCCTCGCTGGGCAGATACACATACAGCATCGGTTTGTCCTTGTCCTGCGACCCCAGAGCCCCAGGAACAGTTTCCTGCCAGAGCGGAAGAACCAGACAATTCGTCTGCGGACTTTCCGCCGCCCAAAGAGCTGCTGCGCTGCACGCCATCCAGATTCCCAGCCAATACCGCATTGTTCTTCTCCCAAACATAAACTCGTACATCAGCCGCCTATCCTACCACAAACCGCACTCTTCAACAACGGGGCGAATGGGAAAAATCCGGACACATTATCCCCGCCGACAGCCATTTCGTGCAGCGAAAAAAGACAAATTGCGCAAAAATAAACAAAAGACCTCCGCTCGACTTCCCCGCCATTTTCCGAATCATTATAATGCGGCAAGGGGCATTATTTCGAACCCCATAAGAGGCGGACGATTCTTTGGGACAAACGTATGAAAAAACAAACATATCAGCGGGTTTTTTTCACACTTTTCTTCCTGACTTCTTCGGCTGCCTTCTCCTCAGACCGGCCCATCGGTTTTGCCGCCCTCGACGGCCAAGGCAGTCAATATCTGCCCGGCGGAACTACAGGCGGAGCGGGAGGAACCATCGTAACCGTCTCGACGCTGGCCGACCTGAAATACTACGCCGGGCAAACCGCCAAATACATCATCCAAATTGCCGGCCCGATTGTGTCCCCGACGCCGGGAACCGTCACCGTCAAAAGCAGTAAAACCCTCATCGGCATCGGCAACGACGCCGCCCTCGTCAACCACGGGCTGAATCTCAACGGCGTCAGCAACATTATTATCAAAAACCTGACGCTCCGCGATTATTATATGATGGGCGACTATGACGGAAAGCTGAATGATTATGACGCCGTCGCCCTGCGGAACGCTCATCACGTCTGGATCGACCATTGTCATCTGAGCCGTGCCGGAGATGGGCTGCTGGACATGACCTATGCCTCCGGATACGTAACGGTTTCCTGGACGATTTTCAGCCATCACAACAAAACCGCCATTGCCAACGGCCCCAGCAGCGGCAGTCCCCTGGGCACCTACACCTTTCACCACTGCTGGTTTGACAATACCACCCAGCGGAATGTAACCGGCGAGTGGGCGGATGTGCATGTTTTTAACTGCTGGATGCTGGGTCTGCGCAGCTACGGGATGCTGCCGCGCTCTCTGACCCGAATGCGGCTGGAAAACCTGTACTTCCAGCAGGGCAAAGACGCCTATTACGAAACCTCCGGCGGACTAGTTGAGGCCATCGGATGCATCCTCGATTCGATGACGGGGCTGGCCGTCGCCAGCGGAAACGATTTTGTCCTGCCGTACCCGTACGTCCTGAACCATGCGGCCGATGTGCCGGCCCTGGTTACATCCCAAGCCGGCCCGGGCGGGTTTGACAAATGGATGGGGCCGCCGGTCATTCGAATCAACTTTCGACCCGCCGGCGCCCCGGATGTCAAAGGTATGCTCTCCGATACCGGCGCGGCATTCGCCAATCGGGGAAACGGATATACCTACGGATGGAACGCCGACAACACCGCCAACGCCTTTTGGCGTCAGACACGCACCACCAAAGAAGGCGAAACTTACCTGGTGCCGGTCGATGCCGACTTTCGCCGCAACGCCTTCCTTACAACCGCCTCCGCCGGCCGCTTCTGGGAAATCGCTCTGGCCAACGGCTGGTACCACGTGACCCTGATGTGCGGCGACCCGGGCGACCCGAGAAACCTCTTTCCTGAAAACAACATCCCGCGGCTCAACAGCGTCCTGCTCGAAGGCATCCTGTTCGAAGACCCGGATGGAGCCGTTCTGTGGGATTATGACGAATATCAGACGGTTGTGCGGGTTTCAGACGGCCGCCTGACGATTGCTCAGGCCCCGGGCAGCTCTGATTCCGCCGCGCTGGGCTTTGTTGAAATCCGTCCGGCCCTGGCTCCGGTCTCAGCGGCCGCTCGCGGGCCGGGATTGGCCTGTCGAATCTATCCGGGCACATGGTCATTCCTGCCGGATTTTGACGCCCTGTCCCCCGCGGCCAAAGGAGCTGTCCGCGATTTCACTCTCAATTCCCTGCCGGTCCCGCCTCCCTTTGGGGCGGTCCTGGAAGGTTATCTGAACGTTCCCGAAGACGGCTGGTACACCTTTTCCATCAGCAGTTCAGATGGAAGCCGTCTCTTTGTCAATTCCATCGAAGTCGTCGATAATGACGGAGTCCACGGCCCGCAGGAGGCCGCCGGCTCCATTCTGCTCCAAGCCGGCCTGCATCCGATTCGGGCTGAATATTTCTGCCGCAGCAGTCCGAATCCGGCCGTCTTCTGGTCGGGTCCTTCGTTCGCCAAGCGTCCGCTCGAGGCTGACCGTCTGACGCGAGACTGGCTGTACGGCGATTTTACCGGCAGCGGACGAGTGGATATGGAAGACCTATCCTGTCTGGCTGGACAGTGGCTTTACGAAGCCGGCTGGGAAACGGACGGCGGCCGCATCGACCTGACCGTCTTTGCCCGTATGGCCCAAAACTGGCTTGCAGAAACCCCCTGAAAACCGCTTTGTATCCATCGATGAATCCTCTGATAGAAAAAAGGTGCGTATGAACACAAGAAAGCAGTGTTGGTTCTGGCTGGTATGTCTGTTTGTATTTCCGTCTTTCTCATCCGCTCAGCCGCTTCGGATTGACCTGGACGTGCGGCGGGATTCAACCGCTGCCGGATTTGAATCCTGGCGGCCCGAAGAGGGTTTCCAACGGTCTTTCGGCAATGTCAAAATCTCGTTTGAGCTGCTTGAGCCGCCCGCCGATACGAAACTCGCCATCAGCTGGCACAACAAAGACGGCCTGAAGGGCTACAAACTGGCGATGGACTGCCTGTATGCGCAGAAAGAGGACGGGAAAAATGCGCACCCGAGTTTTGCCGGCGGAACCATCCGGATAACCCTGGAGGGGCTTTCCCCCGGACGCCATACCCTGTTGACCTATCACAACGCCCCCTGGCCGGCAGAGCGGTTTGGAAAGACCATCAGCCCCTGCCGAATCCGCCTTAATGGACAGACTGTCCGGACAGTTCAGCCCACACAGGCCGCCGCAGATGACCGGCTCATCACAACGGCCTTTTTTGAATTCACCGCCGAAGACGGCAAACCGGTGATGATGGATTTGGAACCGACCGGAAAGCCGGAGGAACAGATTTGCACAGCGGTCTTAAACGGCTTTGAAATCGACCGCCCGTATGCCCCCGGCAGCATCCCGGACAATCCGACGCCGGCGGACGGCGATTTTCACGTCTTTGCGCACAATGACCATCCCGGCCCCGGCTCAGCCGGCAAAGGACACACGGAATTGAAATGGTCCGCCGCTCAGGGGGCCGCTTTCTATGATGTGTATCTCGGCACAGACCGCTCATCCATTGAAAAGGCCTCTTTGTCTGATGCAGAAATTTACAAAGGACGTCTGCCGGCCGGACAAACCGCGTTTTCCGCTGAAAATCTTCACAGCAAATACACCTATTTCTGGCGGGTAGATGCCGTATCGGAGGACGGCACGATTCGAAAGGGCTCCGTCTGGAGTTTCCGGGTTCGCCGGCTTGCCTTTCCCTCGGCGGAAGGATACGGACGCTTCGCCCGCGCTGGACGCGGCGGACGCGTCATCGCCGTTACCACGCTGGACGACTACGATCCGCAGGCCGGAGAGCCGGTCATCGACGGTTCGCTCCGCAAGGCTCTCGAAGTGGAAAAAGGAGCACGAGTCGTTATCTTCCGGGTCGGCGGCACTATCTTCCTGAAGAACACCCTGACTATCCCGCCGGACGGAGGCGATGTGTATGTGGCGGGCCAGACCGCCCCCGGCGACGGCATCTGCCTGGCCCGATACTCCTTCGGAATGAACAACACCACAGATGCTGTTATTCGATTCATTCGGACCCGCATCGGCGATTATGCCAAAAAACCGCTGGACGGAATGGGAATGGCCGGCTGCGACCACTGCATTATTGACCACTGTTCTATCAGCTGGAGTCTGGATGAAGGAATCAGCACCCGCGGCGCCAAAAACATCACCTTTTCCCGCAATATTGTCTCAGAAGCCCTGCACAACTCCTATCATTACGGGAAACACTCGTTTGCGGGCTCCATCAGCGGAAATATCGGCAGTTATCATCACAACCTGCTTGTCCATTGTGCCGGACGGAACTGGTCGCTGGCTGGAGGACTTGGACAAGACGGTCAATACGAAGGGTTTTGTGATATACGGAACAATATTATCTATAACTGGCTTCATCGAACGACCGACGGCGGCGTATATCGCTGCAACTTTGTCAATAATCTCTATCTGCCTGGTCCAGCAACCAAGCATTTCCTTCTGATGCGTCCGGACGGGGACCAAATGAAGACCGGCAATCCGCAAAAGTTTTATCTGACCGGCAACAAAATGGAAGGATACCCCCAATACGATGCGGACAACTGGAAAGGGGTTTCTCCAAACTACGCTCAGGAAGCAGACATTCGAAGCAATGAACCGTTTTTCCCATCTTATGTGACGACATACTCCGCCGAGGAGCTGCTCGAAAAGGTGCTCGACGATGTCGGAGCAGTCCGGCCAAAACGCGATGCCCTGGACGAACGGATTGTCCGAGAGGTGCGGCAGCGTTCATTTACCTATCGCGGCAGCAAAGATGGACTGCCCGGCATCATTGATTCGCAGGACGACGTCGGCGGCTATCCCACTTTAAAAGGCGGTCCGGCCGCCCCCGATTCCGACGGAGACGGCCTGCCGGACTGGTGGGAAGTCATTCATCACCTCAACCCCCATTCTCCGGCCGGCGATTTCTCCGACTCCAATGCCGACCCCGATAATGACGGCTTTTCCTGCCTCGAAGAGTATCTCGAATACCTGGCCCGGGGCGGGGATCCGTTCGGCAAGATTGACCGGCAGGCCCTCGTGAGCCGACACAACGTCCGAATGGACCGCTTCCATGAGTTTTCGCCCTTGTCTGTCGGGAACGGGCGGTTTGCTTTTACCGCCGACATCACCGGTCTGCAGACGTTCCCGCAGGCCTATGCCAAAGGCATCCCCCTGACAACGATGGCTGAATGGGGATGGCACTCGTTCCCCAACACTGCCGGCTGCAAACTGGAGGATACATTTGTCCAGATTGACACCTACGGCCGGCTGGTACCCTACAACAGCAACCAAAGAGGGCCGGCCGCTGACTACCTGCGGGCGAATCCGCACCAAATCACCCTCGGGCTGATCGGTCTGGTTCTGCAAAAAGCCGACGGCTCACCAGTTTCATTAGAAGAGATTCAAAACATCGAACAAACCCTGAACCTCTGGGAAAGCCTTCTGGACAGCACCTTTACAATCGAAGGGCTGCCGGTGCACGTCCAAACCTGTGTGCACCCTGAACAGAACATCCTCGCGTTTCGCATCGATTCGCCCCTGCTGGAAAGCGAAAGACTCCGCATTCAAATCCGGTTCCCCTATGCCGCCGGCACCTGGGGCACCGATCCGGCGGACTGGAACAGTCCGGACAAACACACAACCATTCTAAAAAAGGAAAACGACAAGCAATTCCGATTTGAACGGGTGATGGATTCCAAGCGGTACGTCTGCACAACGCTTTTGTCCGGCGGAGGGGATTGGCAAAAGACCGCTGAACACCACTATCTCTGGCAGCCGAAACATTCGGGCGGCCCCCTCGAGGGCCTTGTGCTTTTCCAGGAGCAGGACGGTCCCGTCCTCCTGACAGATTTCGACACCGTGCGGGCTGCCGTCCGCCGTCATTGGAAAACGTTCTGGGAAACCGGCGGCGCCATCGACCTGTCTTTAAGCAAAGACCCGCGCTGGAAAGAGCTGGAGCGGCGGATTGTCCTTTCTCAATACCTGACGGCCATCCAGTCCGTCCAGAAATATCCGCCGCAGGAAACGGGGCTGACCTGCAACAGCTGGTTCGGCAAATTTCATCTGGAGATGCACTGGTGGCACAGCGTCCATTTTGCCCTGTGGAATCGCCTGCCGATGCTGGAGGCCGCCCTAAATTGGTATCAGGAGATACTGCCTGCCGCCCGGGCCATCGCCCGCCGACAGGGCTACGAAGGGGTTCGCTGGCCCAAAATGACCAGCCCCGACGGGCAGGATTCCCCCTCCGGCATCGGGCCGCTTCTGATTTGGCAGCAGCCGCATCCGATTTATTATGCGGAACTGGTGTACCGTCAGAAACCGAATGCGGACACGCTGAACAAATTCAAAGAGATTGTCTTTGAAACAGCCCGTTTTATGGCGGACTTTGCCCACTGGGACGAAAAGCAAAAGCGGTATGTCCTTGGGCCGCCCGTCATTCCGGCTCAGGAAAACTACAAATACGCCGACACATGGAATCCGACCTTTGAATTATGCTATTGGTACTGGGGGCTGAACACCGCTCAGCAGTGGCGGCAGCGGCTCGGCCTGCCGCGCGAGGAAAAATGGGACCACGTGATGAACCATCTGTCCGCCCTGCCGGTTCGCGACGGAATCTACACCGCCGTCGAGCCGGAGCCCTACACGAATCTGACCGACCATCCGTCGATGCTGGCGGCGATGGGGGTGCTGCCGAAAACCCCGCTGGTCAACGAAGACACTATGCGCCGAACGGCTCAATGGGTCTATGCAGAGTGGCAGTGGCCGGATACCTGGGGCTGGGATTACCCGATGCTGGCGATGACCGCCGCCCGTGTAGGGCTGCCTGAACTGGCCTTGGACGCCTTCTTTATCGAATCCAAAAAGAATCTCTACTGGCCCAACGGGCACAATTATCAGCGGGAAAACCTGCCGCTGTATTTGCCGGGCAACGGCGGCCTGCTGACCGCGACGGCCATGATGGCCGCCGGCTGGGACGGGGCTCCCAAACACCATGCACCCGGGTTCCCGAACAACGGCCTTTGGGTTGTCCGCTGGGAAAATCTGCTGCCGATGCCGTAAGGTTCCGCCGGAACGACGTCTGCTCCCCGGGTTCTAAAACGGCCGTCGGGGCTTGTCAGATATTTGTCTTGTCCTCGACAGAATCGGGCAGCCCGAGGGCCCGGCGGCAGTGTCGGAGCAGGTAGGATTCTTCCGGGCCGCCCAAATGGGCCCAGGACAGGGGCTGTCCGGGTTGAAAAGACCGCTGGGCCTCCTGATGAACATCCAGACCGTGTGCAGCGAAGGCATTCTGCCAGCGCGGAAAATCAAAGGTTTCATCCCACAGGTCGAATTTGGCCCCCTGCCGCCAGGCGGTTTCAATGACATCGGCCAATCGCCGGCTGCCGCGCCCCATCGCCGCCTCGAGGATGCTGCGTTCAATGGTGTGGTATTTGATTTGGACGGCGCCGGCCCGCAGCTGCTGTTTGCGTTCCAGCAGAATCCGGCGGGCGTGCTCAAAATAACCGATGGGCTTTTGGCCGAGCCACTGAAACGGTGTGTGAGGTTTAGGAACCAGCCAGCTGACCGACGCAGTGACGGAAGCAGGTCTGCCGGCGACCTGTCGACGCAGCTGGGCAAGGGCACTGCACAAATCCACAATTTGGAGGATATCGGCCTCCGTTTCGCCGGGAAAACCGACCATAAAGTAAAGCTTGACGCTCTGAAAGCCCGCCTCATAAGCGGCCTGCACACCGGCAAAAAGGTCGGCATCCGAGATGGGCTTGTTGATGACCTGCCGCAGATGCTCGGAGGCGGCTTCCACCGCAATGGTCAGACCGCTTTTGCGAACGGACGTCATCAACTTGGGCAGAAGCCGCAGCTGCTGCTGGACACGCAGACTGGGTATCGAAATGCCCACGTGAAGCGGGCGGAAATACGCCGTCAATTGTTCGACCAGTTCTTCAAGCCAGGGATACTCGCCGGTGGACAAACTGAGCAGACTAATGGTATCGTGTCCGGTGTTCCAGTACTGCTTTTGGGCCAGTTCGACAATCCGCCCGACCGAACGATACCGCACAGGACGCCGGCAGAAACTGGCCTGACAAAACCGGCAGCGGCCCGGACAGCCCCGCATAATCTCCAGCGTGATTCGGTCATGGACGGTCTGCACAAACGGTACGATGGGGGCTTCCGGCACCGGAGCATTTTCAAAATCATCGAGGGCAGCATCGCGAATGCGCAAGGGAATGTCCGGATGTTTGGCCCGCAGCGCAGCCGGATGCGTTCCCTCACACTCCCACTCATACAGAGAAGGCACATAAACAAACGGCAGGGTTCGAGCCGCCTGAAGGAGAAACTCGCTTTTGGAAAACCCGTGCCGTTTGCCCTGCTGATACAATTCCAGCAATCGAACGACCGCCTCCTCCCCCTGGCCGAGCACAAACAAATCGACGAAGGGAGCGATGGGCTCGGCGCAGTTGGCGGCCTGGCCGCCCGCGATGATGAGCGGGTCTCCGGGACGCCGGTGTTCCGAACGAACCGCCAGACCCGCCAAATCCAGCAGATTAAGCAGGTTTGTATAACACAGCTCGTTGGTCAGACTGAATCCGATTATATCGAAACTGTCAGCGGTCAGTCGGGATTCGAGCGAAAAAAGCGGGATACGCTCGGTGCGCATCCGCTCCTCGGCATCCAGCCAGGGAGCAAAGATGCGCTCCGCCGAAGCCCACGGAAGCCGATTGATCACTTCGTACAAAATCGCCA
This sequence comes from uncultured Phycisphaerae bacterium, assembly GCA_937949545.1. Classification (GTDB taxonomy): domain Bacteria; phylum Planctomycetota; class Phycisphaerae; order Sedimentisphaerales; family Anaerohalosphaeraceae; genus JAHDQI01. Next base: position 85,293 of record CALEDR010000009.1, read on the forward strand.
GACCGGTGTGGCTCATGGCGATTTCATAAATATCGGGAAAACACAGGCCCACCCGGACCTCGACGGAAGCGGGGTCTTTGCAGATCTGATTGATTTCGCCGCCGATGTATCGGGCGGGTTTGCGCACAAACGGCAGGAGCCGTCGACTGACTTGTTCCTTTACAGATTGTATGGGCCGCTCTATCATAGAGCGGCTATTATACACAATTTCGACCTTTTTTGAATCGATTTGAGGCCGAATGAAAGAAAAATTAGACGTTCTTTTTGGACTCCTGCTGGCCGGACTTATAGCCGCCGCGGCCGTGCGAATCCACCGACAATATCAGCCGCCTGCGGTTGAAAACAGCGGGTTTCATCCGATGATGGGAACGCTGGTGCAGGTGACAGCGGTGGCCGACAGTCCGGCAGCCGCACGCAGAGCCATCCAGGCTGCCTTTGAGGTCTTCGAAAACGTCCAGCGGACGATGAATGACCGCGATCCGAATTCCGAATTGTCCCAAATCAACCGGACGGCTTTCGGGCAGAAAGTGGAGGTCAGTCCGGACCTGTTTGCTGTGCTGTGTGCGGCTCGGCAATACAGTCAGCTGACGAACGGGGCTTTTGACAGTACGGTCGGACCGCTCGTGGCTCTGTGGCGGCGAATGGAAAAAACAGGAATCGAGCCGACGCCGGAAGAAATAGAACAGGCCCGAAGGCGGGTTGGGTACGAAAAAGTGATGTTGAATCCGACGCAGCAGACCGTGCGGTTTGAGGCGGAGGGAATGCAGCTGGATTTGGGCGGAATTGCCAAGGGCTATGCCGTGGATGCGGCCATCGGGGCAATGAAAGAACTGGGAATTCGAGGCGGCATGGTGGATGTCGGGGGGAATATCCGCTGTTTTGGGACGCCTCCGCCGCCTGCCAAACACTGGACCATCGGCCTTCAAAACCCCAGAGCCGAGGCCCTCAGCGCCAAAATTCGGCTGGACGAGCTGGCCGTCGCCACCAGCGGGGATTATCGCCGATTCGTCGAGAAAGACGGAAAACGATTCAGCCATATCCTCAATCCGGCCACCGGCGAGTCGGCCGCCGAGCTAATCAGTGTGACGATTCTGGCCCCCAGCGCCCTGGAGGCCGACGCCTTATCAACCGCTGTGAGTGTGCTGGGCCGGGAAAAGGGACTGGCACTGATTGAATCCCTGCCGGAAGCGGAGGCGATTGTGATTGCCGCCGACAGGCCGGATGAGCTGATTTTCACCTCCGGCGCCGCCGCCTACCTGCTTAAATAACTCCTCAGACACAAAAGAAAGTCCCCTCGAGATTTGTTCAAAACCGGTCAGTGCTTCAGAAGCGATTGGACGGCTTGGAGAACCTGTTCGACCGGGATGTTTTCAATCCGGTATTCGGGCTGCGGATTGTCAATCGACCGGCCGCGTCCCCACGGATTGACCGCCGCAACCGCACAAAGTCCGCCGCGCGGGAACAGCCGAGCCGGATTGGTCGGCCCGAAAATCATCACCGTCGGCACATTCATCGCCGCCGCCAGATGCGTCGGCCCGGTATCATTGCCGATGACAATCGCCGCCCGCTCCAGCAGGGCCGCCAGCTGCGGAATGCT
>CALEDR010000010.1 GCA_937949545.1 uncultured Phycisphaerae bacterium
CAAAACAGCCGTCGGATTTACCGTCAGCACGGCCTTTTCGAAAATCATCGATTTGGGCACGGAGTTCGGGGTGAAAGCCGACCCGGACGGGATGGAGGTTCACGTGATGGCCGGCAAGACGATGCTGATTTCGGGCACGGCTAAGACCTCCAAAACTCAGCTGGAAGTGCGGGAGGGGTTTGCCAAGGCCGTCAGTGCCGCCGGTGCCGTGCAGGATATTGCTCTGAAGAAAGAGGCCTTTGTCCGTCGGCTTCAGCCGCAGACGCAGTTTGTCTGGAGGGGGCAGAATGTGAATCTGGCGGATATTGTCGGCGGAGGCAATGGCTTCGGAACCGGACGTTTGAATGCCGGTATTGATTATCAGGGAACCATTGATTTGCTGGAGACGTTTACGTCTGCGGAAGGGCCGAAAAATTATGTACCGGTTCGATCCAGTCTTTTTATCGACGGTGTTTTTATTCCGAACGGCCTGTCGCAGATTAACTCCAATGGATTGACGTATGAATTTGAGCCGACCAACGGCCGCTACTGGCTGGGTGTGCTCAACGGGGCTTGGCATCAGATTGCCCTGACGGTGAAAGTGCCTCGCCATCAGTTGCGGCTGAACGGCAAAGAATACGGCACATCGGACAGCCCCGCCATTTATCTGAGCAGCAATCAGGGGGTCACATTCAATCTTCAGGCGATTCGTGAATATACAAAGATGAATATCCGGCGGTTTACGGCCCTGTGCGGTCTTTCGGAAACGTACCGCGATTACTGGGAAATTATGAAACAGTACCCGCATTTTCCGCAGGAGCCGACCGCTTCTTTTTATGTTCTGGTTGATGGGAAGGTCCGCTTTGTGCAGGAAAATATGACACCCGGCGAGCCGGCTCGGCAGATTGCCGTGGACATCGGGCCCGAAGACCAGTTCCTGACCCTGGCAACCACGCAAGGCCGCGATAAAACCAATAACGGCGACTGGACAGTGTTTGCCGAACCGTTCCTCGAATTGCGGGAATAGAAATCGGAAAAATCATAATAATAACGGATACGTGCTGAAATGGAGGATGTATGATGAAGCGAGGTCTGGCAATTCTTCTAGTAGGATTCTGGGGGATGTCCGCAGGGGCGTATGTCCCTTCCCTTCTGATCGATGATTTCAGCGGAAATTTGAGTGCCTACACACACACAGTGATTCTGGATGTCAATGGGGGAGCTTCCAACGTCAGCAGTTGGCAAATTGTCAATGGGCGTCTTCAGATTCAGACCACGAGCTATGACGGCATCGAACAGCATGCCTTCATTCGCAGCGGTCTGGCTCTTCAAGTCGGCGATGAACTCCAGGTCGATATTGTTCCCGAATATACGGGACAGCAGGATATCGGCCTGTATGTAGGCGGTACAGTCCCCCAGACCGGTATCCGCCGGGATTACATCGCGATGTATCGCCGCAACAATGGCCAGTTGTTCTCCCGCGGTTTCGATGGAACCACCGAATATCCTTTGGCTGGAAACTGGACGAATAATATCCCGATCGATACCCTGTTTATTGCGAGGGTGGCAGAAAACACGTATGAAGCGGGCTGGTACTATCAGGGAATTCGCAATGTTTTGGTAACCCGGACTCCCTCCTATGCAAATGCCGCTACCGTTGTTGGTTTCTATGCGGATATTCGTGCAACCGGCGATGTGGGTGTTGTGGACAATCTGCGGATTGTCAGTACCCAGTTTTTCCCGCACAACCCCGATCCGGCTGACAAGGCAGCTCAGGTTGGCATTCCCTTTGGCACAACCGGAGATGTGGATGTGATGCTTCAGTGGAATGTCGGCTTGGATCCGAGCAATCGTTCCCAGATCAATCCGCTCATTAAAAAGCATTATATTTATCTCTCCAAAAACCAGAATACTGTAAATGACCCAAATCTTTACTATGTCGCCGCCGTCAATCAGGTCGGCAGCAATCTGACCGCTTCGTATATTCCCGACCCGTTCCTGAAGGCCAGCGGCCAGTATTTCTGGAGGATCGAAGAAGGTCTTGATAACGGGCAAGGCGGTGTGTATCCGCCGGGTGAGCCGAATAATATTGTCGGCCCGACCTGGACATTTGAGACGATTAGCATGGAGCCGATTATCCAGACGCAGCCGGTTTCGACCTCGGTGCGTCTGGGGCAGTCGCTGTCTCCGGCATTCAGTGTTTCCGTGTTCAGCGTATCGCCTGTGAGCTATCAGTGGTACTACTCGACGGATGCTCAGATTGACGCTTCGGATACGCAGGTCGGCGGCAATTCCCCGACCCTGTCGGTTCTGAATGCTTCCGTATCCGATCAGGGGCATTATTACTGCCGCATCTGGAACGAGGCAACTCAAAGCGGCGGCGGTCCCAAGCCCGATGTTTATTCAAATGTGGTTTCTCTGACGGTCGGACGGCTGGTGGCGGCTTATGACTTCGAAAACAATCTGAATGACGCCAGCGGGGAAGGCAACCACGGTCAGGCGTTTGACCTGTCGCTGCCGGATCCAAGTCAGGCCGTTCCGGTCTTCACAACCGACCGCATTCAGGGAGGCTATGCCCTCCAGCTGAACGGCGTCGGTCAGTATGTGGATTTCGGGATGTCGGCTTATCCGAAAGCCGGACCGTTGGCGGGCGGTCTCGGCGGCGGACTGGATGAAGGCACCATCACCTGCTGGGTGAAGGCCGCCAAAGTCGGAGGACTTCTGTCCAACTACAATGACGGCACGACAACCGGCTTTGCAATGAGTCTGGAAGCCAGCGGCACGACGGCGGATGCCCGCATCAATGTTCGCGGGGAGGCAGCTGAAATCGTCACTGCTCAGGGGCGGCCTGGGATGACCGGCTTTGATATGCTCACCGACAATCAGTGGCATATGGTTACAGTGGTTTGGAAGGCGGGAACAATCGGGCGGGTCTATGTGGACGGCGGAATTGCGGCGGAAGATACCACGCTCGGTACACCGGCTCTGTATGCGGCCTGGCAGCGAGGGGTTCTGCTGGGGGCGACCCGCACGATGGCCGATCGGAACGTGCTGACGAATTTCTACGGCGGCCTGATTGATGACCTGCGGGTGTACAACTACGCCTGGACGCCTGCGGAAGTCGCCGCCGCTTATACACAGGTAACCGGAAAGCCGGCCTGTGTGGACCCCAATTTTGACGGCAGCCAGTTTAATTTTGACAATTCGGCCTCCTCGTACTGCCGCATTGACCTGGCGGACCTGGCGGTCTTTGTTCAGAAGTGGCTGGCCAGCGGTCTGCAGTAAACAGAGTATTTTCGCAGGGTCTCCTGCGGAGGGAGGCCCTGCTCGCCGCAAAAAAGTGTGAAGTGTGTTGTGTGTGAAGTGTTGGAGTGCAAAAGAAGTTTCAATGAACCCAATTTGTGGAGGATGTGAAAGATGAAAAAAATGTCAGTTTTAGTCCTGATGGGGCTGATGAGCATCGCAGCCCAGGCCGTTCTGATCGATGACTTCAGCGGCAATTTGAGTGCCTATACAGGCACAGTGATTCTGGATGCCAACGGCGGCGGTTCCAACGTCAGTACCTGGCAGATTGTCGATGGAACCCTGCAGATCAGCACCTCGACCTATGACGGCATTGAACAGCACGCCTTCATCCGCAGCGGCTTGACCCTCGGTGTCGGATATGAACTGCAGGTTGATGTGGTGGTCGGGGCTGCCGGATCGCAGGATATCGGTCTTTATGTGGGCGGCACAGTCCCTCAGACCGGTGTCCGAAGGGATTACATTGCAATGTATCGACGCAACAACGGCCAGTTGTTCTCCCGCGGTTTCGATGGAACCACCGAATATCCTTTGGCTGGAAACTGGACGAATAATATCCCGATCGATACTCTGTTTATTGCCCGGGTGGAAGAAAACACGTATGAAGCGGGCTGGTACTATCAGGGAACTCGCAATGTTCTGGTAACCCGAACACCCAACTATCCCAACGCTGCGACGGTGGTTGGTTTCTATGCCGATATTCGGGGAGCCGGTGTGGTCGGCAGTCTGGACAATCTGCGGATTTTTGTCCCGGAACCGGCGACGATGGCCCTGCTGGGACTGGGCGCCCTCTTGGCGGCTCGCAAACGCTAAAAACGTTTTAGGATAAGAGGCAACATTCGGCTGCGGGCCGGGAACGGCCCGGTCCGCAGCTTTTTATCAAACAGTTCAGGAGACAGATGGTGGCAGGCACAATGAACAAAAAGAACGGATTTACCCTCATTGAATTGCTGGTTGTGATTGCCATTATTGCTCTGTTATTGTCGATTATTATGCCGGCTTTGAGGATGGCTAAGGAGCAGGGCCGAAAAATTGTCTGCAAAAATAATCTCTCTCAGATCGGTAAAGCCGTCGAACTCTACGAAATGCAGTACGACTACAAGCGGTTTGTGATTCGACAGGATGCCTCCCAAACCGATGATTACTGGATGGGCAAACTGGCTCCCTATTCCGATAATGTCTATTATTCCCAGCAGTACCAAGAGGGCAAAAAGATCGATATGCTGCTTTGCCCCTCAGCACCCTATGGAAAATACCAGGCTGATCCGACGGGACCCTATGCCAACCCCTCCGGGCAATACGGAACAGCGACAATGCCCTGGTCCTGGGCGCGGTCGACCGGCCGATCGACCATCGGCAGCTACGGGATCAACGGCTGGGCGGGGCTGGATTATTATTACGAAAGCGACTCGATGTATGCACCATACTTCTTTAAGAGCTGGATGGATATCTCGCCGACGGTGCCGCTGTTTGCCGACTGCGTCTGGACCATCGGCTGGCCGCGCGGCAATGACCTGCCGTCGGACACCTTGCAGGGTTCTGCCGCCGCCCAGCTGCCCGCCAACAGTGACAATATGCGGCGGTTCTGCATCGACCGGCACAGCAGACAAATCAATATCATTTTCAGGGACCTGCATGCGGATACGATGAAGCTGGAGGTTTTGTGGACGCTGTCCTGGAGCCGGGGCTATCGTGTGCCCAGCCCGCTGCCTCGGCTTCCCAATAAGTAACAGAACAGCAAGCGGACAAAACAAGATTCGAGTAAACTGGGGGTGAATTGATGCACCGTCGAACAATCACAAGCACCAAAAATGCTTTTCTCTACTGGGCTGTTTTGGGGGGAGTTGCCTCGCTGTGTATGGCGTTCCCGAGCGTAACCAAAATCGGCGATACGACTGTCGCGTCCAATGCAATGACGCTCAGCAGTCCGGCCACCTACGGCCAGGCCATCAACGGCCTTTCTTTTCAGCAGGAAGCACTGATGACTTTTAACGGCTGGCAGTATATCACCTATTACAACAGCTCCCGTTACGTCTGTGTAGGACGCCGTCAGCTGCCCAACGGCTCCTGGCAGATTCTGACGCTGACGGATTATACACTCAGCACGACCTGGAATGCCCACAATACAATCTCGATGGGCATCTGTCCCAATGACGGAACGATTCATCTGTCGTTTGACCATCACAGTTCGACCCTGCGGTATCGTGTTTCTCAACCCGGTGCAGCGACAAACCCGGCTTCCGTGACCTGGAGTGCGTCGCTGTTCGGACCGGTTCGAAACACCCTCGAATCAGGTCAATCCTACTCTACGGTGACGTATCCTCGGTTCTGGCCGACGCCGGACGGCAATCTGCAGTTTGGATACCGCATCGGCAGCTCCGGCAACGGGGACTGGGCGATTGTGGATTACAATGCGGCGACCAGGCAATGGACGAATACTCGAACGGTCATCGGCCGGACCGGCACCTATACGGACTCCCTTGGAAGCAGTACGGTTCGCAATCCTTATCTGAACGGCCCAATCGGCTATGGACCGGACGGCACGTTGCATCTGACCTGGACCTGGCGGGAAACGGCCGGCGGAGCCAATCACGATATTCTTTATGCCTGCAGCAAAGACGGGGGATTCACCTGGTACAACAATGAGCCGGCCCGGGGGCTTCGAATCGGCACAGGGCCGCAGCCCATTCAGACGCTGCTCGGCTTGACCTGGGTGAATGAGGGGCTCCAGATTGTCGGACGCTCCACCGGCAATTCCGCTACCCAGCAGTTAATCCTTCTGGATTCGCCGGGGATCCGGGTTGTTACGCTGGACCGCTATTACGGGATGATGAACCAGCAGGCCCAGGCCGTTGACCCGCGGGGCCGGATTCACACGGTGATGTTTCACTGCACACCGGAGACCTATCAGGGGTATACCTGGAGTACCTGGGGGCCGCAAGGGGCTCGACGCTATTACCACTATTGGCGGGATTCCCAGGGCTTCTGGCGTCGCAATGAACTGCCCGGACAGGTCGGCAGCCGCCCCAAGCTGTTTATTCGCTCCAACGGCGATGCGTTTGTGATTTATCAGTCCCGGCGGACGGTCAATCCGACGGATACCGGCATTTACTTCATCGACGGCGACCTGACGATTCAGGCGGCCACGGCCGCCAATCAGTGGACGGATTGGCAGATTATCCATGTCGAGCCCGGCTATTTTCTCAATGAAGCCCTCGGCGACAAGACCCGTTTTGAACAGGGTGTTCTGTCCGTGATGATGCAGGAATCGCCCGTCTCGATCGGTGCGGCGACCAAACTGCGGGTTCTGGATTTTCAACTTAACAATTAAGCGACTGATTGATTCTATGGGGGAAATTCTGTGAAGCAAATTCTGATGAATATTCTGACGATGGGGTTGGTGTTGACTGTCCCCTGTACAGCGGCCGTTCGAGGGCCCTACGCGCCGGATGTCTATACGCTGCATCTGTATCATTTTGACGGAAATGCAAATGATGCTGTTTCGAGCAATCCCATTCATTTAACGTCGGCTTACGGGGCAACGGTGACGGAACCGTCATATGAAGGATTCGGGACGGCCCTGAATACCTACGAGGGGTCTTCCAATACCTCTGCCAATCAGCCGATTGCTTATGTAGATGAAGTGGCGATCAGCAATTTTGTCGGCCCGGACGGGGCGTTTACCTTCGAGGCCGTCGTCCGGCCCGTCGGGCAGATTCCCAACCACATGCAGATTATTTCCGGAGAGGATGACAGCGGACAGCCCGCCAGGGGCTGGCAGTTTCGGGTCAATCTCGGCGGTCAGCTGGAGTTTATCAAACTGACCGGTATGCAGGAGAATTTTACCGCCGCTTTGCCGACCGGCGGCGAGCACGCCTGGGCGCCGGGCCAATGGTTTCATGCCGCCGTGAGCTACAATGGTCAGGAGAACACGGCCGGCAATCTGAAGGTTTACTGGACCCGGCTGGATTCCGGCGCCTCGGAGGCAAACCTGCTGGCTTCTTTTCAGATGTCGGCAGACCTCTCCCCGTCGGCGCAGATTGATTTTGCCGTCGGCAATGAGGGGCGGGATTTTTCCGGTGAAAACTTTGAAGGGTTGGTTGATGAAGTCCGCATCAGCTCCATCGCCCGCAGTCCGCAGGATATGCTTTTTATGCCGGGCACTCCGCCGCCGGTTATTGTAAGGCAGCCCTTCGATGTGCGTGTCAGAACGCCGAACAGCGCCGTTTTCGAGGCGGTTTTTGAAAGCCAAACCGAACCGACGGCGGTTTGGTACTGCTCCGGACAATCCGGCGAGCTGCCGGTGGATACGGCAGGCAGCCGTATTCTTTCTGAAATCGTTTATGATGCTCAGACTCAGCACTATACTGCTCGGCTGCTGTTTACAGAAACTTTGATTTCGGATAGCGGCTTTTACTATTGCAGAATAACAAACGCAAGCAATGTGCAGCGTTCCAGCTCTCCAGCCCGTCTGATAGTGGAGGGGCTGCTGGCGCACTGGACGCTGGATGCATCGGATTATGCCGGCGGGGTGTATGTGGACGCTGTATCCGGACGTTCGGCATCGGTTTTTGGGATTCCGGTGTTTGCGGAGGGGGCGGACGGGCGTTTGATGGGTGCGGTCCAAATCGGTGCGGATTCGGGCTGGGCGGTGACGGAGCCGCTGGACCTGACGGGCGGAACGGGCGTGATGACACTCAGTCTGTGGGCCCAGCGGCCGTCGGGCCTGTCTTTGGGGTCGGATATTCAGATGGAGACTTGGCCGGAAGGGACGCTGGTGTCCGTTGCGGGAGGGTTGTCTTCGGAGGGCCGCTGGCAGCATGTTTGTGTGGTTTATACGGGCACCTCGGCCCGGGTTTATGTGGATGGTGTCTTTCGAACGGAAGGGGCGTATGTTTTGCCGATGGATACGACGGCACAGCTGACGCTGGGCGTTGGGATAGGGGAGATGGAGAATTTTGAAGGTCGTCTGGATGATGTACGGATTTATAATTATGGGCTGAGCGAGGAGGAGGCGGCTCAGATTTATTATGAGATGACGGGGATGGGGGTCTGTCTGTTGGGTCACACGAGCGTGTATGATTTGACGGGCTCGGAAGGGTCGCCGGATTGTGTGGTGGACCTGTATGATTTGGCGGCGTTTGCCTCCGTCTGGCTGGAGGTATACACCCTGCCGGATTTGGCCGGCCTGGCTTCCGAGTGGAAAAAGACATTTTCATATCCAAATTAGTTTTTGGAGTCTGTTGATTTAGAACAGATTTGTAATTCTGAAAAAGTTAATTTGGATATTTTTTAAAAATCGGTCTTATGGGGGTTCATTTCCTTTAAAAAAAACGTTTTTTTATTGACGACAGTCTTTTGTTGGAGTATAGTTTTGGAGGTGGGAAAGAGCTGTTCGGTTCCTTCTAATAAGGGGTAAAAAGGAGGCTAAAGACAGAATACAAAGGTTTTTAGCCAGACAGGGCGGGCGGTTTCTCTGAGATATAGTTAAGGATCAGAGCAAATCGGCAAAAAAGCAGAGAAGCTTTGGCAAGTTCAAGAACAATAAGGGCTTGCTCGCAGTAATTATAAAAAGAGAGCAAATTTCTTCTCATCACCCTCCTCCGAAGCCAGATTCCTGTATGGGAGTCTGGCTTTTTTTCTTTATGGATATACAATGACGGTTTGGTGAGGCATATTGGTTGTTTCTTGAAGGGGTTTTTGGATGTCAGGACAAGACAATAGTTTGAAAGTAGGGGTCTATGTCGATGCTGCTTATGTGTATAAAAACGGCGGCCGGGGAATGCAGTACAATATTCTTCGGGAATTTTCCTGCCGAGAGGGGGCGCAGGTGATTCGTCTGAATGCCTACGTGAGTTTTGATGCAGACCGTGCGCATGAAGACGCCGTTTTTGGTGCCAATGCTAAAAAGTTCCATTCTTTTCTGCGGGACCTCGGCTACAAAGTGATTATCAAAGAGGTCAAGTGGTTTGTGGATGAAGAGACCGGTCAGCGGTTCGGCAAGGCCAATGCGGATATGGATTTGGCAACCGACCTGCTGATTCAGTCCGAGCATCTGGACAAAATTGTGCTGGTGTCGGGTGACGGGGATTTTGTGAAGGTGGTTAATGCTGCTCAAAATCGCGGCTGCCGGGTTGAAGTGATCGGCTTTGACAATGTCTCCGGCCGACTCAAGGAGGAAGCAGACCAGTATTTCTCCGGCTATATGATTCCCAATCTGCTGCCGACCGACACAGAAATTCCCTGGGGACAGATTGGTTCGGTGGTGCGAGGGACATGCTCCTATTTCAACAAAGAAAAAGGATTCGGTTATCTTCGGTATTTGAAAGAAATCTCGCCGTATCTGTGGATAACGGATATTCAGCGTCCGGGAAGTCCGTATGGGATGGCCTATTTTCGGGCGGGCAGTCTGCAGAATGCCGGCGGCGTCGAGCTGCCCAGCTACAATCATATCTTTGAGTTTGAACTGATGACCCCGCAGCGGGATGACCAGCTGCCGGTGGCCAACAATGTTCGGCTGATTTCGGTGATTCCTTATTGACGGGCTCGGGAGTCTGTCAGAAGCGGCAGGTGACCGAACCGGAGACCGCCGTCGGCTGGATGCGGTAGTGTCCGGGCATCTGGTCATCAAACCCGACGCGGCGCTTGTTCAGGTCCTTGTCAAAGAGGCCCAGCAGATTATAGCCGGTCAGATGAACGGTTGTGTTTTTGCTCCAGCGGTACTCCAGCCCCAAATTCAGATAGGCGCATGCCTTGAAGGGTTCCTTGAACGCCGTATCGTAGTCCCAGTTTCGGAACAGGTGATTGCGGTAGTCGGCCCAGTCCTGCCCGCCCGGATTAGCCCAAAGAATGGAAAGCGTGCTGAAGAGGGTGGTTTTCTCACTTACGGCGTATTCGGCCTGAAGTTTGGTGGAATGGTTGTACCAGTGGGCCAGGTCATTGCCGAAACCAAAAGGAGCTGTCGTGTACTGATTCCACCAAGTATAGACATCGGCCCAGTTGAATGTCGGAGCATCTGTAATGTTCAGCAGTTTGGTAAAACTGTGAGACAGATTCAGTTTCAGCCGTTCCTGCTGCCATCCGCCCTCCAGTTCAAAGCCCCACGTGCGCATCTTGCCGATGGTCTTGCTTCCCGTACCGCCGGGAGCCCCGGAGTTGACATTTTCATCCGGAATCTCGGCCAGTACATCGCGGAATTGGTACAAAAAGACCGAAACACCGCCCCAAAGATGTTCATTATGCTGACGTTCATATCGCCATTCGAAAGCGTCCAATTTTTCCGAAGGGCTGTCCATGTTGTGGATATGCCTGTCAATCCACATCTGGCCGGCACTGTTGGTCAAATGAGAACGAGACACCATAAACTTGAATGTGTCTTTGTCTGTCGGGGTGTAGGTCAGGGCCCCGCGGGGGGACAATAAAGTATCTGTATAGGGATGCCAATCGGCCCGTCCGCCCAGAAACAGGGTCCACTGCGGATGGATGAGCCACTGATATTGGCTGAACAGCGCGTAGCTGTCGGTATTCCAGCGCGGCACATGCAGAGCCCCCCACCGCTGGTATTTGCCGAAGGGCTGGATGCTGATGGGCGTATCACCGAAGCGTTTGCCGAATTCCTCGTGCGACCATTGGCCGCCGAACGCCAGCGAGTGGTTCGGATGCGGATTCCACTGAGCCGTAATCCGCCCGACCCATTCATCTTCGGCAAAGGATTTCCACAGAAATGCCCGCTCCCAGTTGTCATTGTCATTGGCGAAACGGTCAAAACTCAGTTCGTAGCGGACAGACCAATCGCTGCTGAGTTCCTGGTCGTAGGATGCGGCCGCAGTGGCTTGAGAATAGGTCAGTCCGTCATCCGAGCTGACTCGCTCATCTCCCCACCATCGCAGAAAATCAATCCACTGGCCGCCCTGGGTCAGACGGGCCCACAGGTTCAGTCCGCCGTCGGTGTAGTGGCCGTACAGTTTCATTTTAGGCCGGTCAAACGGCATTTCATTAAGATTTTTAAACCAGGTTTTGATATATTCATCTCCCGGATAGCGTTTCCAGACAAATCCGGGCGGTCCGCCGCGCAGCCAGACCGGTTCTTTGGTGCCCAGCACGGTGGGCGAATCGGAGGCATCGGCTCCGTTGTACTGACTGGCACCGGCGTAAAAGAAGTATCCCTGGTCCGGACCGGTTCGCTTGCCGAATTTGTATTCGAGTGTGCCGAATTCCTCTACGAGTCCCCCGCGAACGGTTACCTGTTCTCCCTGGAACGTTGCGGCGCTGTCCGTAACAATGTGGATGACCATTGACTCAGCGCTGGGGCCGTAGAGAGCAGCGGCCGGACCTCGCAGGATGTCAATATGGTGAATGTCGGTCAACATCGGAAGGTCCAGTTCCGTGATGGCTCCGACATCGGTTTTTTCATTCATAATTCGACCATTGACCAGCACCACAAACTTATTGCTCCGGTGCGCCAGAATCCCGCGAAGCCCGAGGGTTTTCGGATGCTCACTGGCGAACATCATCTGCAGGTTGGGTACGTACATTTCCAGCAGCTCATACAGACTGCGGGCCTGTGAGGTTTGAATCTGTCGGCGGGTGATGGTGGTTGTTGTATAGGGAGAAAGTCGGCGAGGTGTTTGTGTCAAAATGCCGGAGACAGGCAGGTCGGCTTCCGAACCATTGTCTTCTTGTCCAGAGGGGTCTTCGGCGGATGCGGCGGCGGAGGAGGTGTTTTCGGTCGGCTGTCCCTTCAGCAGGGCTAGTTCCTGCCGCAAGGCCGCCAGTTCGGCTCGAATCTGCTCGGCCTGGGCCTGTTTGTCCGATTCAGCGGCGCAAACAGGCAAACACAGAAGCATTCCTGCCAGCCCTGTCAGAATCCGCACAAGCATCCAAGGTTCTAATTGTTCACGCCGGTATTTCATCCCTTTTTCGCCTTTTCTCCTTAGAATCGATGCGTCAGCGTGACCCCGAACGAAACCGGCAAAATCCGATACCGCCCGGGCAGCTGCCGGTCAAAGCCGACTCGCCGCTTGTTCAATTCCTCATCCACCAGCCCCAGCAGGTTGTAGCCCGTAAAGGTCAAGGTTGTATTCGGGCTCCATTTGTATTCGGCCCCAAGGTTCAGATAAGCACTGGCCTTAAAGGGCTCTTCAAAGCCGGACAGATAATCCCAGTCCGGAAACATCTGGTCTCGATAATCGGCGGCATCCTGTCCGCCCGGCGAACCCCAGAGCACGCAAAGAGAGCCGTTCAGGAGCCATTTATCGTCGTATGGATATTCCGCCCGAACCTTGCTGGTATGATTGTGCCATTGGGCCAGGTCGTTTCCGACCCCGAAGGGGGCGGCGCTGTAGTTGTGCCACAAGATGCCCGGTTCACCTTTCATTTCAATCAGTTTGGTGAAGCTGTGAGACAAGTCGACTTTCAGTTTTTTCCCTTTCCAGCCGGCCTCCAGTTCCAGCCCCCAGAGTTTCATGTCCCCTACAACTTTGGTGCCGCTGCTGGTGCCGGTGGCCACTTCGGAGGTGTCCCCCAAAATACCGGGCATGTCGTAAAGGAAGACCGACCCTCCCATCCAAAGATTATCCGAATGCTGACGTTCATACCGTAATTCGTAGGCGTTCAGCCTGTCCACGGGGCTGGTTATATCCAGATAGTTGTAGTCAATCCACATCTGGGCGGCGGAATTGGTGCGAACGGAACGGGAGGCCATCAGTTTGATGGTGTCCTGTTGGCTCGGCGTCAGGATCAAAACCCCTCGCGGAGAAAACATCGTTTCCGTATAAGGATGCCAATCGATTCGGCTGCTGATAAACACCGTCATCAGATCGTTGATATTCCATTGATATTCCCCAAAGAGGGCATATGTGTCTGTGCTCCACTGCGGCATATACCCGATCCAGTTGGCGGCTTCCGGATCCGTCCGGTTCGGCGGATAATGGAACATAAAGGGCTGGTTGCTGACCGCCGGTCCTGACAGCGACAGACCGAACCGTTCGTGAGACCATTCCGTCCCAAAGGCCAGCGAGTGGTTCTGGGCCGGATTCCACCGAGCTATAATCCGCCCGTAGATTTCATCCTCCGCATAGCGTTTCCGGAAAGTCGCCTGTTCAAAGTTTTCGTTTTCATTGGTGAATCGGTCATAACTAAGGACATACCGCAGGGACCAATCGGAATTGATTTCCTGATCATAACTGGCCTGGATGGTGGCCTGTGAATAGACAATTCCTTCTTTGGAGAACATCCGAACATGCCACCAGTCCGTTCGAGGAAAATCGTGCCAGGCCGTAAAATCAATCCATTCACCCCCCTGAGTGTAGCGGGCCCATAAATCAAATCCGCCCCGAGTATATTGGGCAAACAGTTTCATCTTCGGCCGTTCAAACGGCATTTGGTTGAGATTCTTGAACCAGTCCTTGACCTGTTCATCCCCCTGATAAATCTTCCAGGTCCAGGTGGAGATGTCATCCAGAAGCCACATCGGCTCTTCTGTGCCGAAGACCATCGGAGAATCGGAAACATCCGCACCGTCGTATTTGCTTGCACCGGCATACAGAAACAGACCGCTGTCCTCGCTGAGTTTGCGGCTGTGCTTGAATTCGCCGGTGGTGTAGCGTTCAACCGCGCCGGCCCGCAGCGTTGCCTCCTGCCCCTCAAAGGTTTTGTAGCTGTCTGTGACGATGTTGATGGTCATGGACAGCGCCCCGGGACCGTAGAGAGCGGAACTGGGCCCCCGCACAATATCAATGTGGTGAATATCCGTGAGCATCGGCAGGTCCAGTTCGGTGATGGCGCCTGAATCCGTCCGCTCATTCATAATGCGGCCGTTGACCAGCAGCAGAAACTTGTCATTTTGGTGTGCAATAATGCCGCGAAGCCCGACGGCACGGGTTCGCTCCCGTGCGAAGATGATTTGCAGGTTCGGCACGTACATTTCGAGCAGTTCATAAAGACTTCGCGCCCCGCTGCGCCGAATTTGCTCTTGGGTGATGGTAGTGACAGTGGAAGGAGTCAGCCGCTGGGTGGTGTGGGTCAGGGAGGCGGCGGTGGGAAGGGTAATCTCCATCAGTTGTTCCAGCGGCAGTTCGAAAAGGTCCACGGTTCCTTCGCGGTCTGGTTCCTCGCGACTCGGCGCGGCAGATGTCTGCCGTTCGGAGCCCTGGGGTTCAAGAGTTTGGAGCTGTTCTTCAAGGATTCGAATCCGCTCTTCAATTTGACGAATACGTTCCTGACGGCTAATCCCGGATGATTCATCCGTCTGGGATTGAACGACTGCACTGAAAGCCAACAAAAGAGCCGCCATCGCCCCCTGTCGAATTCCCTGCAAAGAAAAAGATTTCTGCCCTTGCCTTCTCATATTCTCTTTCAGATAATCCTGACAGACTTTTCGGAAATCGAATGACACGGCTTTATCGAAAATGCCTTTCGGATGGTTTGTAGGGGTTATATTTCCTGCAAGACTTAGCGGAGAATGCTTGCAAAATATCTTTTTCGGCTAAAATGAGTCCGATAACGCTTTTTCTTGGGCAGGGGTCTTTGTCTGAATCAAAGGGGATGTCTTTATGAAAATTGTACGGCAGACAATTCCAGTATCTACACAAAACCGCTGCGAGATGCTCGACATCACTCCCGCCGTGGAAAAGATTGTGCGGGATAGTACGGTTCAGGACGGATATGTGACGGTTTATACCCCGCATACGACGGCCGGCATTACGATAAACGAAAATGCCGACCCGGACGTCGTGCACGATATTCTCTTGACTCTGGAGGCCTTGGTCCCGGCGCATCGGGCCGGCTATCAGCATTCAGAAGGCAACTCCGATGCCCACGTCAAATCTTCTCTGGTGGGGTGCAGCGAGCGGATCCTTTTGGAAAAGGGCCGGCTGGTTCTCGGAACCTGGCAGGGGATTTATTTCTGTGAGTTCGACGGCCCGCGCAGCCGCAAGGTGATTGTCCAGGTACTCGGAGAGTAAAATCTGACTTATTTTCAAAAGCGTTTTTTGAGAAAAAACTCTTTACAAAACGTGCCTTTTGTTTTATGTAATAGGGCAATTATGCGGGCGTAGCTCAGGGGTAGAGCGTCACGTTGCCAACGTGAATGTCGTGAGTTCAAATCTCATCGCCCGCTTTGAGGCCGGAAGGCCTGAAGGTCTTATCGAAGACGGGGAAATCCGGTTAGATTTCCTAAATCATTTGTTGACATAGCTTTAGCGAGTTATCGGCTAACACAATTTAGTCTGGCGCTGGTCGCTTAAGTGCTTGGAATCCTGCCGGAGCAGGAAGGATGGAACTTGAGGTCGGCGAAAGGATATTTCGGCGGCCGTTTTTGTTATAAGAATAAGGGAAAAAACAACTTAGGAGTCCTCAAATGACGGAAGAATCCAAGGATAATCAGCAAAACGAAAGTCAAACCGAGCAGTCCAAACCAAATGTTGTAAAAATAGAGGATATCGGCCCCTGTAAGAAAAAGGTTACCGTGGAAGTCCCCGAAGAGAAAATAAAAGCTCTTCTGGATGAAAAATATAAAGAACTTCGGCAGGATGTCATTATTCCGGGGTTTCGCAGGGGCCGGGCTCCTATCCGTTTACTCGAGAAACGGTTCGGCACCGATGTCCGCAATCAGGTGAAACTCCAGCTGCTGGCCGAGTCCGCCGAGGCGGCTTTGAAGGACAATAAAGTGGACTACCTGGGCGATCCGGATATCAAGCACGAGGAAATCACGCTGCCGGACAGCGGGGCCCTTGTTTACAGTTTTGAAGTGGAAGTGCGGCCGGAATTTGATCTGCCCAATCTGGAAGGCATCGAAATCCGCAAGCCCAAAGTCGAAGTGACCGACGAGCGCATTCAGGAAGAAATTGAAGCCATGCGGAAACGTTCCGGGATGTGGGTGCCCAAAGAAGAGACCGTGGAAACGGGCGACCAGATTATTGCGGATGTTGTGCTGCACGTGGAAGGCGAAGAGGGACAGGACAAACAGGACAGCATTGAAATCTTTGTCCGTGATCCCGGTTTTGTTGCCGGTGTTCCGGTCGAGGGGCTGACGGAGCTTCTCCGGGGGGCCAAACACGGCGATGAGCGTACCGTGACGGTGGAGGTACCCTCTACGTATTTCAATGAGCGCTTCCGCGGCAAAAAGGTTGACATTCGGATTGCCGTTAAAGAAGTCAAGATGCTCAAGCCCGCGGAACTGAACGAGGAATTTTTCAGCCGCTTCGGCGTCGGTACGCTTGATGAACTCAAAGGGCGGGTTCGGGATTATCTGGAAACCGCCTCGGAGCGGCAGGCCCGGGCAGCGATGGTGGACCAGGTTTATGCCTATCTGCAGAAGAACATCGATTTCGACCTGCCGGCGGATATGGCGGCTGACCAGTCTCTGGCTATCCTGCAGCGGCGCTATGTCAATCTGCTGATGCAGGGCGTTTCGAAAGAGGAAATCGAGCAGCAGATGGACCAGCTGCGGGCCAGCTCCGACCAGCAGGCCAAAGAACAGCTGAAGCTGTTTTTCATTATGAGCAGGATTGCCGACCAGTTCGGCATCGAAGTGACGGAAGAGGAAATCAACGGGCATATTGCGGCTGTGGCGGCCCAGCGAGGCCGGCGTCCGGAAAAGATGCGGGAGGAACTGGCTCGCGACGGTTCGCTGGCCCAGTTTGCTCTGCAGGTGCGCGAACAGAAGTGCATCGAAAAGATTCTCGAAAGAGCCAAAATCGTGGAGACCGAAGAGGTTCCCGCCCCTGCAGCAGAAGAGACCCACAAGCCCCGCAAGCGGGCGGCCAAGAAGGCGGAAGAAAAACACGAAGCCGCCGCTGAAAAAGAGGAAAAAGAAGCGGGGGAAAAGCCCAAGAGCCGTGAAGAAACTCAGGCCAAACGCAAACCCAAAGCCGCAAAAAAGGACCAGAAAGAGGAAAAGTAGGGCGGCGGATTGTCCGATATAGTCGTCATTCCGCCGGTCTTATGCGGCCGGCCGGAACGGTGTTCGTCCGATAGAAAAACAGCTGGAACCTTCAAAAACAAGAACAGGATGGAAATGATGCTGTATCCGCTTAACCAGTCAGAACCCCAACGTCCCTTTGCTGTGGCCCCCCATCTTCAAGGGCCGGGTTATCAGCGCACCCGTGAAATGACGCTCGATGATCTGCTCCTGGAAAATCGAATTGTCTTTATGATCGGGGAAATTTCCTACCGGCTGGCTACTGAGGTCATTATGAAGCTGCTGTACCTGGACAATCTGAAGCGCGGCGTGGAAATCAGCCTGTACATCAATTCTCCGGGCGGCAGCGTGGATGATACGATGGCTATCTATGATACGATGCGGTTTATCGGCTCTCCGGTGGCGACCTACTGCATCGGGCGGGCGCAGTCGGGGGCGGCGGTGATTCTGGCAGCGGGCACCAAGGGCCGGCGTTATGCCCTGCCGCACGCCAAGGTGATGCTTCATCAGCCCTGGGGCGGCGTCAGCGGTCAGGCGGCGGACATCAAAATCCAGGCCGAAGAGATTCTGAAGGCTAAAAAGATGATTAATGAAATTCTGGCTTTTCATACCGGTCAGCCCGTCGAGAAAATCGCGCAGGAAACCGAACGCGACAAGTACATGACCGCCCAGGAAGCCAAGGAATACGGCCTGATTGATGATGTGCTTCAGGAGCATCCGGAAGAGAAAAAGCAGAAGCCGGTTCTCTGAAATCTTTCCACTCATCCGTGAGGAAACTATGCGAGTTAATCAGAATCTTGTCCCGATTGTAATCGAGAAAACCGGCCGCGGCGAGCGGGCCTATGACATCTTTTCTCGACTTCTGAAGGATCGAATTATCTTTTTGGGCGGCCAAATTGAGGATGAAGTCGCTAACCTGATCATTGCTCAGATGCTCTTCTTGAGCAATGAAGATAGTGAGGCAGATATCCATTTTTATATCAACTCTCCCGGCGGAGTGATTACAGCCGGTCTGGCCATTTATGATACCATGCGGTTCCTGCGGTGCCCCGTGGCAACCTATTGTGTTGGTCAGGCTGCCAGCATGGGCGCGGTGCTTTTTGCCGGTGGAACGGCCGGAAAACGATTTATTCTGCCCAACAGCCGTGTGCTGCTTCATCAGCCCCTGATTTCGGGCGAGATGACCGGAGCGGCTACCGATATCGAAATCGAGGCCAAGGAAATCCTGCGGCTGCGAACACGGCTTTATCAGATTTTGTCTTTTCATACCGGCAAGGCCCCGGAGCAGATCGAAAAAGACTGCGACCGAAATCTTTGGCTGGAGGCCCAAGAAGCTGTGGACTATGGCCTGGCAGATAAAATCCTTCAGAAAGCCCCGGCGGCGATGCCGAAGAGTCAATCGGAGTCAGACGAAACAGAATAACCTGAGCAAGAGGGCTCTTATGAATCCTCGGCGGGCAAGTGTGTTGGCTTGGACAGCAGCTCTTTGGATGGCTGGCTGCTCCGCCCCGCCTTCTCAAACCGCCCTCTGGCAGCAGCTTCGAGACCTTCAGGCCGCCAAGAACGACCTGGAAACCAAAGCCCAACGGCTGGAAGAAGAAAACCGTCAATTGTTCGAGCAGTGCAGCGCTCTTTCTTCCATCAATCCGGCAGTTCGTCTGTCTGCTCTCGACCGGATGATGCAGATTCGTTTGGCCAAAGGCACCGGTCTGACCGATGAGAATCGAGATGGCCAACCCGAAACCCTCCGCGTTCATCTGGAGCCGATCGACCAGGCCGGAGATGTTGTAAAGGTCCCGGGGCAGGTCCACGTTTCTCTCTGGCATTTGGATGTCTCTGCTCAAGAACATTTGCTGGGTGAGTGGACGGTGAAAGCGGAAGAACTGAAAACCAAATGGGGGCGTTCGTTGATGGGGGCCTACTATCGGCTGATGTGGAATGTCGAAGCGATTCTGCCCGAAAAGGCCGATGAACTGACTGTGAAAGTCGAATTTACGGATTATCTGACCGGCAAAGTTCTTCGGACCCAAAAACCCCTCCGCATTCGCTGAGCGGGTTCTCATCTGCGGCCGGCGGGGTTCCGGCTTGAAAAACACGCCGCCGGCGGTAAGATGTCCGGCATGCAAAACCTCCGAAATACCATTCTGTGCGGAGACTGTATTGAAATCCTGCGGAAGGTCCCTGAACCTTTTGCGGATTTGATTTTTGCCGACCCGCCGTTCAATATCGGCTATCCGTATGACAAATACCGCGACCGGGTCGAAAAAAACCGGTATCTGGCCTGGACGCGCGACTGGGTGAGCGCCTGTCTGGGCGTGCTCAAGCCGACCGGCTCCTTCTATATTGCCATCGGCGACGATTATGCTGCGCATGTGCGGCTGATTGGAGAAGAACTGGGCCTGACGCTTCGCAACTGGATTATCTGGCATTATACCTTTGGTCAGCAGACCCGAAACAAATTCGCCCGCTCCCACACTCACATCTTTTACTTTGTAAAAAATCCAAAACAATTCACTTTCAACGACTGGGCTGTTCGAGTTCCTTCTGACCGTCAGTTGGTTTACAACGACAGGCGTGCCCAGTCCTGCGGCAAGCTGCCGGATGATGTATGGGATACCTATTCGCGTGTGTGCGGGACCTTTCGAGAACGGCAGGGCTGGCATCCCTGTCAGATGCCCGAACTCCTTCTGGCTCGGATTATCTCCGCCAGCTCCAACCCCGGCGATTGTGTGCTGGACCCTTTCGTTGGTTCGGGTACGACGGCGGCCGCAGCATTTCAGCTTGGACGAGAGTATTGCGGGATTGATATTTCCGAGCAGTATGTTGAAAATACTCGAAGGCGTTTGGCTGACGTGAAAAAAAGCAGAACCTTCAGCGGTCTGTCGATGCATGAAATGCTGGAGTTGAAACGGCTCGTTTTCGAAATCAGCTGTTCTGCTGATGCCTATCGAACAAATGAAAAATTGCTGTCGCTTCTTTGCAGGCAGTTTGCGGTTCGAATGAACAACAGCAAGACATACAAGCCGGACCTGATTTTGCCGCTTCTTGCGGAGATATGTCCATGCCAGAGCCGAAAGTAAAAACTTTTTTTGGGGCAGCGGGTTTACCGGCGCTCTCAGCGTGTTTGCTGACGATTTGTCAGGCGCCGTATGACCAGGCATGGGCGGCCTGGCTTGCCTGGGTGCCCTTTCTGCTGGCCTGCCGACCGCAGCTGTCCTTAAAGGTTCTTCTGCCTGCCGTTTACGGAATCTGGCTGGTGTATTGGTTGGTTAACCTCTGCTGGCTTGTCGGGGTGACCTTTCCCGGCTATTTGGCTTTTTGTCTGGTGCAGGCCTGCTATGGGCCTGTTCTGGCCTTTGCCGTTCAGTTTGTCCGCCGGAAACAATGGCCGCTGACGCTTTCGGCTCCGCTGATTATGGTCGGAGCAGAGGCCTGGCAGAGCGTCCTGTTCACCGGTTTCAGCTGGTATTTTCTGGCTCACAGCCAGTACCGGAATCTGTCGATGATTCAAAGCTGCGATATTTTCGGCCAGTTGGGAATCTCGGTGCTGATTGCCGCCGTGAACGGTCTGGCGGCTGATATTTTGCTGGATGTTTTTTCTAATCAGTTTCGGAGGTTAGCCAATTTTATAAAAGCCGCAGGCGTCGGCCTGCTGCTGGGTCTGAATTGGTCATACGGCATCTATCAGCTCAATCATGCTCAGCCGTTTTTATCGGACGGTCCGCTGGTAGGGGCTGTTCAGACCAATATTCCCTCCCATATAAAAGAACTCAGCGAAAACGGCCCGGCCATTCTTCAAACCCTCCTGGACTTGAGTGAACGCTGTTTCAGGGCTGGTGCCTGGATGGCGGCTTGGCCGGAAACAATGGTTTTGGCCTCCTTAAATCCGGACTATCTATATTATCTTCCTCCGGAAAGTACAGCCCGTCAGTTTGACCGCCAAATCCGGCAGTTTGCGGAAGGCCGCGGCTATTTGCTGGTAGGAGCCCACGCTGTCCGCATCAGCACCTCCAGCGGTGAACCCGTTGTGGCCGACCAGTATAATACCGCTTTTCTGTATGAGCCGACCGGTCAGCAAAATCCAAGCCGGTATGATAAGATGCATCTGGTTCCGTTTGGCGAATACATTCCCTTCCGCCAAACCCTGCCGTGGCTGTATGGGATTATTCATCGGCTCAGCCCCTATGATTACGACTATAATCTTACCCCCGGGCAAAAATACACCCGTTTTTCTATCGAGAAAGAAGGCCGACGATACAGTTTCGGTGTTCTGATTTGTTATGAAGATACCGATTCGACCTTATGCCGGAAAATGGTTTTGGATAAGGAAGGCAAAAAAGCCGATTTTCTGGTCAATATCAGCAATGACGGCTGGTATGTTCGATACAAAGACGGCAACGTGTTTCCGACGGTTGAACAGGCCCAGCGGATGGCAATCACGGTCTTTCGGTGTATCGAAAACCGGATTTCAATTCTTCGCAGCGTCAACACGGGTATCAGTTGTTTGATTGACCCGATGGGCCGAATCCGGGACGATTACATCGCCGGCAGCCTTCCGAAAGAATCCGTCTTTCGCCAGGGGCCCCAGGCAGAAGGATGGTTTGTGGACCGAATTGTGCTGGACAGTCGAATCTCGTTCTTTACCCGTTGGGGACGCCGACTGGATGGGCTTTTGGGAATTGCCTTTTTGGGGATTGTGTCGGCGGCTTTGGCGGATAAACTATTCGGGAGAAAAAAGGGGAATCCTGTATGAGACGATGTGTCGAACTGGTTGGATTGTGGATGTGTGTTTTTGTGTGTGGATGCGACAGGGCGGCAGGGCCGGTGCAGGGGTCGAGAGATCAGACATCGCCGCAGGCCGTTCAGGTCCTTGTTCCGCAGGCCCTGAACATCATCAAAGAAGGGCTGGATCATCCCAATTCCTATATCCGTACGGCGGCCATTGAGATCGCCGCCCAGACACGGCAGGAGATGTTTCTGCCCCGCCTTATGCAGCTGGCCGATGACTCGAAGGTAACTGTTCGATTTGCCGCCCTTGTGGCAATGGGGGATATGCAGTGCACATCCTGCCGGCCGACCCTGCTGAAAAAACTTGACGATGTCAATCCGAATGTGCGGATTGCCGCTGCTTACGGCCTCTCAAGGATTGGGGCCCTTGAGTACAGAGCTCGGATTCTGGAAGCCCTGAAAAATCCCAATCCTACAGTGGCGGCCAACGCCGCTCTTCTGGTGGGGAAAATGGGGAAACGAGAGGATCTTCCGCTGCTTTGGGAACAGATGACCGCCGGCAATCCCCATGAAAAAGTGCTTTTTCAGGCGGTCGAGTCTATGGCTCGTCTGCAGGACCCCAAGGTCTATCGGGATAAGATTTGGCCGCTGCTGATCAGCAAATATCACGATGACCGACTTTGGGGAATCCGCTGTATGGGGGCGCTGGGGACGCCGGATGCCCGGACGGCGATTCAAACGATGCTTCAGGATGACGTGCTCGAGGTGCAGCTGGCGGCGGCGGAACAGCTGGGGGCGTTGGGAGACCGCTCCGGATTGTATGTGGTTCAGGACTATTTCAGACGCAGGCCGAATCTGGATGAGACAACGGTGGCCAATCAGCTGGCGGTTTCCGTAATTGGGACGCTTCGGGAGCCGTCCTTGAATGGTCAGTTGTTCAAAGCGCTCTCGAGCAAATCTCCGATTGTGCGTCTGATGGCAGCCAAGTCGGTTCTTCTGCAGGAACAGAGCTTGTAAGTGGTTGTCATATAATGAGTTGTGCTTCTGTTTGTCCGGAGGGGTCTGCGGAAGTGCCTTTGGAATGTGCTGGAGGTTTCTGCCGGAAAAAGAAAAGGAGCGATCGGCGGTGCACAACTTTTGACGGAATAATATTTTAGACTCTGTAAAATTGTCTTGACCTCTGAGGAATACCGACTTAAAATCCCGATATTTATTTGGTAATTTGTGTTTTTGGGTGCTGAAAAATGCCGCTCCGGCGGCGGTAAAATCGCTCAGGATACGGAGGTTACATTGAGTCCATTAACAAAAATTTTAGTCATCTTATTATCCTTATTCGCCATCTTTCTGTGCGGGGCTATGGTGTCCTTTGTGGTCAATACCAACAATTACAAGGCCCTGTATGAACAACAGAAAAACCTGTACAGTGTCGCTCAGGCGGATGCAGCCAATCTGAACCGTCTGTACGATGAACTGCAGAAGAAAATGAAGCTGCAGGAAGAACAGCTGCAGGAGAGAATTGCGGCGCTTCAGGCCCAGAATACCAAGCTGATCGCCGACTTGCAGAATGCAGAGCGCCAGAGTCAGGAGTATCAGGCCCGAGCCGACAGCTGGAAGGGGGTTTTGACAGGTTTTGAGCAAAGCATCCGCAGTTTGCAGGAGTCTCTCCGTCTGACGCAAAGCCAGCTGGATGAAGCCCGCGCGCAGGGCATTAAGGATGCACGGGAACTGAATCAGATTACCTCTGAACTGTATGAGAAGATTGTGCAGATGGAAGCGCTGGAAGCTGACCGTCGTCGTCTTCTCGAGCAGAAAAAAGATCTGGAGACCAAACTGACCGGGACTTTGCCTGCCGCGACAGCCCCTGCGGCTGTGGTGACACCGGTTCCGGGACCGGCTCGTCCGGCTGCCCCGGCGGTGGTTGGGGCGGATATTCGCGGGCTGGTGACGGAAGTGCGTTCGAATATGGTTACACTGTCGGTGGGGAGTTCGGACGGAGTTGAGAAGGATATGCGGTTTCACGTCACCCGGGGCGACCAGTTTTTGTGTGATGTGGTGATTACCCATGTAGATATCAATCAGTCTGCCGGTGTGCTCGAACTGGTTCAGCAGACGCCGCGGGTGGGCGATACGGCGAGCACCAGACTATAAGAACGGATTGACTATGGCCAAACAGAATACAACTGCCGCAAACGATGTCTATACCGGAATCCTGGCTTTAGCGTGGCTGACGGTTTTTGCGACAGCGGTGTACGTATCGCTGACGTGCTGGTTCTATTACGGCAGCCAGATGTGGTCGTTTGCGGTCCAGGTGGTGCGATAGCCCGCAGGATGCGCAGGTCCGCCGGCGGCGAGATGACGAATATCGGATTTGAAGGGAGTCATCGTGTTCGAGTCGATTGTGGGCTGGTTCAGCAAGGATATGGGCATAGACCTCGGAACGTGCAATACCCTGGTCTGTGTCCGCAATGAAGGAATCGTCCTCAACGAACCGTCGGTGGTTGCGGTCCGAAAAGGAACCAATATCGTCCTGAATAACGGAGAAGCCGTCGGTCTGGTAGCCAAAGAGATGCTCGGCAAGACCCCCGGCTCTATCAGTGCCATCCGCCCCCTCAAAGACGGTGTCATCAGCGATTTTGAAATCACCGAGGCGATGCTCAGTTATTTCATCCGCAAAGTGCACGGCCGCGGGCGGCTTTTGAGTCCCCGAATTGTGATTGCCGTGCCCAGCGGAATTACTGCTGTGGAGCGTCGGGCGGTGATTGAAAGTGCAATGCGGGCGGGGGCTCGCAAAGTATATCTGGTGGATGAGCCGATGGCTGCCGGCATCGGAGCGGGACTGCCAATTACCGAGCCGACGGCTTCGATGGTCGTCGATATCGGCGGCGGCACTACAGAAGTGGCGATTATGAGTCTGGCCGACATCAGCACCTGCGAATCGATTCGAATCGGGGGTGATGATTTCGATGAAGCCCTGATTAATCACCTCAAACGCACCTACAATCTGCTCATCGGAGAGGCCCGTGCCGAGCAGGTCAAGATTCAGATCGGTTCGGCAGCGCCGCTGGAGCAGGAGATGACCATGGAAGTGGCCGGACGCGATACCATCTCCGGCCTGCCGCGAAAAATTGTCATTACCAGCGAGGAAATCCGCGAGGCCTTCCGGGAGCCGATTGCGGGCATCATCGAAACGGTGATGCGCACCCTCGAAAGGGCCGAGCCGGAACTGGCCGCCGATTTGATTGAAAACGGGGTGCATTTGTGCGGCGGTGGTTCGCTTCTGCGGGGGATGGATACGGTTCTGTCCAACGCCACGGGACTGAAAGTCGTCCATGCGGAGGACCCGCTCACCTGTGTGGCCCGCGGCACTAGTGTTTATCTGGAAAACCTCGAAATCTGGAAAGATGTTCTGGACGAAAGCGGCTATGGATGGGATTAGCCCGTCCGGGGCTGCAGTTGCAGCGGCTGACCGTTAGCAGGATATGGCCGTTAAGAAAAATCACCTATCACCGGGTCTGCTGTTTATAACCCTGCTCCTGGCAGGGTTTATTCTTCTTTGGCTGCCGCAGCGGATAACCTGTCATTTGAATTTTCTATTTGTGTCTGTTTTTGACCCGGTTTTGTGTTTGGGTCGAACGTTTGAAGCAGGCAAGTTTCGCGCCGCCGCCGAAGGACAGACGGTGGATGCCGCCGAATATGAGCGGCTCTGGAAGGCCTATCAGAATCTGTCGGCTCAGTATCAGGCCCTGCATCGGGAATACGAGATATTGGCTCGGTTTCGGAAAGAAAAGCCGCTGCCCTGGGCGGGACTGGTGCTGGCCCCCGTAAGTTCCTCCGTCCGAGGCCTCCGACACGAACTGATTATCAGCCGCGGCAGCGATCACGGGTTGGCTCCCGGGCAGATGGTACTTTCCGAGAAGGGAGACAGTGTGCTCGGCATTGTTCAGGAGGTTTCAGCGCGTCTGTCACGGGTTCGGCTTCTGACGGATTCCTCCGTTACACTGGAGGTGCGGATTCGCCGCGAAGGGGCTGAACTGGAATATGTCGGGCGAATGTCGGGAGACGGCAAAACCGGCTGCCGGATTCCGCTGCTGTCCCGGGATTATGATATTCGAGAAGGGGATGTGGTGTTTGCCGCACCGCAGCCGGGGGTTCTGGAAACCCCGCTGGTGGTCGGCCGGTGTGTTCGGGTGCGTCCCGATGAAGAGCATCCGCTTCTGTGGGATATTGCTGTTCGTCCGGTAGAGGATGCCTACGCCCAAAAAGTTGTGGCCGTAGCAGTACCCGCTCTTTCCCTGCCGAATACGCCATAAGGGCTTTTTCTATGCGCTGGTTTTGGTTTATACTGCTGACCCTTTTGACAGTGTTGCTGGAGGCCGGCAACCTGCTGAATCTGATTGCGTTCGGGTACGGTCAGGTTCGTCCGAGTCTCCTGCTGATTCTGCTGATTTTTGCGGCCCTGCGGGCCGAACCGCTTGAGGCCGTGGGGCTTTCCTTTCTGCTGGGCTTTGCGGCGGATTTGTCCGGGGCGGTGGTGGGGCCCAATACCGTCTGCTGGGGGCTGGCCGGTTCACTGCTCTGTCAGATGCAGGGAATTTTGAATGTCCGTTCTTCGATTTATCAGATTGCGGTCGTTTTGGTTTCCTCCCTGATTCTGATGGCGGTATCACACGGTTTGGCGGTTTTAAAAACGGAACAGGCAGGGGTTCTGCCGATGCGGATCCTGCTGGGACGGGCTTTTTATACGGCGGCGGTCGTTCCGGTTTTGTGGCCGATGCTGGAGCGTTTGTGGCCCTTCCTGAAAAAACCGCAGCCGGGACGTTCTGCCGGGATACGGCTGGGCCATGTATAAAATCAGACTATTCATCCTGATTGTATTCTTTGCCGCTGCCGCTGTGATTTGTCTGGTTCGGCTGGCCAATCTGCAGCTCGTGCATTGTCAGGATTACCGCCAGGCGATTGCCGATAAGCAGATTCTGGAACCCCAGCCCCTGCCGACGATTCGGGGAAATATTCTCGACCGAAAAGGCGTCGTGCTGGCCAAGGATGTCCCGGTTTTTTATGCCTATGTCAATTATCGGCTTTGCCGGCTTCTGGATGAGCGTTTCTGGGAGGCTCAGATGCAGCGTCAGCGGCTTGACGAAACGGTATCTCCTCAGCGCCTCCGCTATGATATTCAGGCACGTTTTTCGGAGGATTTCAGCCGGCTGAATCGGATTCTGGCTTTCGCAGAGCGGGTCGGTGCTTCCCGGGGGGAGGTTCTCCAGTCAATTGAACGGATTAACAGCCGAATCTGGGAAATGGGATGCTATGTTTACTGGCGTCGGGTCAATCCCAACGGGACGCTGGACGACTACCGCCGTCAAAAAGAGGAAATCAGACCTGCGGAGGTGTTCGGGCTTCGCCTGGTGGAGATGCAGCAAACCTATCCGGTTTTTGAAATTCCTGCGGAACATCTGGTGGAGGCGCAGGCGGAGTTGAGCGGGCTCAAAGACGTTGAAATCCGCACACACGGCCAGCGTATTTACCCCAGACGCACGGCGGCCTGCCAGATTATCGGCTGGGTCGGACTGGTTCAGGAAGAAGAAAAAGAGCTCTTCAGCCAGGATGAATATCTGCGTTACCTGGAAGGAGAGGTCATCGGCAAAGCAGGAATCGAGCGGATGTGTGAACCGATTCTTCGCGGACGCCGCGGAGAGGTCATTTATGACAAGGACGGCCGGCTGCTTCAGCGAAGAGAACCCCAATACGGACAAACAGTTCAGCTGACGCTGGATGTGGACCTTCAGGAGCGAATCGAAAAGTATCTTCAGCATCCGGACCTCCCGCCGGAGGTAGCTTCCGTTGTCAGCCGACGGGCCTCTGCCGTGGTGCTCGAGGCAGCCACGGGAGATATTCTGGCTATGGTGTCCACGCCCCAGTATGATTTGAACAAGGCCCGTCAGATCGCCGGGCGGCTCGTTTCGGACCCCAATACGCCGATGCGGCACAAGGCCCTCGAAGTCAATTATCCGCCGGGCTCAACCATCAAACCGCTGATTCTGCTTATCGGTCTGGAGGAGAAGAAGATTACTCCCTATGAAATTATCTCCTGCCCGGCCCATTCACCTCCTTCAGGATGGCCCAGCTGTCTGGCCCAGACCCGTTTTTCCCGGATGGGGCACGACTGGCGATGGGCCGATGAGGGCGGCAATATCGCTCGAAATGCCCTGCGCGGCAGCTGCAATATTTATTTTTCCCGTCTGGCGGACCGGATTGACAGCGGGGCGCTCCAGCGTTGGTTCTTTGAGTTGGGGTTCGGCAGACGGGTGCTGCCTGCTGTGGAATGGATTGACTCGAAAACAGGGGAACAATTGGTCTCCTGGGGGACATTGCCGCAGGCACACGGGAGTATCGAATACGGCATTCAGCAGACGCCTTATACAAGCCTGGAGCAGATCCGGCCGATTCCCTCCAACCGGCAGTCGGAGAAGCGCTTCTGGGGAATTGGGCAGGGCAACCTTCGTGTCACGGTGCTGCAGGCGGCCAATGCTCTGGCGGCCGTGGTTCGCGGAGGAATCTACAAACCGCCCCGCCTGATTTATTTGGATGACGACCCCTTCAACCAGAAGCATCAGAAGATTCTGCCGATTTCCTCTCAGACCCTTTCGGTGGTTCGGGACGGCATGCGTGCGGCGGTCTATGAAGACGGCGGGACGGCTTACAGCACCTTTCTGGATTTTCCGCTTCGCAAAGAACTGAAGATTTACGGCAAGACGGGCTCAACGGAAAGCCCGGATATGGCCTGGTTTGAGTGTTTTGCGGAGGATTCGGCAGACCGCAGCATTGTGATTGTGGTGGCGGTGCCCGGCGGGCTTTCCGGATCCGGATATGCGGCTCCGGTGGGCAGACAAATCCTTCAGTTTTGCTATGAAGCCGGCTATATCGGCGTGAAACCCGGAAATCCGGCATCTGCGAAGCATTCCGCCGGCCGAAGTGAGCAGGGGGCCAATCCATGATTCCTTGGTGGAAAAGACTTCCGGCTGCAATAGGACTGGCTGCTGTTTTGGTTTTGAGCGGCTGCGGATTGGACGGCGGACCTCGGCCCCGCTGGGGATTTACGCCCAAACAGTATTACGGTGACCCCAATAATCTGGGGACACATTCCTACGGCTACGGCGGCCGAGAAGGATTCGGCATCTTATATACCCTTCGCGGCGGCACCATCGACCCGGACCACCTTCGCGGAACAGCGGATCTGACCCGACATGCCTATCTGAAGGCGTATGCCGCTATCGTTAATGGACGAAGCCGGTTTCAGGTTGGTCCGGCCTTTGAATTGACGACCAATACGGTTCAGCTGACATACCCGTCAGACTGGATGCAGCGGCCTCGTTCTGAGCGGGAGAGGATTGCTTACGAGGCCGCCGTGATTATCGCACCGGCAGTGGCCTATCATTCCTCCGTGTGGCACGAGATGCTCACCTGGCAGGGCCTGCGTTTTGCCTTGATTGAGCCGGAACATGAGTCTGCTTTCTCCTGGGAGGATTTGTATTCCAACGCTCTCGGGGCTCATCTGGCCGTCCGGGCTATCCGGAGCGGTGCGATGACGGTGCCTGATTATAACGAGGCCATGACGGAATTAATCCGACAGACGCTGGAGGAACTTCAGGTTGTCTCCCGTTCGCAGGCCCTTGCCTATTTGGAACGGATGCGGGGCAAATGGTTCACGGCGGACAAACTCCTCCGGCGCCAGATGGATATCGGGTTTGAAACCGGTCAGATTACTCCCTGTCGGATTCCGGGACTGACCGATCAGCCGCCTGTTTCGCTGCCCTGGCCCAATCTGGATGGACTTGAGCCCTACGGCCTTCGGGTGGTGTACACCCTCCAATCTTCCTATCTTGAAGCAGGGGCTCTCAAGCGGCGAGCTGGAATTCAGGGACCGCTTGAACCGCTCGAACACTTCCCGCTGATTATGGAGTCCATCAAGAAAGAGGCCCGGGAAAAATACGGGTATCTTCTTGAGTGACCACTCACGGGCAGGAAGAACTCGGTTCATATCCGCATTCGAGCCACTGTCCGGCCAAAGCATCTAAATCTCTTATGTCTGTCCGGCAGTCCCTGTTCAGGTCGGCATAGGGATAAGAAGGACATCGGGGTTCATTGCGAAAGTGCGTCAAAACAACCCGGTCTGTCTCGTAGAGGATGTCAAACGTCCCTTCTTCGAAAGTTACCTCAGAAGCCGCATTGATAAAGCGGCCGCTGACATTGCCGGCTTCAATAATCACAAAGGAATCTTCGTAATTCGGTACATAACCGTCCAGCAGGTCCACATCGAGGTATCCGTCCAGAACGACCTGTCCGCCTTCCTGGGCTTGTGCGGTCAGCACGGAATAGTCCCATGCGGAAGAGAGGACCGCCGATACCGATTTTCAGCGTCCCGTTCGGCCCCTGAGAATAGTTGTAAATCACCTCCAGAAATTTCCACAGGCCGCTGACGCCGGGCATGACGGTGCCGCTTTCGTTGTCCACATCGGCTCGAATCCAGCCCCACCCCTCAAGAGTTCCTCCTTTCAGTACAATCGGATTGGCCAAACCGGTGTCATATTCGGCGGCAATCTGCCCTCCATCCATCCGAATCACACCATCCGGCAAGACGATAATTTGTTCCCCTGCCTCGTGATGGGCTGCCGAAAGGTCGGCAAAAAGGTCATTGTCCGGGTCATACGCCAGATAGATCAATCCCCGTCCGCCCGGTTTGTCGAAGGTTCCACCGACAGCCACCGAGCCCTGCAGGTCCGCCCATGACCCGTCGTAGATGTTCAATTCCCCGCGGCTGCCGGGATAAAGGGCAATGGCTGTATGTCCGGAATGAAGCAGCTTGGACCCGGTCAGGTTAATTGCGGCCGTGCCGCCCATTCCAAGATTCAGGCCGATGGCGTCCCACCAGGAGTTTTCAACGAGCAGCTCCGTTTGATGGGCTGTCCCAACGACATCGATGACGGCCGAGGAACGGGCGTGCCGGGCCATTTCCAGATAGCCGAAATCCATCCGGGCTCCGTTGCTTAGCGTGACGGTTGTCTGGCCGTAAATGGACATCCCGAAGTAGCCGTCTACATACCATTCCGTGTCCTCTCCATCAACGAGAAAAGATGCTTTTCCATCGATGCCGCTCTGACCGTGCCCGTGTTCTAGAAGGGCCCCATCTGTCACGGAGACCTGCGCCGAGCCGAGCACGCCGTAAAAAAAGCCATGCCAGCCGTCATTTCGCCAGCCGCTCCAGAAGGTTTCCGGCCCGCTCAGACAAAGGGCTCCGACGGCTTGGGCATTGTCCGCAATCAGCATTTCGCCGCTGTAGATCCCTCCGCCCCGAATAGACAGGGAGCTGGATTGCGTGTCGGCAAGAAAGAACGTGCGGTTGGAGTCATCTGCGGCATCCAGCAGATAAATATGACCGTTCAATAGCAGTGTCAAATCTGAACCGTCAATGGTCATTCGGTCGTGGGTATAGTCTGATTCGAACCAGACGGTGTAGGCACTCGGCAGCGTGAAGTAAACACAATCATCAGGTCCCGGTACCGCCGGCGGATTCCAGTAGTCCGGCTGTCCCATTTCCCCGCCCGAAGGGGACGCCCAGTAGAAATCGCCGGAAAAACAAACCGAAGCAGTCAGCAGGAAAAATGTAAAAAGAAGGGCTTTCGCTTCATTTTCTGCCCTCCTTTGAATCAAAAAGCACACTTTGCCGGTGCTGGCAGAAACGCTTGACTGTTTTCAGATGCTCATAAAGAGCGAGGGAGGAAAGGGGAAATCCGGCTGTTTCGGCCGAGTCCTCTTATACGCTCTTATAAAAAGAATATTTTCCAACAAAAAACCGCTTTTGTCAAAATAAATCTGCCCAAAGTGGGATGGCCAAGGAACACCCGTGTCCCCTTTACGAGGGTTCGCTGAATGGCGGCCGGAGCGATGGGGAGTGAGTTTATGGACAATAGCTGTGGGGGGGCATCTGAAGACATTGCGGTTACGGAATGTCTCCAAAACTCACAGGCCCTTAAAAAGAAAGACTTCCATATGCTGAGTGGAAAGGAAAGGCCCCATGGATACCAAACCGACAGATTATTTTGAACAGATTGGACGCATGAAACAGAAACTGACAGGTATAAACAGCGGATCTGCGGGGTCCGATCGGCCCGTCAGGATGACGTCAATCGGATGCCGGCAGCGTGCCGGACAGCAGTCCAATCCAGTCTTAGCAGGTATGGTATTGCCGGTGTTGGATGGCTAAGGGAACCAGAGGAGGCGGTATAGTTGTCCTGGGTATGACGAATCTGGTCGGACCCTGTGTATCTGAATACCATCCTAATTGATGATGCAGCTGTCGGGCGGCCAACGGGTTGGTATTCAAGTCAAACCATGCATCAGCTGCTGTGTTTTCTCCTTTCTAAAAAAGGACACACTTCAGGTTTTTTGATTGCATATTTTCTTGAAAGTATGGAATAATAACGCTGAATGGAGGTGGACTTGTGGGCGAGAAAGAGTTTTATGCGCATTCAGATCCATCCGGATTACCGCTGGAACAAGGTGGACGGTGGCATCTGCTGTCTCGACATCTTGAGCAGACCGCTTTGTTAGCCCGGGATTTTGCAGACAGCTTTGGAGCCGGCGATTGGGGCTATCTGGCCGGCCTATGGCATGATGCCGGCAAGTACAGCGAAGAATTTCAGCGTTTTCTCCGAAGTTCCTGCGATGCTTCCATTGGGCAAAAAGTCGGAATCGATCATTCCACTTATGGAGCACAAAAAGCCTATCAGAAGTGGACAAATGGAGAGGGGAAAATCCTCGCCTATGTCATTGCCGGACATCATACAGGACTTTTGGACGGGAAATCGTGCGGGGATTCCTGCCTTACGGAACGTTTAACGAAATCGCTGCCGTATCAATTTGTATGTCCTGATATTCTTTTTGAACAGAACAAGCCGAAGCTTCCGTTTTCACTGAATCGAGAGCGGTTTTGTTTTGAGGTGAGTTTTTTTATCCGGATGCTTTTTTCTTGTTTGGTTGATGCCGATTTTCTGGACACGGAAAGACATATGGCGCCCGAAAAGGCTGTCTATCGGGCGGAGCCGTATTCGCTAACTGAGCTCTATGCAAAACTGGAAAACCATCTGTCTTCTCTGCAAACTCAGGTTCCAAAAACGAAAGTAAACTCTCTTCGGGCTCAAGTACTGTCTGATTGTCTGAATGCCGCCGCAAAACCGAGCGGCCTTTTTTCTCTGACTGTTCCAACCGGCGGCGGAAAAACGCTGTCCTCCATGGCCTTTGCACTCAGACACGCTCTGCAGCGGGGTCTGAGGCGTATCATCTATGTCATTCCCTATACGAGCATTATTGAACAAAATGCAAAAATATTCCGGGATCTCTTCGGTGATCAAATGGTTCTGGAGCATCATAGCAATTATGAACCGGCAGAGGAAGACCGCAAAACCCGTCTGGCCGCTGAAAATTGGGATGCTCCGATTATTGTGACGACAAATGTTCAGTTTTTTGAATCGCTGTATGCCTGCCGCAGCAGCCGCACCAGAAAACTCCATAATATCGCAAAAAGCGTGATTGTTCTGGATGAAGTTCAAACTCTTCCTTCGGAGCTTCTGCTGCCTTGTCTTGAAGGGATTCGGGAATTGGCCTTGCATTATCAGTGTTCCTTTGTTTTGTGCAGTGCGACACAGCCTGCCGTTGGGTATCGAGACGATTTTCATGATGGCCTGCAAAATGTGCGGGAGATTGTCCATGATTCACACAGCCTGTATGAACAGATGAAACGAGTCCGCATTTGTCATCTTGGAGTTCAGAGTGATCAAGAGCTGATAGGGAGGCTTATACAATGTTCCCAAGTTCTGTGTATTGTGAATACGCGGGAACATGCCAGAACTCTTTTTGAACAGATTCAGCCGGCCGGAAATGCTTTTCATCTCAGCGCCTCGATGTATCCGCTTCATCGTTCCCGAAAATTAAAGGAAATAAGAGAGGCATTGTCCGGAAGAAACTGTTGTCGGGTCGTCAGCACCCAGCTGGTTGAAGCTGGAGTGGATATTGATTTCCCGGTTGTTTATCGGTCGATTGCCGGACTGGATTCGATCGCACAAGCGGCTGGCCGCTGTAATCGGGAAGGACTCCTCAAATTCGGTCAAGTCTTTGTTTTTGAGCCCGAAGAAGGGCTGCCCCCTGGGCATTTTCGTCATGCAGCACAGACGGCAGAAGGGGTCATTCGCCGCTTTCCAGAGGATATCCTTTCCCTCGGAGCTGTGGAGGAATATTTCAAAGAGTATTATTGGACCCAGGGAGAACGGCTGGACAAAAAAAATATTCTGGAGCTGATCAGGCAGGGAGTCAAAGGAGATTTTCCATTTCGGACCATAGCGGAAAAATTCAGAGTCATCCCGGAGGAAACGAAACCGGTGATTGTCCCCTTAGAACAGGAAGCCTGTGAGCTTGTTGAGCGGATTCGGCGAGCGGATTCTTTGAGCGGTTTCAGCCGAAAGCTTCAGAAATACACAGTCCAGATTTCTCCTTTTTATTGGGACAGACTTGTGAAGACCGGCAGTCTTGAAATTGTCCAGGAAGTCTTCCCGATTTTAAGGGATCTTCATTTGTATGATGAGAATGTCGGATTGTGTCCGGATTATCAGAATCCTGATCCGGAGCGGCTTATCGGGTAACGTGGAAGAAAGGAGATAGTATGAGTTTCGGCGTAAAACTGCGGGTCTGGGGAAAATATGCCTGCTTTACCCGACCGGAAATGAAGGTGGAGCGGGTCAGTTATGATGTGATAACGCCGTCGGCGGCAAGAGGAATTTTAGAGGCTATTTATTGGAAGCCCGCTATTCGGTGGGTGATTGATCGAATTCATGTTCTGAAGCCCATTCGTTTTCTGAATATTCGGCGCAATGAGCTGGCCGGCAAAATTCCTCTCAAGAGTATTAAGACCGCTATGAAGGACGGTCGGTCTCCTTTGGAGATCTTTATAGAAAATGCCCGTCAGCAGCGGGCCGCCATGATTCTGCGGGATGTGGATTACGTGATAGAGGCGCATTTTGAGTACACCGGAAAAGAAGACACGGATGACGGAAAACATCTGGATATGTTTAACCGGCGGGCGAGGAAAGGTCAGTGCTTTATGCAGCCCTATCTCGGATGCCGAGAATTTCCAGCATCTTTCCGGCTGCTGGAGAATGAAGAGCCGATTCCGGCCTCTCATTTGCGGGGCAGACAGGATTTGGGGTTTGTGCTGCATGATATCGATTTTGCAGCAGAGATGACGCCGCATTTTTTCAGAGCGGAGATGATGGACGGGGTGATTGAAATCCCGCCGTTTCAGAGAAAGGAGGGCACGATATGATTCTTCAGGAACTCTGTCGTTATTATGACCGTTTGGCTGAAGATCCGGCGACCGGGATTTCCCCGCCGGGGTTTAGTCGTGAGAAAATCCATGCGGAGATTGTCTTGGATTCAGACGGCAGTTTTTTACAATTTAACGACCTGCGGGTTCAAAAAGGCAAAAGGCTCGTTCCTTGCGAGATGATTGTCCCCCAATCGGTAAAACGAACGAACAGTCCTGCGCCAAACTTTCTGTGGGACAATACGTCGTATGTATTGGGAGCGGACAACAAGGGCAGGGCGGACAAGGCGGCCCAGTGTTTTGAGCTGTTTCGTGATTTTCACCGGAAATTGCTGAAAACAGAAAAAGAACCGTATGTTTTGGCGTTTCTTGCTTTTCTTTCGAATTGGGACCCGCAGCGGGCCTCGTCTTTGAATCACTGGGATGAGCTGGCCGGCGGCAATGTTGTCTTTCGGCTGAATGGAGAAAGACAGTACTTGCACGAAAAGGCCTCTGTGAGAAAAATATGGCTTGAGTATAAGAGCCGAAATCAGGAAGGGGTTCAAGGGTACTGTTTGGTAACCGGGCAACAACAGCCTATTGCCCGGCTGCATCCGGCCATCAAGGGTGTGAAGGACACACAAAGCAGCGGAGCGGCGATTGTTGCTTTCAATCTTGATGCGTTTTGCTCCTACGGCAAAGAGCAGAACTTTAATGCCCCCGTAGGAGAAATGTCTGCTTTTTCTTATACGACTGCATTGAATTATCTCCTGGCCAATGACAGCAGGCAGAAACTCCAGATAGGGGATGCAACGGCGGTTTTTTGGACGGAGCGTCCATCCCCCATGGAGGGCCTGTTCGGGATGATGCTGGATCCGAAAGAATCGGACATCTCAGATAATGCCGAACTTGGTCGGGTGCTGGAGGCTGTTCGGGAAGGAAGACCGGTCGACAGGATGGATTCGGATATAAGGTTTTTTATTCTGGGCCTGTCGCCCAATGCAGCCCGCATTGCCGTACGGTTTTGGCATGTCTGTACGGTGGGGGAGGCGGAAGAAAGGATTGGCCAGCATTTTCGAGATTTGAGAATCCAGAAAGATTTTGATTCTGAGCCGGATTTCCCGGGAATTTGGAGATTATTGAGAGAGACGGTTAATCAGGAGGCGAGAAATTCGTCTCCTCAGCCGCTTTTAGCGGGTTCTTTATTGCGTTCGATTCTGCAAGGCACGGCGTATCCGCAGGCTCTGCAGAATGCCGTGATAAACCGTATCCGAGCAGATCAGGAAATCAATTATGTTCGCGCGGCAATCTTAAAAGCGATTCTGGTGCGTAAATACAGACTTTATAAACAAGGAATGGAGGTCTCTATGGCTTTGGACAGAGAAAACAAGAATCCGGCTTATCTGCTGGGACGTCTTTTTGCCGTACTGGAAAAGGTTCAGCAGGGTGCATCCCCCGGTATCAATACGACCATTAAGAACAGGTTCTGGGGGGCAGCATCAGCCACTCCGAAAGTGGTGTTTCCGCAACTGCTCCGACTGGCGCAGCATCATCTTGAGAAAGCCGAATATGGCAGGATGTGGGACAAACAAATTGAGGAAATCCTAGCGGATTTGTCTGATTTTCCCGCTCACTTGTCATTGGATGAGCAGGGGCTATTTGCTCTCGGATATTATCATCAGCGTCAGGATTTCTTTAAAGGCAAAGAATCTCGGGAAACGATTCAATAAAGTTTTTTTGAAAGAAAAGGAGACTATATTATGAGTAATGTCCTTCAAAATCGCTACGAGTTCGTGTATCTGTTCGATGTCGAAAACGGAAACCCAAACGGCGACCCGGATGCCGGCAATATGCCTCGTATCGATCCGGAGACCAGCTACGGGATTGTGACCGATGTGTGTTTAAAACGCAAGGTGCGGAACTATGTGCAAATGGTTCGAGAAGACCAGCCTCCGTACTGCATTTATGTGAAAGAAAAGGCCATTCTGACCAATCAGCAGAAAAGAGCATACGAGGCATTAAAAATTGATAAGGGGAAAGCAGCGGCGGATGAGATTGAAAAGGCCAGATTGTGGATGTGTCACAACTTTTTTGACGTTCGAACATTCGGAGCAGTGATGTCATTAAAGGAATACAATTGCGGTCAGGTACGGGGAGCGGTGCAGATGAATTTTGCTCGAAGCATTGATGTGATTTGTCCCCGTGAATTGACCATTACACGCATGGCAGTTGCTACAGAAAAGGAAGCAGAAAATCAATCCGGCGATAATCGGACGATGGGACGCAAAAACATCGTTCCTTACGCGCTGTATCGAACAGAAGGGTATATCTCCGCCAGTCTGGCAGAGCAAACCGGCTTTACAGAAGAGGACTTAGAATTGTTGTGGGAGGCCCTGATCAATATGTTTGATCATGATCATTCCGCTGCACGCGGGAAGATGTGTGCACGCCGGTTGATTGTGTTCAAGCATGAAAGCAAAATTGGAAATGCTCCCGCTTACAAATTGTTTGACACGGTTCAAATCAAGCCGTGTGAGGGGAAACCGCCTCGCAGCTATGAGGATTACAGGGACAACATTACCGCTCCATCCGATGGTCCGCTGAGTGATTTTCGGGGGGTTACCGTGCAGAATCTTTTGTGATTCGGGATGTCTTATGTATGCAGAAGCCGACTATCTTCCTCTTTCCGCCCTGCAGCATTGGGTATTCTGTCCGCGGCAGTGCGGGCTGATTCACCTGGAACAGGTCTGGAATGAAAATCGTCTGACGGCGGAAGGACGCATCATCCACCAGCGAGTCCACGAGATGTCAGATGAGCGCCGTTCCGACATTTATATTGTGCGGGGACTGAGGATTTATTCTTGCCGTCTCGGGCTGATCGGTCAGGCGGATGTGGTGGAGTTTCACAGGGCTCCGACGGGGATTTCTCTGTCGGATGCCGAAGGAATGTGGCAGCCGTATCCGGTTGAGTACAAACGCGGCAGTCCAAAGATGGATGCCTGTGATGAGGTGCAGCTGTGCGCTCAGGCCATCTGTCTGGAGGAAATGTTGGGGATTGCCGTTCCGCTGGGAGCTTTTTTTTACGGTCGCCCGAGACGGCGGAAGGAAGTGGTTCTTACGGACGAGCTGCGCAGGAAGACGGAAGAATCGGCGCACCAGCTGCATGAGATGTTTCAACGGGGGCGTACCCCCGGTGCTTCTTACGAGAAAAAATGCCGGGCCTGTTCTTTGTACAATCAATGTCTCCCCAAAACGACCGGCAAAAAAAAGAACATTGAGCATTATCTTCAGATGGCCTATGAACTGCCCCGGGAGGAGATGATTCCATGAAACAGCTCCTCAATACCTTGTTTGTCACAACACAAGGCGCCTATCTGGCCAAAAACGGCGATACGGTCGAAATTCTGCATGAACAGCAGACAAAGCTGCGTGTGCCGATTCATACCCTCGGAAGCATTGTCTGTTTCGGGAATGTTGCCTGCAGCCCGTTTTTGATGGGGCTGTGTGCCGAACATAATGTTCCTTTGTCGTTTCTGACTGAGAACGGGCACTTTCTCGCACGGGTACACGGTCCCGTTTCCGGCAATGTTCTGTTGAGGAAAGAGCAGTACCGCCGCTCGGATGACCTGAAGGCCAGTTCAGAAATTGCCCGTTCTATTGTTTCGGCTAAAATCGCCAACACCCGCATTGTCCTGCTCAGAGCACTCCGTGACCGACCGCAGGCGGAAGGTCGGGAGAAGATTCAGAATGCTTTGGCGGAGATGGGGCAAAATCTGGAGAATTTGAAGCGCCTCAGTGTTCTGGAGGAAATCCGCGGACTTGAAGGCATGGCGGCCAACACTTATTTCAGCTGTTTTGACTGCCTGATTACAGCCAATAAGAATGCCTTCTTTTTTTCGCAGCGGAGTCGGCGTCCCCCTTTGGACCCCGTCAATGCGCTCCTTTCTTTTTTGTATACCCTGTTGGTGCATGATATTCGCGCAGCCCTTGAAGGGGTGGGACTGGATCCGGCCGTTGGGTTTTTGCACCGAGATCGGCCCGGCAGACCCGGACTGGCCTTGGATATGATGGAAGAATTGCGGGCTTATCTGGCGGACCGTCTGACGTTGTCGCTGATTAATCGGCAGCAGGTGAGTCCCGAAGGGTTTCAAAAGACGGAATCGGGTGCTGTTGTGATGGATGAGCAAACCCGAAAAACTGTATTGGTTGCCTGGCAGAAGCGAAAACAGGAGGAAATTATCCATCCTTTCCTTCAGGAAAAGATACAGATTGGTCTGCTTCCTTATGTTCAGGCTTTGTTGATGGCCCGGTTTCTGCGCGGGGATTTAGACGGGTACCCTCCATTTTTGTGGAGATGACCATTCGGAGACATAGATCGTATGATGGTGTTGGTGACGTATGATGTAAACACGGAAACGCCGGCTGCTCAGAAACGATTGCGTCAGGTGGCGAAAATTTGTGAAAATCGGGGTCAGCGGGTTCAGAATTCCGTGTTTGAATGTCTGGTTGAACCGGCTCAATGGGTAGAACTCAGGCAAAAGCTGATTGATTCGATTGACCCGGCTAAAGACAGCCTGCGGTTTTATTTTCTTGGGAGCAGTTGGAAGCGAAGAGTGGAACACGTTGGGGCTAAGCCCGGATACGATCCGCAGGGGCCTTTGATTGTGTGATCTGCTGAACGCGAACGTCAAGCGGACATGAAAAGTCCGACAGGTTCGCGAATGTTGTAAGCGGTTCTTTGGCAAGTAGATACGGAAATTTAGGTTTTAAATAGGAGCCCGATGCCCTGAAATCCTGCATAGGTTCGCGGAATCTCATCGCTATCTCTTTTGGAGTAAAGAGGATAGCGTTTATACGGTCGCCCGCTTCACGCGGGCGTGGATTGAAACTAAATCTGTTTGCGGCAATTCATCCGCCAAAAAAGTCGCCCGCTTCACGCGGGCGTGGATTGAAACTAACTCCTGCAATGCGTTATCTATGCAATAAACTGCGTCGCCCGCTTCACGCGGGCGTGGATTGAAACACAGCGGACAAACAATTCGGGCCGATGAGGCAGAAGTCGCCCGCTTCACGCGGGCGTGGATTGAAACATTCCACGCATGACTGCAAGTTATCCACAGGTTAGTCGCCCGCTTCACGCGGGCGTGGATTGAAACGGGTAGGGTTGACCGGAAATCGTCGATTGTAGGCGTCGCCCGCTTCACGCGGGCGTGGATTGAAAC
>CALEDR010000011.1 GCA_937949545.1 uncultured Phycisphaerae bacterium
AGACGAACCCCGCGGCGGATATAAAGAACACCGATCCCTTTGGGGGCGTGGAGTTTATGTCCGGACAGACTGAGCATATCAATCGTGCTGTCCTTCAGATTCAGCGGAATTTTCCCGACGGCCTGAACCGCATCGGTGTGAAACGGCACCCCCCGAGCCCGGCAAAGAGCCCCGATTTCCTCTATCGGGAAAATCACACCGGTTTCATTATTGGCATACATAATCGTCACCAGGGCCGTGTTGTCATCGAGCACCTCGGCCAGCTCATCCAGACTCAGACACCCCTGTCGGTCAACGGACAATTCATAAATCTCATATCCGTGCTGTTCAAGATGCCGGCAGGGACTTAAAATCGCCGGATGCTCAACGCGGCTGGTAATAATTTTTCGCTTGCGCGGATAGGCCGCCAGCGTGCCGTGTATCGCCGTATTGTCGCTTTCGGTGCCGCCGCTGGTAAAGAGAATCTCATCAGGCTGGCAGCCGAGCAGCGCGGCAATCCGTTCACGGGCCTGATGAATCTTCTTGGCCACACAGCCTCCGAAACTGTGCATGCTGGAGGGATTGCCGTACCATTGTTCAAAATACGGCATCATCTCCTCAACAACAGCCGGGTCCACTTTCGTGGTGGCATTATTATCCATATAAATGACTGGGTCCATCTTATTTCTCCTGATGGCTGTGCGGCCGCTGAGCGGAATCCGTCTCTTCTTCGACAATCAAATCCGGGCTGACATATTCGTGAAGTTTGGCCTCGACGATTTCCTTCATCGTATAATCGGCCAGTTTGCAGCTGGCACACATCCCGCGAAAAGCCACAATCACACGGTTTCCGACCACATCAATTAATTCAATATCGCCGCCATGAGCCCGCATCGCAGGCCGAACCTGCTCCTCAAGCACTTCCTGAATCAGAGCGATTTTCTGGATATTGGTTAGTTTTCGGGGCGACGGCTCCGGAGCGGTGCGCAGCTGGCGAACCTTATCTCCCTGAACTTCCTCAATCAGTTTTTCAATCTGTCCTTTGCAGCCGCCGCAGCCGCCCCCGGCTTTGCAGTAGTTCGTCACCTGTTCCACCGTGGTCAGATTGTTGTTCCGGACGACCCGGCGGATTTCCTCATCCGTAACGCCGAAACAGGTGCACACAATCTTTCCGCTTTTGACGGCGGGCGGAGCCCCTTTTCCTTTCGATCGGTAGTAGGCGATAGCGGCCGTCAGCGCCTCATGGCCCATCACCGAACAGTGCATCTTCTGTTCCGGAAGCCCGCCCAGCCGCTCCACAATATCCCTGTTGGTGATTTTTTCCGCTTCTTCGAGCGTCAGCCCCTTGACCATTTCCGTCAGAACGGATGAAGAGGCAATCGCACTGGCGCATCCGAACGTCTGAAACTTGGCATCGGCAATCCGCCCGTCCGGGCCGAGCTTGAACGTAAACGTCAAAGCATCGCCGCAGGCCAGCGACCCCACCTCGCCGATGCCGTCCGGATTTTCAATCCGGCCGACATTCTTCGGATTCAGAAAGTGTTCCATGACTTTATCTGTATAATCCCACATGGCTTAAACTCCGGTTCTTGAACGGATTGACCGTCTTTCAGCCTTCCGGAAGAATCTCCATCATCCGCTCGAGGGCACGACGGGCCTTGACGGCCACCGCTTCCGGCACCTCAATGCGGTACTGCATATCCTGCAGCGACCAAAGCAGTTTTTCTAGTGTAATCTTTTTCATATTCGGACAGACAGCAAACTCGCTGATCGGCACAAATGTTTTCTCCGGATACTTCTTCCGGAGAGTATGCACAATGCCTTCCTCCGTGGCAATGACAAACACCTGGGCTTTGCTCTGCCCGGCAAACCGAATCATTCCGCCGGTACTGAGCAGTTCGTCAGCCATCCGGCGGATTTCGGGTCCGCATTCCGGATGGGCCAGCACAAGAGCGCTCGGATACTGCTGCCGGGCCTTTTCAATATCTTCCGGGCTGATTTTCAAATGAGTCGGGCAATAGCCGGGCCACAAAATCAGCGAACGTCCGGTTCGGTCGGCGACAAATTGTCCCAAATGCCGG
The DNA here is from genome assembly GCA_937949545.1 of uncultured Phycisphaerae bacterium. GTDB lineage: Bacteria > Planctomycetota > Phycisphaerae > Sedimentisphaerales > Anaerohalosphaeraceae > JAHDQI01. The sequence continues at coordinate 2,061 of CALEDR010000011.1, forward strand.
TCCGGTATAAAAATGATCGGCCGGTCCTGCGGAAGCCGGCTGACCAGCTGAACAGCATTGCTGCTGGTGCAGCAGTAATCACTGAGGGCCTTGACATCCGCCGGCGAGTTTACGTAGCAAACCACCAGCGCATCCGGATGTTTCTGCTTAAGCAGTTCCAGCTGCTGGACCGTAATCATATCCGCCATCGGACAGCCGGCCGTAATATCCGGCAAAAGCACCGTCTTTTTCGGCGACAGAATGGCGGCCGTCTCCGCCATAAACAGAACACCGCAGAAGACAATCACATCGGCCTGAGTTTTCGAGGCCTGAATGCTCAGACCCAGGGAATCCCCTACGAAATCCGCAAGATCCTGAATCGGTCCCGGCTGGTAATTATGAGCCAGAATCACCGCATTCCGCTGCTTTTTAAGAGTACGAATTTGTTCTTCAAATATGTTCATCTTTTGTATCCGTGTCCGATTTTGGACGGTTCCGGCTTCGCGTTACATACATTGATTCCGGCTTGGAAACCATAACAATGGTTCCCGGCGGAACAGACTCACGAATCCAGACATTTCCGCCGATAACAGCGCCTCGTCCGATGGTGATGTCGCCGAGAATGGTGGCCTCTGCATAAACCGTCACATCATCTTCGAGCGTCGGATGACGCTTGCAGCCTCGAATCAGCCGTCCCCGCTCATCTTTTGGAAAACTCAGCGCTCCGAGCGTAACCCCCTGATACAGTTTGACATTTTCCCCGATAACCGACGTTTCTCCAATCACAACTCCCGTGCCGTGGTCGATAAAAAAGCGTTTGCCGATCGTAGCACCAGGATGAATATCGATGCCTGTCCGGCTGTGAGCCCATTCGGAAATAATGCGGGGAATCAGCGGCACCTGCATTCGGTACAGTTCATGCGCAATCCGATGGGCGGCTATCGCCGTAATAAAAGGATAACTGATCACAATCTCTTCAAGAGACTGTGCGGCCGGGTCGCCGTCATAGGCAGCCTGAACATCGGTTTTCAAGATGTTCCGGATCTCCGGAAACCGTATCAAAAGACGGTCCGTGCATTCCAGCGCCAGACGCGGACAATCGCAGGTCGGACAATCCGTCAGACGGCAGTTATGCCGAAGGGCCCGCTCGATCTGTTCCGACAGTTCACGCCGAACAGCCAGCAGCAATTCATGCACCACAGAAAAAACCGTGGGACGCTTGACGGTTCGTTTGCCGGTATACCCGGGAAAAAGAATCTCAAACAGAAGCTCAACCACATGGATAATCCGCTCCCGGACGGGCAGGTTTTTTATGTCGATAAAGTTGATACCGGAATCGTCTTCATACGTCTTGACGATTTGTTCGGCAACAGCGTCATAATTAAAAAGAGGTTCCGCTTCCATAAGTTCGTTCACAGTTGAGCATACAAATCGGTGGAAAGGTACCGTTCTCCGGTATCACACATGATAAAGACTATCGTTTTGCCGGCATTGTCCTTTTGCTTGGACAGCTCGACGGCCACATGGCACGCCGCACCGGCACTGATACCGCCCAAAATGCCTTCCATTCGAGCCATCAGCCGCGAAGCGGCAAACGCCTGCTCATTTGTCACCGTAATAACCTGGTCATAGATTTTTGTATTCAGAACATCCGGAACAAACCCGGCTCCAATTCCCTGAATTTTATGGGGCCCCGGTTTCCCGCCGGAAAGAACGGGGGAATCGGCCGGTTCTACGGCGATTACCTTCAGATTCGGATTTCCCTTTTTGAGCACTTCACCGCATCCGGTAATTGTCCCGCCGGTCCCGACACCGGACACCAGAATATCGACTTTGCCGCCGGTATCCTCCCAAATTTCCTCGGCCGTCGTCCGGCGATGAATTTCCGGATTAGCCGGATTTTGGAACTGCTGGAGAATCAGAGAGTTCGGAATCGTTTCCTTCAGCCGCCTGGCTTCCTGGATAGCCCCGGACATGCCCAGAGAAGCCGGCGTCAGAACAATCTGGGCCCCCAGCATCGCCAGCAGTTTCCGTCGTTCTATGCTCATCGATTCCGGCATGGTCAGAATGAGTTTATACCCTCGAGCCGCACAGACAAACGCCAAACCGATACCCGTATTTCCGCTGGTAGGCTCAATCAAAGTCGTATCCTGATTCAGCAGACCTTTTTCCTCCGCGGCCTGAATCATTGCTACGGCAATCCTGTCTTTGACGCTGTGGCAGGGGTTGAATGATTCCATTTTAGCCAGAACAGTTCCATACGGACCAACCATTCGATTTAACCGAACCAGAGGAGTTCGACCGACTGTCTTTGTAATATCTTCATAAATTCGGCCCATAAAGCACCTCGAAAAGGGTTAGATTTGGAAGTTTTTTGAGTCCCTGTCCTGATTAGTCTGCTTAATCAAATCTTTCAGCGTACGGGATGATAAAACTTTGCTGATGGCATTTTGAATTTCATTCCAGATTTGCCGAGTCGCACAATCCGTACAGTAGGGAGTAAATTGAGAATGTTCCAGACAGTCCACCGAAGAAATCGGGCCTTCGAGTGTGACAAAAATATCCTTCAAAAGAATCTCCTGCGGCGGTTTAGCCAGCATATAACCGCCTCTGGGCCCTCGTACACTCCGTACCAGACCGGCGCTTTTGAGCATCGCAATCAGCTGCTCGAGATATTTGTTGGAAATGTCCTCTCGATCCGCAATTGACTTAATCTGCAGGGGTCTTTTGCCGTACTCAAGAGCCAATTCAAGCATAGCCCGAATCCCATATCTTGTACGTGACGACAGTTTCATAACATTCTCCTCTATTTTACAGTATTATAGTAGTTTTTCTCTATATACTCAAAAACCCTTTATTTGTGCGGTTAAAAATACAATATTCTGAATTGTATATCAAGAATTAGACCAATAAACAGAATTCTGGACACATTTATGCCTATTTATTCCCCCGATTTTGCTTGACAACTGAACCATTGTTTTGAAGATTGAGAAAAAGAAACGCTCCGAAAGACAAATTATGAAAATCGCCACATACAACGTCAATTCCATACGCAGCCGAATTGAGTTAGTGAAAGACTGGCTCAGAAAACACAAACCGGATGTTCTCTGCATCCAGGAGACCAAAGTACAGGACGAGGAATTCCCCCTCGAGGAGTTCAAAGATTGTCGATATGAAGTCGTGATTCGCGGGCAAAAGAAGTACAACGGTGTCGCCGTTTTTAGCCGAATTCCTTTGGAAGACATCGAAACAGAGCTGCCGAAAGACCCGCTCGGCGAGGCCCGCTTTTTAAAGGCCAGAATCGGCAAAATCGTGATTTTGAATACCTATATCCCTCAAGGTCAGGAAGTCGATTCAGAAAAGTTTCGCTATAAATTAAAGTATTTTCGTCTCCTGAAATCCTATTTTTCCTCTTATTTTCATCCGAAAAAAGATTTCGTAGTCTGGTGCGGCGATATGAATGCCGCCCTTGAACCCATTGATGTTTACGACCCAAAGGGGCTCTGGGGACATGTTTGTTACTGCCGAGAGGTCAAAGAGGTCTTCGAAGAGACCCTTAAATGGGGCTTTATAGACCTGTTTCGTCGTTATCATCCGGAACCCGGACATTATACATTTTGGGACTATCGGATACCAAACGCATTCAAAAGGAATTTAGGATGGCGGCTCGATTATATTTTGGCTACCGAACCCCTCGCCAAAACCTGCACGGATTGCTGGATTGATTTAGAAGCAAGGCAGGCAGAAAAACCGAGTGATCATACGGTCCTGGCTGCGGAATTCGCCTTGTAAAAATAAACAAAGCCCTTTCTTGAAAAACCGTTAAAAGAGGGTATCTTGTTGATTCCTTGTAAACCTGAAAGGCAAAAAGACGATATAATTATCATTGGGAAACCAACAAACCAATGAAACGAGACGTTATTTGTCTTGAATAAGGTTGGTTTTTCTTTTTGAGAACCTTGAAAAATATGATACCTCCCACAATCTCCTATGAAGATTTTCAGCATTTGATTGCTCGTCGGTCCGGAGCATTGTTCCGCGCCTCCGGTTTTTTAGTCGCCCACGGCCAGCATCCGAAAATTCTCACCCGACCCCTGCTGGGCGAGCTTCTGTTTCAATCGACCCAGCTGGAAGAGCTGCTGGATGCCTACGGGGCTCGAAACAATTCCAAATGGGAACGCTTCCGCTCTCTGGTAGCCGCCATCAAATTGTTCTCTTATGTCAGCTACGAACTCCTTCATATCCAGCACAGCATCCCTGCCTACCGTCTGCTGGACATCGGAGAGGATTTTGAAAAGCATACCGTTGATACCATCGCATTCACGGAATCGATTCTGGTCGAAGCAACCCGCCGGCTTCTTGATGAAGCCAGAAATCTCCACCTGCCGGTTTCGGAAGTGGATTTGCCGGAAGAATACTACAGCGAGAAACTGCCGCCCGGCCGGCTTCCTCATGATTTAGGAGCCCGGAAAATCGATGCCGTCTCTCAAACGATTTCTATGCTGGCCACATCCTTTCTGAACCTCTCGGCGGAATGCAAACAGTCTCTGCCGAAGGAATCCATGAAAGGCGATATGCAGCTGTGCGATTTTATCGGGCCGCTTCGGGAGGACAAGCTCCGCTCTTTTGAACTGCGTTTTCACAATCTTCAATCCCTTTATGACACCTACGTTTCCACAACGGAAACAGAAGGCGTGGACCCGGAGATTCCCGTACTGCGGGGCCATATCAGCGTCGTCCTTCATCTGCTTCGAACGGCCCGGGACTTCGCCCATTACATCGAACGCCATGCCGGTCCCTTCCGCGTTCATCTGCCGCCGGGACGCAAGCGGCTGGTCGAACCGGAAGTACTCCTGCAGGTGATGCTGAATTATTCAATTCACTTCGTCGTTCAGTACCTCAGCAGTGCCGAGAATCTGTGCCGAATGATGCTTCAGCGTTATACGGAAATCGGCAGCATTGAAGTACCGGTACCGCCCTACCGCGGTTTTCATGTTCGCCCCTCCACCCTGATCGCCAACATCGTCCTTCATTACGGCAGTGAAGTGACGATGGAGCTGGACGGAAAAACCTATGACGCCAAGGCCCCCCTTCATTTGTTCCGCGCCAACGAAGAAATCAACGCACACAAGCGGCGCGATATTGCCAACGAAATCATCCGCATGAACCTCGTCCCGGAGACGACGGACGAAGATATCCCCACGCTGATCCGCTCCATTCTGATGACCTTGTCGGAATACAATAAACTGATTATCTATGAAAAACCGCTTCACATTGAAGCGCCGCCCCTCCCCCAGAATATCCCCCTGCTGAAACTGGTTATGGATGAAATTGTCCGGCTACAGGCGGCCGGCAAAATCGACATTTTTACGGATACAAAAGTCCGCTTTGTCGGCGACAAACGCGTATTAGCCGACATCGAGCGGCTGGCCCGGCACGGCTACGGAGAGGATTTGTTCGGCAACAACATTCCCCTTCCGGAAGGGCTGGAATATCTCCGCTACTGCCGATAAAAACTACACCTCAGACTCCGGAGACGATTCCTTCGGAGCCGTCTCCGCGGGTGTTTCAGCGGCGGCGGGCTCCTTCGTCTTGTCTTCAATCAGCTCGTCCAGCGAACGGAGCATTTCCTGCGCTTTATAGGAAGGAATGATATAGACCCAGCCGTCATGCCTGGCGGTAAATGATTCAGCGGTATCGCGCGCCAGAAAAAGAGCTTCCCGCTCTTTGAGTTTCTCTTCAGATTCCGCCTGCTGCTGAACCTGCGGTTCCGGGCCTGTATAACGGGCCGACAGCCGAATGTAATATTTGCCGTCCTGTTCCGCCAGACGAACCGTGTACACCAGATAATTTTTCACTTCACAAACATAGGTGTTCGGAAACTTCAGCTCCGGCATTTTGGAGGCGGCGGTTACATCATCCGCTCGCAAATAGGTCAGAGCGGAAAAGGTCGTTTTGGCATTGACCTGCCGAACCTGTTTGCCTTCCGGCAGCGGCTCCAAGAGCAAATCATAAGAATCCGCCTGGGGTTTCAGGGTATAACTGTGCTGATTGGGGTCAATCACAGTCACCCGAACCATCTTCTCCCGCTCCAGCTGAAGAATCTGGGCCTCGATATAATCCATAGCCCGTGTGGGAATATACGGTTCATCCGTCAGCCGATAAACATTCGGACTGTTCGTCATTCGAACCGCACTGACGGGACGCGTCTGCTCTCCCTCCGACTTGGACTCCGAAACCAGCAGACCGGTAATCGGCTTCTCGTCTGCCCCCAGAAATTCCACCCGCCAGCGGGCTGTATCCTCTGTGACTCCAATCTGGGCGTGATTGGCGGGATTGGAGGTAATCAGGGCATCCGACGTAATCCGAATATCCAGACAGTTTGAAATCAGCGAATTGACCTTGCTCACATGCGCCGGATAGCCGTCCTTTTCCCGAACCGTAAAACCGTTTCCGCTGCGGTCCAGGTGAATCGGACCGTCTGCACTTTTGGCTACCACAAGAATCGTCTGAATTCGGTCGAGATCCAACCCTTCAATCAGCGGAAAAATCGTGATCTTCGGCGGCGTGTAATCGCGGCTCAATCGAGAAGAGAGGAACGCACCTGCCACCGCCAAAATCGCTGCTGTCGCCAAGACTGCTACTTTCCGATCGTTCATCGCCGTTGACTCCCTGTCCAACTGGTTTCAAGAACGGTTAGGGTTCTCTCATATGCTGAATGGAATATCTGCGTTTTGCAGCCCGATAGACCGCCAAAATCACCGCCGCCGCCAGCACGGCCAGCGGACCGGGCAGCGTGCAGAAATTCCGAATGCGGTTCTTGAGGGCTTCCTTGTCGGCCACCTTCTTCATCTTGACATCGCGCAGACGCATCTCCGCCTGATGCAGCTTCAGCTCGATTTCCTTCTTCTCTTCGAGAATGGTCTTGTTAATCAGCTCCCGTTCTTTGGATTCAAGCGCCCGCAGTTTTTCATTCAGCTGGGTCTCAAACCCCTTGATTTCCGCCATAATGCGGGCCTCTTCCTCCGCCGTTTTTTCCTCCGCGGCTCGTTCAATCTGGTCCACCCGCGTAAAGGGACGCTTATAGCCGCCGCGGGAGCGCAGCCGAATCAAATCGGTCGAACCGGACAGCTCCTCCAAAGCATTCAGCACAAACGCCGCATTATTCCCCACGACAGCCAGACCGAAAATCGTCTCCTGATAAGCCAGCACATCACTGAGGAAGTCCACATCCGCTACCACCACAACCGCCGTCGGCTGACGGGCTTCGGACAGATGCTCCGAAACCGGTTTGGTCTCTTCAGACGCAGATTCCTGCTTTTCTTCTCCATTTTTCTCTTCTTTGTCTTCCTTCGGAGGCCCATCCGGAAAAGCCGAGCGGAGGGTACCGGTCACCCGATAGGCCAGAACCTGTTCTTCCAAACCGTCGCGGAACCTCCGGAGAATATCCGCATAGTCCGGGCTTCGCAGTTCAAACGGATGCGAAATCGTCCAGCTGTTTCCCTGTTTGGTAGTCATCATCAGAGGAACCAGCTCCAAATCCCCCGGCAGATTTGACGAATCCGTCTTTTTCTTCAAAACCCCCGGAAACCAGAATGTCACCTCGTTCAGAGACGCCGTCATCGGCACATTCTTGTTAAAACATCCGTAGGCCGCCGTCAGTTTCTGATACGGAATTATCTTAATCGGGCGTTCATTCGGCGAAGGAGACCCGACTCCGGCCAGCATGCGGTCGCCGGCAAACGTATTGGCAGGCATCTCCAGCCCCCAGGCCGCCAGCAAATCATCCAGAGAAGAGACGGCTTTGTGCTCCATTCCGTACTGCATCATCGCCGGGTCCGGCCGGTCCACTACGGAAAACGGGTCCAGGGCAATCACAGCCCGCCCGCCTTTGAGAATATACTGGTCAATGGCATACCGGGTTTTCGCAGAAAGGTCCTTGGGATGAATCACCAGCAGCAGGTCCACATCACGAATTTCCTCCGTGTCCGTCGGAATGGACCGCACTTCGGCATACAATTCCCGCAGCTGCCGGACAAGCCCCCAGGGTCCGCGCGGCCGCTGCCCCTGCATCCGCATCATCGCCGCCATATACCCGGATACATCATCCCCCATCACGGGCAGCGAGCTGAGAACACCCACACGGGTCTTCGGCGGATTGACGGCCGTATCGATCAGATAGGTAATATCATATTCGATGAAATTTTCCCGTTCAGGACTGAAAAACGGAATCATCTTGGTCACTCCCAGTTCCGTCTGGGCTACCAGACCGAAGAAGAAGCTTTCTTCTTCGGTAATCGAAAACCGCTTCAGTCCGTAGCGGATAGCTGCCAGTTCCTCCTGTGAATAGGGACGGGGGTCAATAATTTCCAGCTTAATCTTCCCGTTGGAATAGCGTACATATTCCTCCAGAAGAGCCCGGACGTATTCATAATAAGCATTGAAAAAGCGAATCTGGTCCGGAGCACTGAGAGTGGCCGTTTTGGTGTAATAAAGCCGAAGGGTCAGCGGCTGCTGCAGGGCCTGCAGGACATTCTTAGTCCCTTCCGAAAGGGTGTACAGCCTTTCCTGGGTCACATCAATCCGCCAGCTTCCGAAGAGCCGCTGGACAATCTGAACAGCCGACACCGCAATGACCAGAATCAACGATACGACGACAATCAGACGTATGGTTCGATTCATCAGTTCGCCTTCCTTTCTTCCAGAACATACATCGAGGCATACACCCAGGCCGCAATCAGAATCACAAAGTAAGCGACATCCTTCACGGAAATAATTCCCCGCTGTATGGCATCAAACCGGATTTGAAAACTGAGGGATTCAATCAGAGAAAGCAGCGGCGCCGGCAGAGTTCCCGACAGATACTCGAGCGTGGAAGGCATGCCGGCATAGACAAGAATCCCGCAGGCCGCCACGGACAGGATAAAGCTGATGACCTGATTTTTTGTAAGAGCGGAAAAGAACGCCCCGACGGCCAGAAACCCGCCGGCCATCAAAAAGGCCCCCAGATACCCGGCGGCAATCAGACCCGGGTCCGGCTCCCCCAGATAGAAGACCGCCGCCGGCATGGGAAACGTCAGCAGCAGCGCAATCGCCAGGAAGGTCCAGGCCGCAAAAAACTTGCCCAAGACCGCCTGCGGGACCGTAATCGGCAGGGTCAAAAGCAGTTCTATCGAGCCGGTCCGCCGCTCCTCCGCCCACAGCCGCATCGCCGTCGAAGGAACCATGAAAACAAACAGCAGCGGAAGCATCTTGAAAAAGAGATTTAAATCCGCCTGCCGGACTTCAAAAAAACCTTCCCGAAATGGAAGATAGCCCGCAAAGAACAGAAACACCACCAGAAAAACGTATGCAACGGGAGTCGAAAAGTATCCTTTTAATTCTCGTTTGAAGACTGCCCAAAAGCCGTTCATGATCAGACTCCTTGCCTGTGCGGTTGACAATCCGCGGCCGTTAAGCCGTCTTTTTTCCCAGCGTAATCTTCCGGAAGACTTCTTCCAGCGTTCCGTGATAATCCGCCTGAAGTTTCTGCGGGGTCGAATTGGCCAAAATCCGTCCTCGGGCGATAATAATTGCCCGCGTGCAGATTTGTTCGACCTCTTCCAAAATGTGGGTTGAAATGATAATGGCTTTTTCTTTGGCCATTTTTAAAATCAGCTCGCGCACCTCATGTTTCTGATTGGGGTCCAGACCGTCCGTCGGTTCATCCAGAATTAAAACGGGCGGATTGTGAATCAGGGCCTGCGCCAGACCGACGCGCCGCTTGTATCCTTTGGAGAGCGTATCAATGGTCTGATGATAAACCGTGCCGATGGAACAAAGCGGGATAATTCGGTCGAGAGCCTCCCGGCGGGCCGCTCCCTTGAGCCCTCGTGCATCACAGACAAAATTCAGAAAACCGGCCACCGTCATTTCCGGATAGGCCGGCGCATTCTCCGCCAGATATCCTATCGAACGGCGCACCTGCAGGGGCTGCTGGACAATATCATATCCGCAGACCTTGGCCGTACCGCTGTCGGGCGGGAGAAAACAGGCCAGCATTTTCATCGCCGTGCTCTTGCCGGCGCCGTTGGGTCCCAAAAAGCCCAGAATATCCCCTTTTTGAACCTGAAACGAAATGCCGTCAACCGCAACAATCGGTCCGAATCTGCGGGTCAATTGCTGAACCTCAATCATCCCTATACTCCCATTCATTCAGTTGATACAGAGTTTACAAAATGGAGCCCGCCGCAGTCAACCCCTCCAGAAACCGGGCTCTGTTAACATGAGTTTTTCTCTTTTACACTCTTGGTGAAAAATGTCAACCCCGAAGATGTATTTTTAGGCACAAATAACGGACATTGCCAGTCTTATTTAAACGAAAAAGGGCTGCCCGGTTTAACCGGACAGCCCTTAGGGTGCTCAAATCGGCTATGCCTTACTGGATAGGTCTATTGGGGCAAGTAGCCGCATTTGTACCGGCCCGGCAGGTTGCACTGGGCTGCGTCTGATTCTGATTCGGCGAGCGGTCACGCACGAGAATGTAGTAATCATAGTACGCCGTCGAGACATACACAGGCACCCAGTATTCGTTCGGCAGCCGCGGCGTGAAGTCCGGATCCACGATACCGGCCACATTGTCCACATTCTGCCAGCCGCTGCTCAAGCTCGGGAATGTCACACAGACAAATCTGTATTCCACTCCGCTCGGGTCTTGAGCTTCTGCCGCCTGCATATAGTGATACCACGTATCATACTGCAGATGGCTCGGCCAGACCGCCCACTGTGCCGGATTCGGCGTCGGCGGCGTTAAATCCACTTCAATCGGACCGGCTGCATAGACGGGGGACGGATCTGTGTAAGCCACAACCCGCACAGTGCCGGTTGCAGTTTCACGGAATACCAGCCGTGTAAAGACTCGGTAGTAATACGTCTGTCCCAAAGTTAAGCCGGTATCTGTAAACCGCCACGGCGTACTTGTATAAACTTTGCCGGACAGCTGAGTCGGGTCATAATTCTGCTGAATAATCGGATTTGTTCCAGCCGGCAGATTCAGCGGGTTGCCCGCCGCATCCGTCTTCAGGAAGCAGTACTCGACATGGAACGTTCCTTTGCCGACCAACGGGGCCGGCACCGCCGGCACACCCGTCGCCTGCACAGCTGTCATCGTAATCGTAGTCAGACCGGTTCCGGCCGGCGGTATCTCAAAGTCAGCCGGATTGGGCGCAAGCAGGTTGTAATTGCTGCCCGGTGTGACAGAAGCGACAGTTGAAGGCAGTGTCATATTTCCGCTTGGATCGCGAGCATAAACCACAAACTCGTAGGGTTCTCCCGGATACAGTCCGGAAAGGACCTTTGACGGGTCTGTTGTCCAGACCAGCGGGGTTGTCACAGCGGGATGCGACACACATTCGACCGCATATTCCAGATAGGAATCCGGCCACCAGGCATCGTGGGCCTGAATCGCCTTCATTGCCACCTTGTCAATCCTGTAATCCGGATTCATCGTAACCCCATCGATTGTCAGCGGCAGCGGTGCAGGCAGTTCCGCCCACTGCATCGGACTGGGCGTCGGCGACTGTGTATCCTCCGCCAGCCAGCACACCGCCAGAGAAGCTACGTCGGACATATCGACAAGGCGGTCGAAGTTCAGATCAGCACCGCCGCACCAGCTGGGTGAACCGCACGGCTGATTGAGCCACTTGGAACCGAGGGCGGCCAAATCACTCAGGTCAATCTGACCGCTCAGGGCCAGCGAGTTATCCACTTTGGCGCATTCGGCTCGACGGATAACAAAGTAATGATAACCCAAATCCACCTCACCGCGGTCCAATACGCCGCTCAGCTGCGTCGTATAACCATCCAAATCCAGATGGTGGGCCAAATCGCTGCCCGCATCAATGCACGGACTGGACGGATTCAGGTAGTAGGACTCTTCCGGCAGGACTTCGCGGGTCGGATCAACCGGGCCTTCAAACATCGGATTGGCACTGAAGACCCCGGTGCCTCTATTCAGCGTGCTGCCGGGCCGCACATAAATGGAATTGCCGGAGGTGATAATATTCAGCACATTGGAGTACGACAGATTCATCACCGACGGATACGGCTCTCCGTCAAAGCCGGAACCGACCGTCGCCTGAGCACCCTGGAGAGCATAGTTCAGCCAGAAAATGCTGTCAATGACATCGACCGTACTGCCGTAGCCGACATACAAACCGCCGCCGGTGCCCATCAGATAATTCGGCCGTCCGGTCGCCTGGTTATCCGCAAAGGTGCAGTTGCGGATCATCGGGTTGGCACCCCAGTAAACGGATGCACCGCCGCCGTCACGGCCGGAATTGTTCTGAGCAAACAGACAGTTTTTAATCTTCGAGCCGACAGAGGATACACCGGTCATGAACAAACCGCCGCCGGAGAAGTCCGCTGCATTCTGCACAAAGACCGTATCCCGCAGACTCAAACCGGTACTGCCGGTATAAACACCGCCGCCCTGCCCCATAAAGACGTTCTCTATGGGAGCCGCAAACGACGGACTGGTGGCCAGGTTGCGGCGGAACTGACTGTTCTTCACAACCGCCTCATTGTAAATCTGGAAGAAGCCGCCGCCCAGATACGCCACATTGTCAGCCACGTTGCAGTCCTGAATCAGCGTATCGGACGCATTGGCATAGATGGCACCGCCGTCACTGGCCTCATTTCCAACCAGCGTGCAGTTAACGAACTTGGCAACGCAGTCGTACTGATAAGCCACGGCGCCGCCGAAGGCCACATGGATGGTATGCGGGTACTGCTGGACGTCCGTATCCGCCCTGTTATTGGCCAGGACGCAGTTTTCAAACTCGAGCGTGCAGTCATACATCGCATACACCGCACCGCCGGCATTCGGAATATCCAATGCGCGGCTCGGTTCCGGCACATCCCCGAACGAGTTGGGACCGCCCACCCCGCTTACGCCGCCGTTGCTGCTGTTGCCTTCAAAGACACAGCCGACAAACCGGGCGCTGCTGCCGTAGGCGCAGAACACCGCACCGCCGTATCCGCCGTAGCGCCAATAGGACAAATACGCATCATACGGATCGGGCTGGTAATAATAGAAGTCTCTCCAGCTCTTGTATTTATTCGTGTCCAGTTCGAACCACTTGGCAAACGTTTCCCAATCGTACCTTTCAAAGTAGAGAAGCGGATAATCGTATTTCGTCCCATACGTCCAGCCGTCCCAGCCGCGGTAAATCAGCCAACCAATATTAACTTGGTCGGAATAATTCCACCCGCCGCCCAGACCGCCGTAGCCCGGCCCCGGAGGCGCTTTTCCGGCACCGCCGTTGCCGCCGTTGCCGCCCAGAACAAAGTTGTCGCGGAACGTACAATTCTCAAATACCGCTTCACTGCTGAACTGGCAGGATACCGCACCGCCGTAGGCCCAGCCCGGCCAGCCGCCGTCGCCGCCGTCCGGATGAGCATCGCAGCCGGCATTTCCGTTGGTGCCGTTTCCGCCCGTCATCGAGTTGCCCTCAAACAGACAGCCGATAAAGCGGACGGAACTTTCGATCATATCCACAGCTCCGCCTTCCGCCATTCCGCCGTCTACTCCATCCTGGGCACAACCCTGTGGGGTAACTCCTGTGCCTCCATTCCAATTGCAGCTGACAAACCGGCAATTCCGAATGGTTAGAGCGGACCGTTCGATAATCAGATTGCTTTGACGGAAGGTCACACCTTCGATTAATGAACCTTCCTTCAAACCAATCAAAATCAGTCCATGATGGTCAAAAATGGTATTTTCAACCGTCTCCGGATCATCCGGATTCAACCCGCGTATCGTTAATCTCTTTCCGGCAAAACTGAGCATTGTCTCATAATCCAGGTTGGTATTGCTGGTCGTCTGATAAAGACCCGGGTTGACAAGAATCACATCGCCGTCTTTGGCATCAAAAACGGCCTGAGAGAGCGAGTTGTAGGCCGCAGAACCGCCTACATACAGGGTCTGTTGGGCTCGAACCTTGACTTGCACAACCTTATTGCCGTCAATGACCACCCGATTGACTGCTTCGGTGCTTCCGTCGTTGATTGTGCCCGACCAGCCGGTAATGACGTAACCATTCTGTATCTGGGCCGTCAACTCGACAATCTGACCTTTGTAGTAAGCTCCCAGCGCCGGCTCCACAGAGACAGTGCCTCGGCCGTCCTGGACAGAGACCGTCAGCGTATAAGTCGGCAGACTCGAAGCAAACGGATAGTGATACCCCAAATCGGCCATCCCCGTATCGGCCGCCGGATTCGAAACAGCAGGATCCGTTGTAAACTGATCCAACCCGATGGAGGTGGCCGACAGCAGGCCGGCATTAACCGCCGGACTGGCTGCCTGATTCAAATAGTATCCGCCCAGCGGTCCCGTCTCAAATCGCGGGTCCACTGTCAAGGTATCCCCCGGCAGAGAACCGGAATAATTCGAACCCAGATTCCCGTAGAACAAAGACCGCTGAATCGTAGAGTCCACCGGCACATCTTCCGCCATCGCAGTCCCGTTGCTTCCGACAACGATTGAATGACTCAAGACGGCTGCTCCATTCGGACCAACATAAATCGCCCCGCCCGTTCCGGACGCCTCCACGAGGTTGCCTGCGAACGTGCAGAACTCGATCGTCGGGCTCGAGCCGACCTTGGCCGCCACAGCACCGCCCGATTGCTGAGCCCAGTTGTCCGCAAACAGACAGTTGCTCAGACGGTGCGTAAGAAGCACATCTCCGTTGGTGAAGTTTATAGCACCGCCTTGGCCGGTTCGACCTTCCGCACGGTTTTCAATAAAGCGGCTGTTCCAAATGTCGGCTACGGCATTCATACAGGCAATCGCACCGCCTTGGCCTTCTCCGCCGACTGTCTGGTAGTATCGCCTGATGCCAAAAGCGGTATTCAGCGTAAAGACACTGTTGCCGATATTCATCTCGCCTTCTGTCAGGTAGATGCCGCCGCCGCTGCGGGCTTCATTGCGGATCAAAACGCCGTCCTCCATCGTCAAATTCACTTTGCGGCCGAATACCGCACCGCCCAGCAGGTAGGCATCGTTGTCGGCAAACGAACAGCCTGTCATCCGCACAGTCAGCGTCTTGGCTGTTTCGCCCACACTCGGATTGTAATAGACATCTACCGCACCGCCCCGGCTGGCCTCATTGCCGCCAAACGTGCAGTTCGTGAACGTCAGATGGCTGTCTGAACGAATCGCACCGCCGCTGCCCAGCGTGTAGTTGCTGAAGAAGCGGCTGTCTGTAACAACAACGCTAGGTGAGTTTTTGCCGATCGTCAGTGCACCGGCCTCTCCGAGAGATTCCATCAAATCAGACAGCAGGGATTCGTCTACCGAATAAAGGTAGGTCAGCTCGTATTCCGTGTAGAAATCCACCCCGGGCACTTTGTCATAGGTGCCGTTGCGGGTAAATTCACACCCGTCAATCTCCACAGCCGTGTAGTCATCACACCAGACGGCACCGCCCATATTTTCCTGGAAGACGCATTCCTCCAGACGCAAAGTACCGTTCTTTCCGATCGCAACGGCCCCGCCGTCGGTATACTGACGGCGATCCAGGATCACTAACGGATCTACGGACACCTGCGTGGTATCTTCAAAGGCATAGTTTCCGATGAAGGTGCACCCTACAATGGTCGCTTGGGCATTATCCCCTAACCGAATCGCACCTCCATCCAACGGCTGACTCGGATAAACAATCACCAATCCGTCCGTACCCGGATAAAACCCATTCCAGGGATCCGGATAAGTCTGACCGTTTCCGGCCGAACCACCGGTGCCTGCTATCCCATGCTGGGCGATATTGTTTTCGAAAATGCAGTTCTGAATCGTCGGCTGACAACCGGTATCTGCGTAAATCGCACCGCCGACACCATTGCCGTTGGCATCACCGCCATTACCGCCCCAGCTGCCTTTGCCGTTGGTCTCTCCATTGCTGCCGTTTCCACCGTTGCCGCCGCAGCCGCCCATCGCCTTATTACTTCGGAAAATGCACCCTTCAATCGTCGGCGAACTGCCGCCCACGCAGGCAATGGCCCCTCCGTAGCCCATTCCATACCCATCACCGCCGTGCCCGCCCGACTGGCCGTCATTCAGCGGAGCTTGCGCATTGGGAACAGCAAGCCGTCCATTGTTTCCGTCGCCGCCGTAACCGCCGGTAACCGTGCAATTTTCAAAGACACACTTGCGGATGGTCGGCGAACTGCCGTTTTCACACAAAATCGCTCCCCCGTAGCCGTTGCCGAAAGCATCCGTTCCGCTGTTGGCTCGCGGAGGAGGCAGAGGCGTTTGATCAATCGGCGGGAACGGACCATTCACAATAGCCCCGTTCAATCCCAACGCCCCAACCATAAAGCCGTTGCGAATGGTCAAGCCCTGAAGGACCGTGGAAGGCCCTTCGCCGTTCCGGAAGACAAAACCGCGGCTGGGCCGATAGCGCGTTCCGCCACAGTCAATCACAGTTGAAGCCACAATCAGCGGGTCATCCGGATTTTCAGACGTAATCACTATGCTCTTGCCCTGCAGATCAAGCCCTTCACCGATACCGTCAAAATCCGTATCCACAAACTCGATCGCATAGGGTGTACCCGGACGCGGAGCCAGAACAATGGTATCGCCGTCGCGAGCCATCGAAATCGCCTCTGACAATGTCGCCACTTGCGAAGGAACCGTGATAAACTGGGGAATTCCTACCTCAAACTCAACGGTCACGGTCCGGTTCATCATCATGGTGACAGTATTGGTCAGGCCTGTCAGATTATCATTGTTTGTTCCCGACCACTTCTTCACGCGATAAAGGGCCGGATCATCCGGAACAGCTTCCAGACGAACGACCGTTCCCTGAGTCACCGGAATCGGCGGCAGAACCACCGCCGGTCCGACTTCATTGAGAATGCCGCTGCTCGTCCAGGACGCCTTCAGTTTTCCCATGGGATTCAGGTCAGCCACGAAGACAGAAGCATTCAGTGTATACGTTTTCACCGACGTGGGGTCGGCATTGTAATGATATCCTATATCAACCCGACCGCCGTCAGGCTCATGGTCAGTCCGAGTCGTTGTCGGATATCCCAACCGGGAAGCCAGCCAGGCCGCATCGCCCAAACCGGCATTAATGCAGGGACTGTCGGCCAGCTGCTCCGCCGCAAGATGACTCAGATAGGCCGTTCGAGCCAGCGGCATTTGTGCAGAACCGAAATCGATCAGAAGCGGATCTGACTGAAGATTGTTCGGCCCGTACCACAGCCACGGCTGGATGCCGGGGGCGATATACGTTCCCTGCAGCCCGCCCTGGACAACACTGTAATCCACCAGAACCGTTGTAAACGGAATATCCCACGTATCAAAAGGATCTCCAACGGAAATCTGCGAACCCAGAGCAGCCCTGTTGTTCCAGAAAATCGAATTGGTCACATCCACAAAGCTGTCATAGGCACTCAGAGCACCGCCAACACCATATTGCAGATTTTCCGTGCTGTTCTCCACAAACGTACAGTTCACCAGACTCACGTCGCTGGACCAGGCGGCCTGAACGGCACCGCCGCAGCTGAGAGCCGTATTCTGGAAGAACAGGTTGTTAATTACCTCCTGCGGGCGGTCCCAGTTCAAAGGCGGCCCCATCAAGGCCAGGGCCCCTGCATAACCATCCGACTCATTTGCGAGAAACCGGTTGGACGTCAGCAGAGCATCCGAATCAGAGACGAAAAGACCCGCCGCACAAATCAGGGAGGAGAAGCTGCCGCTGTCCTGCTGATGCCGCGGCGTAATGAAAACGCCGCTGTTGCCGAAGAAAACATTCTCATCCGCCGTCAGATGGCAGCCGTACACGAAACCGCTGGCCCCCAGATGACCGGTATTGCCGGTAAATTGAGTTCTCCGAATCTCCAGTTGGGAGGCATCTGCATAAAAACCTCCGCCGCTTGGCGAAATGTGATTTTCAAAAAGACCGTCGGTGATTGAGACAGTATAGCGAGGTGATTGTTCACCGGCCAGAATCCGGTCAAGGTCCGTACGGTTATCCCACAACTCCGTTCGGACAATATAATAGAAGTTGATTCGACCGTGATTGATGTATTCGGAAGTAATAAATGTGTTGATCTCACGCTGCCGATCCTCCGGAGAGTCGTCCTGCGGGAAGAAATTGTTGAAATAAGACTCCTCATAAGGAATCAGTGAGTTGCCCGCATACAAACCGCCGGCAGAGGATTTGACAAAATGGTAGTCCGCCGCATTTCCGCTGAACGTGCAGTTCGTCAGCTGAAGGACTCCTGCTTCGTCCTCTGTGGAAGGCGCAAAATTGCAGTACAGAGCACCGCCGCTGAAGGCATCGCTGCTGCGGAACACACAGTTGGTAAAGGTCATGCTTTCGGGCTGATCGGCAAAGATTCCGCCTCCAAAGCCCTCATACCGATAATCCGTCGGATTGCTGATGTCGGCATACACGCTGTTGCCTTCGAACACGCAGTTCTCAAAGACAGCCCGGCTACCTTTGTCGTACAGCTCCGCCCCGCCGTGATTGGCAAAAGCCCGACAGTTGGAAATCGTGGTGTTCTTCATCGTGACCACGCTGCCGGCCCCGTAGAAATTCGCGCCCGCGCAGGCCCCGGCATTGGGCTTGTCCGGGTCTGTCGCCGACAACTGCTTCAGAAAAACCGTTTCACTTGAAATTGGTTGTTCCGCCCGAGACCAATACCATGTGGCCGGGTCATCGACATTATTCGGGTCTGACGTCTGGAGCGTTACTTCATACTCTTCCGTTGTTAAAAGGAAACCATAGAATGGATAATACGGGCTGTAGAAGATAATCGGATTCCTGACAATCAGGGTATCCGTATACCCCTCTTCAAACTCAATCGGAAACGGCGGATAATTATTCTTCACATCCCAGTCAAACCAAGTCCCCCTCAGATAATCCTCAAGATCTTCTGTGTGTGTATAAGAATTATCGACATTGCCGGTATCCTCCCAATAATAAGCCATATAGTAGAGGTTAGACGGCCAGATACCGGTGTGATTAGAGAAACTTGGCGAGCCGGTTCCAAACCGGAATCCGCCAGCTCCGCCGGGGTTGCCGTTGCCGCCGGTCCCGCCGTTGGCCTGCACACCTTCCTGGAGAAGATTTCCAAGTGCATCCCTGACTGTGCCCAGCTCATACAGCTTATCCGGAACGAAATACGCCGGACCGCCGTTGCCCCCGGGACCATCCGGAGCATTTCCTCCGGGTCCGCCGTTGCCGCCGTTGCCGCCGGAATAATCGCCTCGAAGCTCCACAATGACTCGGCAGTTCTCAAACGTGCATCTGTCCATCAGGACTTCTGTATTTTCACCAAAGAAGATCGCACCGCCGGCGGAATACGGCTCTCTCAAGTCGCCTCCAACCCCGCCGTTGCCGCCGCGGCCGCCCACATCTTCTTTTCCGGCCCCGCCGTTGCCGCCGTTGCCGCCCCGACCGGCTTCTCCGACCTGAATATAACAGTTGGAAATGGAGACATTATAGAGTTCCGGCTTGCAGTCCGGTTCAAAATAGATCGCCCCACCCCAGGCGCAGCCGCCCTTGCCGGCATCCCCCCCGCTGCCGCCGTCATAACCGGGGCTTAACTCAACACTATCAGGCACTTCGCCGCCGTCGCTTCCGTTGCCGCCGTTACCGGCATTGCCGCCGACGGCTGCACAATCTGTAAACCGGCATCCGTAAATCAAAGGCGAAGAACCCTGAACGGCAAAAATGGCTCCGCCGTAAGCATTCCCGCCATAACCGCCGCGGGCGCCGGGCAAACCATGCCTGCCTGGATCGACCGCCGGTGCATTTCCACCCTGCGAACCATCCTGTCCAATCGCCGTGCAATTCTCAAAAATACAGTTGCGAATTGTAGGACTGGCCGGATTAATCTCCCGATACACTTTCGGATAGACGGAAAACTCATCGCGGCTACTTGTCGGAGCAGGAATTTTCTGCCCAATATAAATGGCTCCGCCGTAGGCATCCCGACCGTCTCGGCCCCTGACATAAATCAGCTCACCATTTTCAAAGAAGCCTTCCCAGACGGACGAGTTCGCATACAAATCAGGGTCATCAAACGCCGTAGCATTCCGAATTGTCAGACCGGCAAGAACGGTGTTGCGTCCCACATTCTGGAAGATAAAGGCCCGACGTTCTTCACCAGCCCAGAAGTTCCAAATATCTTCGCAGTCAATGATTGTCTGACTGACCACATCCGGATTATCCGGATTCAGGCTGCGGATGGTGATGGCCTTGCCGTCCACCATAATATTGGTTTCGCGGTACAAGCCCGGATGGACCAACACCGTATCACCGGAACGGGAAGCATTCACGGCGATCTGAATGGTCGGATAGGCCGCAGACGGGACATGACGCGTAACCGGTTTCGTCGTATAACCGCCTGAAATCGGTTCAGACGGATCAGTCTTTGGAAGTTCGTCGCCTTCACCGACCGCCTGCCGAACATAAATTACGAACCGAAATTCCTTGCCGGCTACACCGCCCGGAACCAAAGGCGTAAAGTAATACGGCACAGTCAGCCAGCCGCTGTCGTAATCATCCGGATTGCCTTCGGAGGCCTCGACACAATCGAAGAAGTATTCCACTCCGTTTTCATCGTACGCCGTTACGGCTTCCATGCCGAGCCGCAGATTGCCCAAAGGACGCGGAGCGGCTTTCCACCGCGGCGGATTCGGAGCCGGCGGCAGCGTATCAATTCCCGAAGCAGTTGTGGTCTGTTTCGACTCAGACCATTCTGTTTCATTATGATTGTCGGATTTATCTCTTGCTTTAAAACGGAATGTATATGTTGTTCCTTCCGCCAGCAGGGCGCGTTCCTCAGCTGTATCGCCGAGAATATACAGGGGCTCATCCTGCCAGCCGCTGTTTAAATTCGGATTTTCCAGACATTCAAAATAATACTGTACACCGGAAGGATCGGTCGCCGTCTGGGCCTGCATAACGATATGAAGCAGACCCGTTGCCGTCGGAACAATATCCCATCGAGCCGGATTTGGAGACGGAGCGATCGTGTCTTCAATCTGCACGGAAGAAAGGGCCTTGTACAGATTCAAACGCCCTCCTGTTATACAAAAGCCGTTCAGAGACGACAGCGGATCAACAGAGCCCATCAGGATTTGTTTTACCTCGGCTGCCGTTAATGTGGGAGAAAGCGACCAAAGCAGCGCCGCAGCTCCGGCCACATGCGGACTGGCCATCGAGGTGCCGCTGTAGGATGCATACCCGTCCGGACTGCCGTCCGTGTCCAGCGACAAAGGAACGGTACTGAGAATATCCTGACCCGGTGCAGCCAAATCCACCGTGGTTCGGCCCCAGTTGGAGAAATAAGCCATCTGATCAATGCGGTTTGTCGCCATGACGGATACAATCAAATCCAAATCATACCCGGCAGGATAGAAGGGAACGGTATCATTGTTGCTGGCATCATTCCCGGCCGCCGCCACAAACAAATGTCCGGCACGCTGAGCCGCCAAAAGGGCGTCGTACATCGCCGGATTAAATCCTCCGCCGCCATAGGAATTACTGCTCACCTTCACGCCTCTCTGAACCACATAGTTCAGAGCCGCAATCAGCGACGAATCATAAAAGACGCTGTATTCGGTATTGTCTATTACAATCTTTGTGCTGCACTTGAGGGCCATCAGACGCACATTCCAGCTAACGCCGACAACCCCCCGGTTGTTATTTCCGACGGCACCGATGATTCCGGCAACATGAGTCCCGTGACTGTCCTCATCCATCGGGTCAGAATCCCAATCGCCGAAATCGTAGCCGTAAATGTCATCAACATACCCGTTGCCGTCATCATCCACACCCGGTCTTCCGTTCAGCTCTGCCGTGTTCCTCCACAGATTCGCCTGCAAATCCGGATGCGTATAGTCGATTCCGGTATCGATAACCGCCACAACAACATTCTGATTGCCGACAGACAGGTTCCACGCTTCAACCGCATCAATATCCGCATCAAAGGTGCCCCCGGACTGACCGGTATTATGCAGTCCCCACAGCTGATTGAAATACGTATCATTCGGGACCAGGGCCTTGATTCGAATGTAATCAGGGCTGGCGTACCGCACCCCCGGCGTCGCCTGAAAAGCGATTCGAGCCTTTTGTACATCAACCCCTGCAGGCAGTTTCACCAAAGCCAATCCCGGGACAAGCTCGCTGTACATCCGAACAATCGTCCCGCCCCCGGCTTGCTGAACGACCGCCGAACGAATGGCAGCCGCAGTGGAAGTGGTGCCCGTTTCATAAAAGCGCACTAAGAGATACCCCTCTCGATAGAGGGGAAGAGTAGACGTGTTCGAAGGATTTTGATAGAACCCTGCTGTGCCAAAAGAGGAGAAAGTAAAAAGAAAAACAAGAATTGCCAAAGATAGTTTACGTGCCATGGCACCCTCCGTAAAGGACCCTTTATTTCCCATTTTGACGGCTTTCCAAATTTATTGTTCGTGTATCGTTTTACTCGACTTCAGAAACATCCTTGCGATGTATACCAAATATAGACAACACCACCTTTACCGTATCGGAAAACGCAAAAGGCGAGTTTATCTTACCTTACCAAAATGCCCATTTTTAGTCAAGGAACTTTGAAAATACACAAACTGAACAACCTGGAGAAAGATGTTCTTATAGGACTTTACAAACCCCCGATTGAATAAGAACGATTTTTGGTCACTATAATCGCAAAAAGTCTTATAAAAAGCTGAATTATAACACCATAAATGAATGATTTACTATTATAATAATTTTTCTTTTCTTTTTCCAGTTTTTTTTGTATTTTTCCATCGACTCTGAAATTGAACCATAGATGGCGACTTTGTATATCTGCTTATATGAAACTTTCGGTACAAAAATCAGAACTCCGCGGGACTGTGGTGGTTCCCGGCTCCAAGTCCCATACCATTCGTGCCGTAGCAATTGCCTCCCTGGCCAATGGACGAAGCCGCATTCGCAGCCCCCTTGTCTCCGGAGACACATTAAGCGCCGTCCACTGCTATCGAACGCTGGGGGCTCAGATAGACACCTCCAGCGATTCTGAATGGCTTGTGCAAGGCACCAGCGGAAAAATTATGAACGAACAGTGCCGGATCGATGTCGGAAACTCCGGCACAACTTTGCGGCTGGCCATGGGCTCCACATCGCTGGCGTCCAAAAATTCGTCAATTCTTTTGGACGGAGATGAGCAAACCCGTACTCGGCTGGTTGGAGCCCTTCTGCAGTCCTTAAAAGACCTCGGAGCCGCCGGCAAAAGCCTGAAAAATAATGGATGTGCTCCGGTTGAAATCCGCGGTACACTCCAAGGCGGACAAACTTCGATTGAATGTTTTACCAGTCAATTTTTGTCTTCCCTGCTCCTGGCTTGTCCTTTGGCGGAATGTGACTCCTTCATTCGTGTTCCCCTGCTGAACGAGCCGGATTATGCCAAAATGACGCTCGACTGGCTGGATCATCAGGGAATCCGCTACAAAAGGACTGAAATGAAAGAATTTTTCATCCCAGGCGGGCAAAAATACAGTGCCTTTGATGCTCCTATTCCTGCCGATTTTTCCAGTGCTACTTTCTTTTTGTGCGCCGGGGCGTTGGTCGGGAAAGACGTCACTCTGACCGGACTGGACTTCACCGACAGCCAGCCCGATAAAACCGTTGTCGATTACCTCAGACAAATGGGAGCCCGTATCGAATGCTCATCCGAAGCGGTCACCCTCTACAAATCTGCCTTAAGAGGAATTGACATTGACATGAATCGAACCCCGGATGCCCTGCCGGCCATGGCCGTCACGGCCGCCTTCGCAGAAGGCACGACCCGCTTTTTAAACGTGCCGCAGGCCCGCAAAAAAGAAACGGACCGCATTGCCTGCATGGCCGAGGAATTAAAAAAACTCGGAGCTGATGTCGAGGAACTGCCGGATGGCCTGATTGTCCACGGCGGCAGCCCCCTCCGCTCCGCTCATCTGAACGGGCACGGTGACCACCGCATTGTGATGGCCCTCAGTCTGGCGGGGATGATGCTGGACGGTCAAACGGTCATCGATACGGCGGAGGCAATGAATATCACGTTTCCAACCTATGCTTCTCTGATGCAGTCACTCGGCGGACACATGAGCCTTTTGCCCTGAATCGTCGAACAAGTATTGTTTTTTCCTGTAAAGGTTCTATAGCAATTTGTCTAGTTTGAACAGAAAGGAAGCCAATGAAAACAATAGACTATCGGAAAGACTGGCAGAAAACCAGCATGCCGGAACATATTAAACGGATTTTGGGCAGCTGCTGTTCATTGTATTTTCCGCTCAATCGAAACGAAATTTTGGATATGGCCATGGGAGGCCAAAAAAGCGGAACCTTTGAAGTCGCTTATGACGTGCCCGACAAAGGCCGTGTGGTGGAGGCCACCGTGGTACGCTGCAAAAACGGCCTTTCCATCAACTATACGGAACCCTACATGCGGCGAAGAGACCCAGACTGCATGGTTATTGCGGACAAACGCGAAACAGACAAGGTTCGCTTTGAAGACCGATTCCAAAAACCTTTCGAACCCCTCCGCGAGGAAACTTTTGCCTGGCTGAGTACACAAGACCTGTCCGTGACTTTTTTCACAATCGGGGCCTTCGAAGTGGAAAGCGGACAGGGGGCTATGCTGATTGCCCCCAAAAACGCCGGATTCTTCGTCGGCGGTCTGGCAGACCTGCAGGGACTTGTGCCGCCGGATAAAATCCCGGATAACTTTCGAATCAGAAGCGTCATTTACCTGGCGCCGCCTTTCCGCCATACTCACTTCAGCGGAAAGCAGGTGGTCGTCCACAACCGGCTGCCGGGTCTTCACGAAATCTTCTCCTTCAATCTCTATCCGGGTCCCAGCGCCAAGAAAGGCATTTATGGGGTCCTTCTGTCAATCGGGGAAGAAGAAGACTGGCCGACTCTGCACGGCTCCACCGTCCAGGTTGTCACGCCGTATGACAACGTCACAACCATTATGCACGAAGGGGCCAGCGGCGGCGGAAAAAGCGAGATGCTCGAATACGTCCACCGGCAGAAAGACGGACGCCTTCTGCTCGGAACCAACATCATCACCGGCGAGCAGCGTCTGCTGGTCCTCAACCAGGGATGCCAGCTTCGTCCGGTTACCGATGATATGGCGATGTGCATGCCCAACACCATCAAATCCAACGGATATCTGCTGGCCAAAGACGCCGAACAGGCCTGGTTTGTCCGTCTGAATCATATTCTGCATTACGGCACAGACCCCCATCTGGAAAGCATTACGATTCACCCTGCAGAACCTCTGATTTTCCTGAGTCTGCAGGGTACAGAAAACGCCACGTGTCTCATTTGGGAGCATACCGAAGACGCGCCCGGTGTTCGCTGCCCGAATCCCCGGGTCATCCTGCCCAGACGTCTGGTCCCCGGGGTGGTGGACGGTTCAGTGGAAGTGTCCATCCGCAGTTTCGGCATCCGAACGCCTCCCTGCACCAAAGAGCGTCCGACGTACGGAATTATCGGATACATGCACGTTTTGCCGGCGGCGTTGGCCTGGCTGTGGCGTCTGGTCGCTCCGCGCGGACATTCCAACCCGAGCATCACGGACACAGTCGGCATGACCAGCGAAGGAGTCGGCTCGTACTGGCCCTTTGCCGCCGGACGAATTGTGGACCACGCCAACCTCCTGCTGCGGCAAATTCGTGCCACCCCCAAAGTGCGTTACGTCCTGATGCCGAACCAGCACGTCGGGGCATGGGAAACCAGCTTTATGCCGCAGTGGATTGGCCGTGAATACCTGGCTCGAAGAGGACTCGCTCGTTTTCAGCCTCATCAGCTGACTCCCTCGCGATGCCCCCTGCTCGGATATGCCTTTACCTCCATGCAGGTGGAAGGAACACCGATTCCAAACATTTTCCTGCAAACCGACAAACAGCCGGAAGTCGGAGAAGATGGATATGACAAGGGAGCGGAAATCCTTCGCCAGTTCTTTGTGAAGGAACTTCAAAAATTCCGTCATCCGGATTTGGACCCGCTCGGCAAGGACATTATCAACTGCTGTCTGGACGGCGGAACGGTTCAGGACTATGAATCGCTGCTGTATGATGTTTTTTCCTGACAGACAGGATTGCGATTTTCCCGAGCCGCCTAAAAACAAAAAAGGTCTGTACACGACAGACCTTTTTTTGATGTAGGTACCTCCGCAGATGCCGTGCGGAATCGATTGAAAGCAACCCTGTATAGTAAGGTGGGCGACCGTTGCGGAAGTCCGGAACGTCCTGTCAAGCAGGCATGTCCGATCCTTGCCGACCTGGTCTCCCCGATAGGGTGCATCGGTTCTTTCAAATTAGCGTTTCCGTCACGCACACCGCAGGGGCCAACCTGCATCTTCAACTATAGCAAAGTATCGGAGAAAAAGCAAGGTTTCGATTACTCAAAAAGAAAAAATGAACACAACTTCTTTCCAACGGAAGAGTTATTTTTGAAGTGTACAAAACTCCGGAACTCCCCCGGCACAAATTTCTGCCCAATTCCGTCCTTTCCCCAGTCCGACAATAAATCCTCCCCGCCCATTTTCTCCAATACCCCCAAGGGGACTCGAACCCCTGTTACCGGGATGAGAACCCGGCGTCCTAGGCCGCTAGACGATGGGGGCAAAAAAATGGCGGCGAGTGGATTTGAACCACTGACCCAGGGCTTATGAATCCCTTGCTCTGCCAGCTGAGCTACGCCGCCATCAGACAGACCTGTAGTATAATCCCCTCAAGCAATTTGGCAAGCAAAAAACTCCCCGTCTTCCGGGAAGACATTTCAAAAACTCGTTGGACCCTCTGACAGGTCATTCTGGATTTCTTCGGTCTGGTTATCATTGGGGTCTTCATTGCCGGTCTGATTGTCTTGATTCAAAATGTCTTGCTCCCTCTCAGACGGAATCCCTTCAGATTGCTCTTTAGAAAAATCGTTTGGTTCAGGTGTCTCCGGTTCCTTTACAGCAACCACATCCTCTTCTTCGAGAATTGACACCTCTTGTTCTTCTTTTTTCTGAGCATTCGGCATCACTGCCGGTTCCGGATGTTGTTCCAGAGAAGCCGCTTCTGATTCCCCAGGCCCCCGATTGGGCTCTAACAAGACATATTCTATTTCCGTCTCCTGAGCCGGAACAATTCCCCGCAGGCGCTGTTCGATTTGCTCGATGGCCAGGAGAAACGGATCCTCGTCTGTTGAAGAGGTAAACCATCTTCTGGAGGCCCTTTCCAGGGGGCCGATAACGGAAGCATCTCCAAAACGCCCTAAAAAAACCGCTGCCGCCACCTGGGCCGGATACGGTCCGGACTGGAGAATCCGTAAAAGTTCGGGTACATCGCCCGCAGATCCCGCTGCAAAAACCTGATTTAACGTTTCCTTGAGCTCTTCAGCCGATTCCTTTTTCTCTCGAGGTTCCAAACGTCGAGAAGAAGCCGGAGCCGGATGATTGGAAACGGCGGTCTTCTGAGCAGAGGGCGTAAGTTTCAAAAAAGAAAAGACAAGCACTGCTATTCCCAAACAAAGAACCGCTCCGACCGGCCATAATAAATGTTTTCGCAGCAAAATCCGCTCGGCTCGAATACTCGAGCTTTTCAGCTCGGCCTGACGCAAAAGCGTCTCTTCCAGCACACGTCGTTTCTCCGAAGGCAATTGGAGAAACGGCGGAATCGAGCGAAGAATTTTTTCCAGATTCCTTTCAAAGAGGTCCAATCGAAACTCGGAAGGCATTTCTGCAGGGTCCGTTTGCACTTTTTTGAGCCAAGAGGATAAAAATCTCCGAAAATAATAACGGGCCTGAGCCAAATCCTCCTCATTCCCTTCCGGCAAAAAATCAGAGAAGCCAGAAGACACCTCTTCCGGCTCAATCCGGTAGTACCGGGAAAGTAAAACCCGCTGGTACGGCTCATCCAGTTCCGAAAGAACCGCCTGAATCAGATGAACAGCCAGCGGATTTTCCAGATATTCTTCCGGGAAATCCCTTGTCCCTAGCCGAGCCAGTGAATGCAAAACCTCTGCTGCTTTTGGAACATTCCTGAGATTGTCCTGCGAAAACGCCGGCAGTGTCAGCACGGCCGTCTGCTCAAGAAGCCAGGAATACATCGAGCCCGCAGATATCTGATATTCTTCAATCTTCGAATAAGCTGTCTGAAGCAGATGAGCCGTTTTTTCCAGCGCCTCTTCTTGCGGCAAACTCGAATGACGAACAATCCAGGTGTACAGACAGTCTGCGTATGTATAAAACCATCGGCGCAGCATACGTATATCCCCGCTCCGCAGCTGTCTGTATTCCGTTTTGGACCAATTCTTCCTCAACCTGTCTTTCCCTTTCTCCTGTTAAATCGTCCAGATTAAGGAGAAAACGTAAATCTTTTATCCAGTTTCAGTGTAAAAAAATGACATCCGTTCAAGTAAGGATGTCATTTCACGAAATGATTGTCAATTCTTAGTCGGCTGTTCCTTTGAACGGTCCTCTTTTGATTCTGTTGACTGCGTTTGAGCAGAGGAGTCCGCATTTGTCTGCTGACGACGCTCCCGCAGCCGCTGTTCGATGCGTCTCTGCATTTCCGCCCGTCTTTGCTGCATCAGTTCAAGGTTTTGTTTGTACTCGGCATTGTGTTTATCAATCAGTTTCTGGACGGCCTCAGCCGTTTTCACAGCATTTTCTTCCTGTGCCAATTTCAAAACAGCCGTCAGCTCCCCAATCAGTTCCTGATGACGGGCCTCAAACGCTGCCAGAGGAGCGGCATCCGTTTGGACTCTCTCCCGAATAACCGGACGAGGAATGGGGGCATTCGGATCACTCATACTCACGCGAGGTCTGGGCTGAATCGGCTCCCGCAAACGAATCGGACGGGCAGGCCGCTGCCCTTCCGCAGATGACGGTGTCTCTGTTTCCGCCGCCAAAGTCCAAATCCCCAATCCAAAAAGCAGTACCGATATTCCCCAAAACCATCTCTTTCTCATTTGTCAGTCTCCTCAAAGAAACAGTCAATCTTATCCTCTTCCTGAACGAATCGAAGTCGTCAGTTATTTCGAAGCTTCCGATAGACCAAGCCTTCAAAGACTGCGGCGGTTTGACCCTCCTCATCCGTTATGGTAATCAAATAACTGCCGATTCGGCCTTCCCGATTCCGCTCTTCGGCCAGCGCATAAAGGACACCTCCGCTGACGGCCTTCAGATAGGAAATGTTGATATTGACGGCCACCGCGACATGGTCATAGGAGTTGGCTGCGGCAGCAAACACCGCATCCGCCAGCGTAAAAATTGCCGCGCCATGAACAATCCCGACGGCATTCATATGCTCCGGGCGAATTACCAGCCGAGCTCGGGCCGTTCCTTCTCCGGCTTCCAGCAGTTCAATTCCGCATAGGCGGGCAAATGCATCCTTCTGAAAAACCTCCCTGCCTTTTTCCATATGCCCGCCTTTCCAAAGCCCCAGGATATCCCCTTACTGACCGGCTGCCGGGCCCGGTGTTTCCGAATGCACAACCGCGGTTTCTTCCGCCGGCTTCTCTTCGCCGTCGATGCCTTCGAACCGCAGATGCTCCTCATCCTGCACGCTGATGCGGATAACCTTTTTGCCTTTGAATTTCCCGCGCAGCAGGTCTTCCGAAATCGGGTCCTCAATGTATCGCTCGATCGCCCGTCGCAGCGGACGAGCCCCGAACTCCGGATTGTATCCCTTGTTAATCAGGAACTCTTTGGCGGCCTCATCCAGCTCCAGACGCAGACCGTGCTCAATGAGCCGCTTAAAGACCTTGCGGAGTTCATAATCAACAATTGTCTGCAGATTTTCGCGCGTCAGCGGCCTAAAGACAATCACCGCATCCAGACGGTTCAGAAATTCCGGACGGAAGTGCCGCTCGATTTCCTTATCCAGCAGCTCCTTCATCTTTTCGTAGTTGGCCTGTTCCGTCCGCTTGCCGAAGCCGAATCCGGACTGGTTCTTAATCAGCTCGGCGCCGATATTGCTGGTCATAATCAAAATCACATTCTTGAAATCGACATGGCGCCCGAAGGAGTCCGTCAGACGGCCTTCCTCCATAATCTGCAGGAGCATGTTGTACACATCGGAGTGGGCCTTCTCGATTTCATCCAGCAGCAGCACCGCATACGGCCGACGGCGGATTCGCTCGGTCAGCTGGCCGCCCTCCTCGTAGCCGACGTACCCGGGCGGAGCCCCCACCAGCCGGCTGACGTTGTGCTTTTCCATATACTCGCTCATATCAATCTGGATGAGCGCATCGGCATCGCCGAACATAAACTCGGCCAACGCGCGGGCCAGAAGCGTCTTGCCCACACCGCTGGGACCGATGAAGATAAAGCTGCCCATCGGGCGGTTCGGATCTTTCAGACCGCTGCGGCTTCGCCGCACCGCCTTGGCCACCGCACTGATGGCCTCATCCTGAGACACCACCGTCTTGTGCAGCTCAGCTTCCAGTTCCAGCAGCTTTTCGGCTTCTTCTTTCTCCAGACGCGTCAGCGGCACTCCGGTCATCTTGCTGACCACTTCGGCCACAACATCCACATCCACAACACCGACCTTGTCGTTGTTCTGTTCCTGCCACTGCCGCTGCACTTCGGCCTTCTCGTCAAGAATCCGCTGGATATCATCGCGCAAAGCCGCCGCCCGCTCGTAATCCGCGTTTCGAACGGCTTCATCCTTCTCGGCCTGGAGTTTCTCAATCTTGGCCTCGAATTCCGCCAAATCCGGCGGCGGCGTCATATTCTTCAGACGTACCCTCGCCCCCGCCTCATCAATCACGTCAATCGCCTTATCCGGCAGGCAGCGGCCGGAAATATACCGGCTGGACAGCTCAACCGCCTGATAGAGGGCCTCGTCTGTAAATCGAACGCGGTGATGCTGCTCGTACCGATCCCGCAGCCCGCGAAGAATCTGCACGGTTTCCTCCTTGCTCGGAGGTTCCACAATAATCGTCTGGAAGCGCCGCTCCAGCGCCGCATCCTTTTCCACGTATTTGCGGTATTCATCAAACGTTGTTGCACCAATGCACTGCACCTCGCCGCGTGCCAGAGCGGGTTTCAAAACGTTGGAAGCGTCAATGGCCCCTTCCGCTCCGCCGGCCCCCACCAGCGTATGAAGCTCATCAATGAACAGAATGACGTTGCCGGCACGGCGCACTTCATTAATCACAGCCTTGATGCGCTCCTCAAACTGGCCGCGGTATTTCGTGCCCGCCACCATCATCGCCAGGTCCAGAACAACCAGACGCTTATCCCGCAGAATCTCCGGCACTTCGTGCGAAACAATCCGCTGTGCCAGCCCTTCCACAATCGCCGTCTTTCCGACGCCGGCCTCGCCCAGCAGAACCGGATTGTTTTTCGTACGCCGGCAGAGAATCTGCACCAGGCGTTCAATTTCCGTCTGCCGACCAATCACAGGATCCAGTTCATCTTTGGCTGCCAGCTCCGTCAAATCCCGTCCGAAGCTGTCCAGCGCCGGTGTTTTGCTTTTGGCCTTGACCGACTGAGCAGACGAAGGCGGTATCGATGGATTCATTTTCATCCCCATGGCCGGATAGCTGCTGTTATCCTCTACTCCGGCTCCCAGCAGATTCAGCACTTCCTGTCGAACATCTTCCAGTTTCAAACCCAGATTCATCAGAACCTGAGCCGCTATCCCCTCCGTCTCGCGAAGAAGACCCAGGAGGATATGCTCGGTTCCCACATAATTGTGGTTCAGTGCGCGGGCTTCTTCGATTGCATACTCGATGACCTTTTTGGCTCTCGGAGTCTGCGGCAGCTTGCCCATCGTCACCATATCAGGACCGCTTTTGACCAGCTTCTCGATCCCCAGTCGAAGCTTCTTGAGGTCCACATCCATGTTCTTCAAAACATTGGCGGCAACCCCGCTGCCTTCCTTGACCAACCCCAACAGAATATGTTCCGTCCCGATATATTCATGATTAAAACGCTGAGCTTCCTGGTTGGCCAAGGCCATCACCTTTCTGGCTCTGTCCGTAAAACGCTCAAACATATTTATCCCTCTTGTCTATCGTGTATGTCCGGTTATTGAATAAGTTCTATTATGCACATTTTTCAACGAAAGTCAAAATGGCTTCTACGCCATTCGGCAGCAACCCCCTTTCTTAGTATATATAATCTCCATTTTGCGGCTTGTTCAATCAACAAAAAAGACTGTCTCAAACTTAAATTATACACCTTTTCTATCGACAAAAAACTTTGCCTACTTTCGTGAAAAGAGAAAAAGGGTGGAAAAGCAAAAGAAATCGAAAACTAGGGAAAAAAGAGAATTGTCAGACAAAAACTAATCTTGTTTTTCTTCGAGCAGCTTCTTGAGGTAGGCATTTTCCCGACGTGTTGCCTCCAGATCAAAAATCAGGTACTTGACACTGATGCGGAGGTAATCAAGAGAATCCTGGAGAGCACAAAGACTGTTTTTCAGCTTCTTCTGATTATCTTTATGCTGATTGGCGATTTCGAGGAGTTTTTGGTGAGTGGAATCCGGCAAAGCACCCAGCTCACGAACCAATTCCTCGAGTTTTTCTTCAAAAAACTCTTGGTCCATCACGTCCCCATCTCCGAAGCCGTTCTGCATGTTCACCAATTTAACACAACATGCTGACATTCATAATACCCTTTTTTACAGGACGAATCAAGACACCTGTCGGAAAAACCCTCCAGAACACAAACTTTTTCGAAACAAACGTCGGTCTATAGCGTCTATAGGCCTTTTCTCATTCGAAGGGGTGCGCTGCCTTATCGGCCTTGGAGTGGATGCCAAAACGATCCTGAATGTACCCGATTTGCTTTCGGAGCTGTTCCAGCCCTTTTTCTTTGAGAAACGGCTCGAGGATTTTCCGGTTCGCCTTATCATAATACTGCAGCAAAGCAAACTGGAGTTTCTTTTCCCGAAGCCCTTTGGGAATATGAATCGGCTTGCCCTGCGGTGAACAGCCGCTTACAAACATCGCCGTAGAAAGGGTCAGCGGAATCGGCACAAAATCCTGGACCTGCCGGGGTTTCCAGTTTCGCCGGATTAGATATTCTGTCAGACGGACGGCCTCTTCCGGACTGCAGCCCGGATGGCCGCTGATAAAATAGGGAACCAGATATTGTTTTTTTCCTGCCTTTCTGGATATCTCCGAAAACTTTTTTTCGAACTGCTCAAAGACCTCAAAAGACGGTTTATTCATCAGCGTCAGGACATTCGGGCAAAAATGCTCCGGAGCCGCTTTTAGATGCCCGCCGACAAACTCCCGCACAAGCAATTCAAGATATTGATTGTCCCTTAAGGCCAAATCATACCGAATTCCGGAGGCCACGACCATCCGAACCGGCTGTTTTTGTTTTTTTGCCCACTCTCGCAGTGCCTCCAGCAAGCGAATCAGCTGCTTGTGGTCCGCCTGCAGATGAGGGCATATCTGCGGACAGATACAGCTGCTTCGCCCGCAAGCCCCCCCCTTCCTGCCGCACTGCATCCCGTACATATTCGCGGTCGGCCCGCCTATATCCTGAATTGTTCCCTTAAAGTCCGGATGGGCCGCAATGGCCGCTGCCTCCTGCAAAATCGACTCCACCGAGCGGCTGGAAATAAACTTGCCCTGATGAAAATAAATCGAACAAAAACTGCACCCCCCAAAGCATCCTCGATGGGTGGCAATACTAAATCGTACCGGCTCCAGGGCCGCAATGCCCCCCCGCTTGTCATATTTGGGATGCCAGCATCGGGTAAACGGAAGGGCATAAACGGCATCCATCTCCTCCTCCGTGAGCGGTTCGGCAGGCGGATTGACAGCAATCCTTTCCTGCCCCTGACTTTGAATCACAGGCCGCCCCATCGGATGGGCTTCTTTCTGATAAGCCAGATGGGCTTTCATAAAAAGGCCGCTGTCTGTGCGCAGGTCGTCCCACCCCGGCAGTTCGACGGCTTCCGTCGGCCGCGGAAGTCCCCCTATCAGTCGATAAGCAATCCCGGGAATATCGGTTAATTCCGCCAAAGATTGTCCGGCATCGAGTCGGCGGGCAATCTGAAGAATCTGCCGCTCCGCCATCCCGAAAACCAGCAAATCTGCCTTGGCCTCAATCAAAATGGAGCGTTTCAGCTGGTCTTCTACATAGTCGTAATGAACCAGCCGTCTCAAACTGGCCTCCAGCCCGCCTAAAACAATCGGAATACCCTTAAAGGCCTCCCGACAGCGGGCCGTATAAGCCGCTAGGGGTTTGTCCGGACGCAAATCGGTCCGGCCGGACGGACTGTAGTCGTCCTTCTTCCGCCGATGCCCCATCGAAGCATACATCGCAAGCCGAGAGTCAATGCAGCCGGATGTAATCCCCCAAAACAGACGCGGCGGCCCGAATTGGCGAAACGGCTCAACCTGACGCCAGTCCGGCTGGTCCAAAATTGCCACACGATAACCGTGTTTCTGAAGCCATCGGCCTATCAGAGACACCCCAAAAGCCGGATGGTCCACATAGGCATCCCCGGTAATCAGGATGATGTCCGGCTGTTCCCATCCGAGGGCTCGCATCTCCTGTGGGGAGGCCGGCAATAAGCAATTTTCTTTTTTGGGGCTCATTATTTCTGTGCACTCATTGACGATAAGGCCAGTTTACTATACCATACTGGTTTCGTCGAGTTCGCTCTTTTTTGGGGCCCGTAGCTCAGCGGTAGAGCAGGGGACTCATAATCCCTTGGTCCAAGGTTCGAATCCTTGCGGGCCCATTTTTCGAAAGAAATCAGCGGGAAAACAATTTCTGCTTGAAACAAAAATCGCCTCAAGATAGGATATAGACTGTCCGGCGGCGTACCCAAGCGGCTCAAGGGGACGGTTTGCAAAACCGTTATTCGTCGGTTCGAATCCGACCGCCGCCTTTTGTAGAAACCTATCTGGAAAAATCTCCCTATTTTAGAGATTTTCTTCCCTGCAGATAGGATTTTCCCAAATCTATAAGACATAGAAAGTCTTGTTTTTTTGGAATTTGCGCCAAAAAATGCTGGAAAACCGTTCGAATCTTACTACAATTTCTGGGCATGAAATTTGTTCTGATTGATAAAATTACGGCTCTGAAACCGCGAGAATCTCTTTCGGCTGTGAAAAATGTCTCACTGGCCGAGGAGTATCTGGCGGACCATTTTCCGATATTCCCGGTCCTGCCCGGCGTTTTACTGCTGGAAGGTCTGATTGAATCGGCTTCCTGGCTGGTTCGTCAGGCCGAAGATTTTGCGCACAGCATGATTCTGCTCGAATCGGCCCGCAATGTCCGGTACAAGAGTTTTGCGGCTCCCGGAATGCAGATTCAGTATCGTGTAGATGCTCACTCCATTGAGCCGAACACCAGCAGTTTCAGCGGCGAGGGAATCTGCGGGAATGAGTCCATCGTCGAGGCCAAATTCACGCTGCGTCATTTTAACCTCAGCGATGAAAACCCCAAAATGGCTCGTCTGGACGGACAAATCATTGAACAGATGAAACAACGCTGGAAGCTTTTATACTCAGAAGCATAAAGTCAGCCCCGGGCCGGCGGCTTCGGGCAGCAAAATCAGGGATTGAAATCTACGGAGAAATCTAATTATGGCAATCAGCCGCGAGGAAATCTTCAAAAAAGTTCAGGACGTTTTGGTGGATGCACTCGGTTTAGATGAAGAGGATGTGACGGAAGAGGCCACCCTGATGGGCGATCTGGGGGCGGAAAGCATCGACTTTCTCGATATTGTGTTCCGTCTTGAAAAAACGTTCAACATCAAGGTCCCCCGCGAAGAGCTCTTCCCCGCCGAAAGTGTGCTGAACAACCCGGAATTTGTCAGCGGCGGAAAACTGACGGCCAAAGGGCTGGCGGAACTGAAGGCCCGGATGCCTCATACCAACCTGAGCGATTTTGCCAAAGACCCCGATGTCAACAAAATCGCCGACCTGTTTACCGTTGGTGCCATTGTCAACTTTCTGGATGCAAAACTGAACGGCTGATACCGCAGTTTTGAAGAACCTTTTGGGCGGCGGGCTGTGTTCAGCCCGGCCGTTTTTTCCCCGATAAAAAATGCGCTGGATTTGGATTGACAAGTTTCTTGAATTCGAAAGCGGCAAACGAGCCGTAGCACTGAAAAATGTCACGCTCGCCGAGGAGCATCTGCACGACCATTTTCCAGGTTTTCCGGTTATGCCGGAATGCCTAATGATTGAGGCGATGGCTCAAACCGCCGGTATTTTGGTCGGCCAGGCCCGCAACTTTCAAGAGAAAGTGATTCTGGCTAAAATTAAAAAAGCCGTCTTTTACCACTATGTCCGGCCTGGTGATACCATCACGCTGCACGCTCAGATTGAAAGCATCTCGCCGGAAGCAGCCAGCACAGAAGGGGAAATCCGCCGCGGCCAGGACTTGATCGCGCGGATTAGTCTGATGTTCAGTCATATCGACAAAAATTTGTCCGGCAAACGGTTTCCTGAAGAAAACTTTGTTTTCACCGATACCTTCTGTTCCCTGCTCGATGGATTTGTGCAGGAAGATTCTCCGGAGGGCTCTTTCTGATGGCAGGACGCCGTGTGGTCATTACAGCCGTCGGAACCGTAAGCCCCCTCGGATTAACCAGCCGTCAAATGTGGGAAGGCCTCCTCCAGGGTCGTTGCGGCATCGGACGAATTCGTGCTTTTGACCCCGTCAAAATGCCCTGCCAGATTGCTGGAGAGGTCCCGGAATACAATATTCGCGACTATGTCCCTAAATCCTATCGAAAAGCCGCCAAATTGATGTGTCGCGATATCGAACTGTCGGTTATTGCGGCCGATGAAGCGGTCCGTTCCGCCGGTTTGGTGACCAAAACAATAAACCCAGAACACCCCACCCTTCCCTCCGAAAGAACCGGCATTGATTTTGCCTCCGGTATCATCAGCTGTGAACTGCCGGAAATTGCTCCTTCTGTAGCGGTTTCGGCGGAAAACGGACGGTTTGATATGAAAAAATGGGGTCGGGAAGGCATCCCGACCGTCACCCCTCTCTGGCTGCTCAAATACCTGCCGAATATGCTGGCCTGCCATATCGGAATTATTCATGATATCCAGGGGCCCAGCAATACCATTACCTGCGGCGAAGTCAGCTCTCACATTGCCGTCAGCGAAGGGGCGGAAATGATTCAGCGCGGAGATGCCGACATTGTCCTGGCCGGCGGCGGGGAAGCCAAAGTCAACCCGCTTCTGATGGTGCGTCAATGTCTGCTGAAGCGATCCACCTTTTCAGGAAATCACAATCCGGCGGCGGCTTGCCGACCCTTTGACGCCAAAGCTGACGGCTCGGTCTTCGGCGAAGGAGCCGGTGTGCTGATTCTCGAAGACCTCCATTGGGCTCGTCAGCGAGGAGCATCGATTTTGGCTGAATATGCCGGCGGCGCTTCCAGTGCAGCCGCGATTACCGATGACTATATTCATTTACAGGACGGGGAAGGACTTGAAATTGCCATTTGTCAGGCCCTTGAGGAAGCTAAGGTCCGCCCCGAAGAACTTGACTTGATTATCCCGACCGGAACAGCTATTCCTTCCGACGACCGCATCGAAGCGGCCGTTTTGGAAAAAATTCTCGGCAGTGCTGTCAGCCGAGTCCCCGTCTGGCCTCTGAAGGGGCAGTTGAGCCACACCGGCTCTGCGTCGGGTGCTTTGGACATCGCTGCCGCCGTTTTGGCCATCCAAAACCAAACGATCGGCGCCGCTTTCAACCTTGAAACCCCGGTGGACGGCTGCCGCTTGCTATTCCCCCAAAAGCCCGCAACACGGTCTGTTCGAACGGTTCTTTGCTGCGGCTATAGTTTTGGGGGCCAGACCGCTGCTGTCGTTTTAAAACGATATGAGGAGCCTAAGTAAATGAAGGAACGGGTTGTCATCACGGGAATGGGACTTGTTTGTCCGCTGGGCAACGATGTCGCTTCCACTTGGGAGGGACTGATGACAGGCCGAAACGGAATGAACTACACCACCCTCTTTGATGCCTCGACTTATCCGACGACCTTTGATGCGGAAGTCAAAAACTTTGACCTAAGCAAGGTTTTGAAAACCCCCGAACGTCACCGTCATTGCAATCGGGGCAGTTTATTTGCCCTCGGAGCTGCTAAAGAAGCGTGTCGGCAAGCCGGGATCGACACGGAAACCGATACCCCCGTCGATGGGGTAGACCGTCGACGAATGGGCATCTATCTGGGCGCCGGCGAAGGGGCGATGGACAGCGACGCCTTCTTCACCGCTATCGTCAAGGCCTGGAACAGCCAAACCCAGCAGATGGATTGGTCCGTCTGGACAGACACCACCTTTGCGATGATGTCGGCTGAACACGAACTCGAACAGGAAACCAATATGCCGGCGGCTCATTTGGCCGTCTTAACCGGCGCCCGCGGAATCATCCGCAGCTGCCTGACAGCCTGCGCCGCCAGCACACAAGCCGTCGGCGAAGCCGCTATGCTGATTCGACAGGGCAAGGCGGATGTTATGATTGCCGGCGGGGCCCATTCCATGATTCATCCGCTCGGTGTAATGGGCTTTAATCGGCTGACCGCCCTGTCCACCCGAAACGACAGCCCGGGGACGGCCTCACGTCCCTTTACTGCCAGCCGAGACGGTTTTGTTCTCGGCGAGGGCGGAGCGATTGTCATCCTCGAATCTCTGTCCTCCGCCCAAAAACGCGGGGCGAAAATCCTGGCGGAAATCATCGGTTTCGGCAGCAGCAGCGACGCCTTTCGGGTCACGGATATGCACGAAGAGGCACGCGGAGCCGTTCAGGCAATGCGCGCTGCCCTGCAGGATGCGGGTGTCGGCATCGAAGACATCGACTACATCAGCACGCACGGGACCAGTACCGCTGAAAACGACTTTATCGAAACGCTGGCCATCAAGAAGGTCTTCGGGCCGCGCGCCTATCAAATCCCCTGCAGCAGTCCCAAAAGCCAGTTCGGTCATCTCATCGGCGCCACCGGCTGTGCGGAACTGATTACCTGTGTAATGGCCATCCAAACCCAAACCCTGCCGCCTACGATGAACCTTCACGACCCGGATCCGGCGCTGGACCTGGACTATGTGCCCAATCAGCCGCGAAAAGCCAAAGTGGAAACAGTCCTGAAAGAATCCTTTGGATTCGGCGGCCAAAACAATGTCCTTGTCATTCGCCGCTTTCGACCTTAAACGGTTTTGACAGAAGGTTTTAACCGGAGAGAACCATGATCGATATCAAACTGATTCGCCAAAATCCGCAGCTGTTTAAGGACGGCGCCAAAGCCAAGAAGTTTGATGTAGATATCGATGAACTGCTGGCCATCGACGCGACCCTTCTGGATGTCAAAAAGAAACTGCAGGACATTACCACGGAAAAAAACCGCCTGGGCAAGGAAATCCCGCGGCTGGATGGCGAAAAAAAACAGGCCTGCCTGAAAACCCTCAGCGAGCTGAAAACCCTCGAAGCCGAGCTGGAGCAAAAAATCAAAGAGCTTCAGCCCCAGTTCGATGCTCTGCTGCTTCAGGTGCCGCAGCCGCCCGCTCCGGAAGTTCCTTACGGCGAAGATGACACCCAGAATGTTGAGATACGCCGATGGGGCACCATTCGACAGTTTGACTTTGAACCCAAAGACCATATCCAGCTCGGACAGATGCTGGACATCATTGATGTCGAACGAGGTGTTAAACTGGCGGGTACCCGCAATTATTTCCTCAAGGGAGACGGGGCGCTTCTCCATTATGCCGTCCTCCGATTTGCGATGGATTTTATGGTTCAGCGGGGCTACAAACCGATGGTCGTACCGCTGCTGATGCGGGATGAGGCCATGCGGGGTACCGGTTATTACCCGGGAGCCGAAGAGCAAACCTATCGAATGGAACGGGATGAATTGAATCTGGCCGGCACAGCCGAAGTGCCCTTGACGGCATATTACATGGGCGAGCTGCTTTCCGAAGAAATGCTTCCCGTCAAATTCGTCGCCTTAAGCAGCTGCTTTCGCCGGGAAGCCGGAGCCGCCGGCAAAGACACTTACGGCCTCTATCGTATCCACCAGTTCGACAAGGTCGAACAGGTCATTATCGGCGAAAACGACGAGGCCAAGAGCATCGCCTATCATCACGAAATCCTCGCCAATTCCGAGGCGGTACTGCAGGCCCTCAATCTGCCCTATCGAGTCGTGAATGTCTGCACCGGCGATCTCGGCCGCGGTCAGGTTCAGAAATTCGACATCGAGACCTGGATGCCGTCTCGAAACAGTTTCGGCGAAACACACTCCGCCAGCCGTTTCTATGAATTTCAAGCACGCCGAATGAATCTGCGGTACCGCACTTCCAAAAAGCAAAATCTATACTGCCATACTTTAAACAACACGGTTATTGCGTCCCCGCGCGTCCTGATTCCGATTCTTGAATTGTATCAAAACGCCGACGGCAGCATCACAATTCCGGAAGTGCTTCGACCCTATATGGGCAATCGCGAGCGCATTGAACCGAAATCATAATCCTTGGTTCTGAAAAAAAGAAAAAACGAAGGAGGACGAAAGGGCTGTGAAGAACCAAAGGCCTCAGGCCGACCCCATTCGGCTTGAACTGGAGGCCCTTCAGAACCAGCTGAAAGAAAAACGCCCTTTTGCCGAGCAAATCCTTCAATCCTGTCCGCTCCTTCCGATTGCCGCCGGTTTTCTGACAGGGCTGGTCCTTCAGAATTATACAAATCTGCCTTTATTCCTTTGGCTTTCTGTTCTGTTTCTCCTTGCAGGGGGTTCTCTGTGTATCGGAAAAATCCGAAGGCCAATCCGCCGGCTTCAGGTCGTGCTTCTGTTAACCGGTTTGGCCGCCGCGGCAGCCGGTGCGGTTCGCCTGAAACTTTTTCACACCCCCTCTCCGCTGGACATCCGCCGCCAGGCAGGATCCGTCCCCGCCCTGGCGACATTAGGAGGAATGCTCCTGACCGAACCGCAGATAGAAGACCGCACGCGATGGGTGTTTGCCAAATATCAGTGGACACCGCCGTCCACATCGTTCCTTTTGGCCGTTGAAGAAGCCCTCACCTTCGACGGCTGGCAGCGGGCGAGCGGCACCCTCGCCGTTTCCATCAATCAGCCCATCCGCACACTCTCAGCCGGTCAGCGGATTCGATTTCACTGTACGCTTCAAAAACCGCCGCCACCTGACAATCCCGGAATGTTCCATTATGCAGATTCCCTGGCCGCCCGGGGAATTTTCATGACGGCCGTCATTCCCGGCATCGAGGCCGTCGAAATTCTGCCGTGGGACAGAAAAGGACACCGGCTTTCCGCCATTCAGCGCTTCCGTACCCGCATATCTGAATCTCTCCGCGCCTGGGGAGGGGAATCCGAAGAATTTTCCACTCTGCCCGATGCCCTGCTGCTCGGAAAACGCTCCGGCCTGGATACAAAAATCCAGGCGGCCTTTCGCAAAACCGGTCTGGCCCACTTTATCAGTCTGTCAGGAATGCATGTAGGAATTCTGGCCGGTCTTTTCTGGCAGGCGGGACGGCTCTTCGGAATCAGCAAACGTTTTCGTGCCGCGCTGTGTATGCTCCTGCTTCTGGCGTATGCCGTGCTTGTTCCGCCGCGTGCTCCGACGCTTCGGGCGGTTGTTTTTGCCCAGTTTTTCCTTCTGTCCGTGTTGCTCGGTCAGCATCCGCGCCCGCTGAACACCCTGTCTTTAACCACTCTGATGCTGCTGTTGTTCCGACCGATGGACCTTTTTACCGCGGGCTGGCAGCTCTCCTATGCTTCCGTGGCCGGCATTCTCTTTTTCTATGAACCGATTTTCCTCAACCTGTTTCGTCTGTTTCTGAAAGTCCCCTTCTATCCAGCCCTCTCGGAGTCTCTTGTCGGCTCGTTTGTCTGCATGCTGTCGGAATCCATCCTGAAACTTCTGTCCGTCGGCTATGCCGCCTGGCTGGGCGGAGCCGGCATTCTGCTGTACCATTTCGGTTCATTCACACCCCTTTCGGCCCTTTGGACGGTTCTGCTGTTTCCGCTGGTTTTTCTGGTTCTGCTGACCGGTTTTCTGAAGATTCTCCTTCTGCCGCTGCTGCCGACAGCAGCAGCTGTTTGCAGCGTCCTGCTGGACAGGGTCAGTGATGCATTTTGCAGCCTGACCGTAAAAATCGCCGAGGCAAACCTTTTGTCTTTCCAGATAGGCCGCGTCGGCCTCGGCCCCATTCTGCTTTCCTACGTGTGGCTTACCTTGGTTCGAGGTCTGCCTGCCGGAGCAAAGGGGAAATCCGCCCTTCTCTGGACAGGCGCAGCCCTGCTCTTGTTACTCCCCCCAGCGGTGCGTTTCAGCCGGTTTCTCTCAACGGATTTAAAACTGACCTGTCTGTCCGTCGGCCATGGTCTGGCCGTCGCAGGACGATTCCCCGGCGGCAAAACTTTTTTGTTTGATGCCGGTTCCATCACACGCAAAAACCCCGGCGAACGGATTGTTCTGCCCTATCTGCTCTCCGAGGGAATCGAATCGCTTGATATCGCCGTCATCAGCCACGGGGATTTGGACCACTACAACGGCCTGCCGGAAGTTCTTTCCTCTGTTCCGACCCAAGCGGTCTATGTCAATTCCGGATTTTTCGAGCGGGCGGACCGTTCGCGGGCTGCGGCCTTCCTGAAAACGATTCTCACACAAGAAGAGCTTCTGCATTCGTCAATGGAACTTCCGTCCTCTTTGGGAGCGGTCCGGCTGCACCGCCTTTGGCCGACCCCCTCCGCGGCAGAAGATATTTCTCTGTCAGACAACAACAAATCCGAAGTCCTTCTGCTCGAATACGCCGGACGAAAAGTCCTCCTCTGCGGTGATATCGAAGAAACAGCCCAGCGGGCAATCGAAACATTGTACCCGGAATTAAAAGTGGATGTACTGCTGTTGCCGCATCACGGATCCGGACGAAACAACCTGCCCGGCTGGATTCGTCGGCTTCAGCCGTCCGTACGCCTGGTCAGCTGCGCACCGCAGCGACTGTCCTCCGTCTTGCCTCTCGATGACCCGGCTGCCGACTTCTATACCCCCCGTCATGGAGCCGTTACCATTACAATAAAAGCCGACGGCACGCTCAGCGCCGTCGGCTATCTCAGACCTTGAATAGATTGTCAGCTTTACCGCATATGGACGACAATCTCGACTCGGCGGTTCTTGGCCTTGCCCGCCGCCGTAGCATTGGATGCAACCGGTCGGCTTTCTCCGCAGGCCACCGCCCGAATCTGACGCGGCGGAATTCCCTTATTCACCAGATAACGCAAAACCGTCAAAGCACGGCCTGCCGACAAGTCCCAGTTGTCCTCCCACAGATTTTTCGTCTTGCGAATCGGGTCGGAATCCGTATGGCCTACGACATCAATCTGACGGCCGGAATACCGCTCACGAATGACCCGATAAATATGGTCCAGCTCAGAACTGGTCGTCGATTTCAGCTTGGCGCTGCCCGGAGCAAAAAGAATGGTATTCTCCAGGGTAACCGTAATCGTTCCCGCTTTTTCATCCACCGAGACTTCTCCTACCTGAAAACCGGTGGCTGAAGCCGGAGTCGCTTTTTTCTGTGAAATCTGCTTCTGCAATTCCTCTATGGTTGTTTGACTCTGGCTAAGCTGCTGACTTAATTCGGCCTGCTT
>CALEDR010000012.1 GCA_937949545.1 uncultured Phycisphaerae bacterium
CCGGGGGACAAGAACATCGCCAAATACATCGAACCGCAGGCGACCTTCCGCAGCTATGCGATTACCGGTCTGATGAACGGGGAGGACTTTATCAGCCGGGAAGGGGGGATTTATACGCCGATCGCGCAGTACCGCACGGCGGTGGTGGCGCCGTCGGGGGTGTCCAAGCCGCTGTTTGTGGCGGTCAAACTGGACCAGATTCACAATCCGGCCTATAAGCATGTGTTTGTGGAGGAGGATGCGGCGGCCCGG
This sequence comes from uncultured Phycisphaerae bacterium, assembly GCA_937949545.1. Lineage (GTDB taxonomy): Bacteria > Planctomycetota > Phycisphaerae > Sedimentisphaerales > Anaerohalosphaeraceae > JAHDQI01. The sequence goes on from CALEDR010000012.1 coordinate 253, forward strand.
GGGCAAACGGTGAATTTGGGCGGGTTTGTGCTGCTGCAGGGGGCGTCCTATACGTGGTGGGATGTGCCGGCGTATTTTCACAACAATACCAGTACGATTGGGTTTGCGGACGGACACGCTGAGCGGCACCGCTGGGAGGACCCGGACACCATCAACCTGGCCAAAAACCGGGTGCCGGACCCGCGTCCGTTTGAAAATGAAGACCTCCACTACATGGTCCGCGGCTATCTGCCCCGATAACGGAAACAGCGAACCCCTTCGTTAAGAGGGTGATTTTCCGGGCTGTGGGGCCGTGGAAGGGAGTTTTCATTCCTTTCGGTTTGAAAAACGGCAGGAATGGTCCGATTCTTGCAAAAATCCGTTCGGTTTTTTATAATTCTGCCAGAATTGGATTGGGAAGGAGGCCGTGTCATTGTTTGAGCCGAAAAACGAGAAACTTCCTGTTCTTAAGCCGAAGTCTGCATCAATTCCCCGGTTTTTTTTGTCTCAGCGCCTGGCGTGCAAAAAGGATGAATCGTCTGCTTTTGAAGGTATTGACGGTTCCTGAGTTTCGGGTGCTTTCCGAGATTGAAAGGCATTTGTCCGAGAAAGAGGTTCTGCCCCTCTTTTTTTTATTTTGTCTATTTTCCCAAAAAGAAAGGTTCTGTTGTTGAAATCGGTTCTTTTAAGGGCAAATCAGCGATTGTGCTGGCGTCCGGTCTGAAGAAAGCCGGCCGTGCGGAGAAGGTCTTTGCGGTCGATCCGCATCTTCGCGGCAGTTATGAGGTTTTTCTTGAAAATCTTCGCTTTCATTCGGTCTGGGATGTTGTTTGTCCGCTTCGGATGACGTCTGAGGAGGCGGCGAAAGGGCGGAATGAGCCGATTCGTCTTCTATTTGTGGATGGTTCCCATCGCTATGAAGATGTTCGGCTGGATATTCGGCTCTGGGAACCGTAATCCGGAAGGGGATTCTCATTTTTCATGATGCCGGTGTCGAGAAATTCGAGGGGGTTCGCCGGGCGGTTGAAGAAGCCATCGTTTCCTGCGGGCAATTCAGAGAACTGCTGTGTCTTAAGAATATGAGGGTCTTCCGGAAAAGATGGTGAGGACAGCAGGGCAGCGGTCATCTGTCCGGAAAGATACACAGATTCTTGTCAGATGGAACGGGTTTTTTCGAGGATGTGTTTGAGTTTTTCCTGGACGATGTGGACCTGGTTGTCTTGGAGGGCGAGAATATCCCGCAGGGCCTCGCCGATATAGGGCAGATAGGTTTCGATGTAGCTGCGTTTGAGCATCTCGGTGTGGATGCGTTTCTGGCGGCGGACATGCATCCCGAGTTTTCGTCCGCATTCCTGAACGGCCAGTTTGATTTCCTTGATGATTTCAGGGTAATGGGCCACGGCCTCTTTGCTTTCGGAGGTAAAGGGGACCCAGACGGAGGCGATATGGACCATCAGCAGAATGGGGCCCGTAGGCAGGGCACCGCGGCTCTGGCTGATTCCGTAGTTTCTCCAGTTGGTTTCGAGCACGGCCTTATAAACGGCACAGGCGGACTGCTGGTAGAGCAGGGGGACGCGGTTGGCGAAACGGACGAGGCGAAGCATCGGCTCTTTGTCATCGGATTCTGCTTCGGCCTCTTCATCCTGAAAGCCGAAGGCCAGCGCTGCTTCCACCAGAAAAGGATTGCCCCGATAGACGGCGGGTTTACGGGTGCAGCTGGTATAGAACTCGGCCTGAACCACGCGTTTGAGCCCTTCGATGAGTGCCTCTTCGCCGATAGGGCCGATGCAGTCGGTCGGCGGGGCCATGATTTTGGTATCCTGAATGGCGGTATGAAGCGCCTCCGCTTCTTTGAGGGTGATTTTTTCGGGCTTCAGTTTGGCGGACAGTTTGGCTTTCTGGATGATTTCGGCGGCCAGCCGGTCGCTGATTCGGGAAAACTGGGTCCGGAGGAACTCGGAGAGGGTTTTGGCGTTGGTTTCCCGAGCCATTTTGTAAAGAACGCCCAATTCGACGCCGTAGGGGTGGGGTTTGACCTCGATGGGAATAAAGGGCATATGACTGCTGCGGCGGGGGTATTCGACGGTCTGGCCGTCCGGTGTTCGATAAACGATCCGGGCGTGAGGATTGGCCATAGCCGTTTGTGCCAGATACTCATCGACGCTCTGGCGTCCTTTTTGATAGCGTCCTTCGAGGGTGATGGTCACACGGGTTCCGTGCGGAAGCTCAAAATCGCATTCTTCATCGAGGATGGTTTCCGGGCGGTTGCGGGCGGTGTCGATTTGGACGTGGTAATGACGGGCTTTTTTCTTGGGGCTGGTGCGGGTGATAATCTGCACGGGCTGGCCCGTCGTCAGCAGGCCGTACATTCCGGCGGCACTGATGCCGATGCCCTGCTGACCGCGGCTCATTTTCAGGGTGTGGAATTTGCTGCCGTACAGAAGCCGAGCGAAGATATTCGGGACCTGCTGGCCGACAATGCCTGGTCCGTTGTCCTGCACGGAGACGGTGAATTTGTTTTCAGAGCCGTTGAAGGGCTGGATGGAGATTTCCAAATCCGGCAGGATATGGGCCTCTTCGCAGGCATCCAGCGAATTGTCGACGGCTTCTTTGACGGCGGTCAGAAGGGCTTTGCGGGGATTGTCAAAACCGAGCAGGTGGCGGTTTTTGGCGAAGAATTCACTGACGCTGATGTCTCGCTGTTTGGCCGCCAGCGATTCGGCAGTGGCTGCAACGGCTTTCCGTTTGCGGAGGCCGGAGGAAGGTGCGGGTGTTTCCCGGTCTTCCAGAACCTCTGGAGCGGTCCGTTCTGGCAGGACGGCCTGGGGGGCGGTGTTTTCCGTCTCGTCAAAAACCAGATTCAGCTGTTTCGTCTGGGTGCGTTTTCCTGCCGTCATTGCATGTCTTCTCCGTAAAGGCAAAGCATCCCCGCCCTGTCCATTCGGCAGGGCGGGGCTGATTCCAACCTGCTTGTTTGTTTTGTCCGGGATTTACTGAAGTTTGCAGATGTACAGTTCGTTGACGAACTCCAGATTTTTCAGGTCATCTGCGGCCTTTTCATCCGGCAGCTTGTCCAGACTGAAGGCCAGAATCGCTTTGCCTTCGGCCCTTTTGTGGCCGACGCCCATGGTGTTGATGTTAATGCCGTGCTTGCCTAAAATGGTTCCGACGGCGCCGATGACGCCCGGCTTGTCATCGTTAAAGATAATCAGCATGGCCTCTTCGGGGGTTACTTCAATCGGGAATCCGTCGATTTCGATGATCCGAGGCAGATTGCCGCCGAAGACGGTTCCGACGATTGTGCGTTTATGCTGATCGGTCTGGACGGTGGCGGCGAATGTGGATTCGAAGTCTTTGATTTCCGGATTTTTTGTCTGATCGATGCTGATGCCCCGCTCTTTGGCCAGAAAGTGGACATTCACAAGGTTCACGGTGGTGTCAAAATGCGGCTGAAGCAGTCCGATGGCGAACGAGGTGGCAATCGGGTCCACGGTTTTTTCGGCGATGGAGCCGCGGAACTCGATTTGCACGTTTTTGAGATGTCCGGACACCATCGCACTGGCCAGGGAGCCGATTCGCTGGGCCAGAGCGGCGTATTGGCTGATGATGGGGGACAGACCGCCCATGGCCGGGGCATTGACGGCGTTGCGGATGGGCCCGCCTTTGATGGCGTCCATCAGGATTTGGGCGGCTTCGACCGCCACTTCAATCTGGGCTTCTTCGGTGCTGGCCCCCAGGTGCGGGGTGACCAGGCAGTTGTCCAGTTCTTTGAAACGGGTATTCTCCGGCGGCTCTTTGGAGAAGACGTCGAGGGCGGCGCCGGCGATGGTTTTGGCGGCCAGAGCGTTGTAAAGGTCTTCTTCGTTGATGATGCCGCCGCGGGCGCAGTTAATCAGCCGGCAGCTCGGCTTCATCAGTTTCATTTCCTTGGCGGTAATCATATTCAGGGTTTTTTCATTTTTGGGAACATGGAGAGTAATGAAATCGGATTCTTTAAAGATTCTTTCCAGAGAATCCGTAATGGTAATTCCCAGTTTTTCCGCCTCAACCGGTGCGGCAAAGGGGTCATAGCCGAGAATTTTCATATTGAAGCCGAGGGCCATTTTGGCCACGGCCATTCCGATTCGGCCCAGACCGATGATGCCGAGGGTTTTGTTGTTGAGCTGGTTGCCGGTGTAGCGCTTGCGGTCCCATTCTCCCCGTTTGAGGCTGTTGCAGGCGGGGACGATATTGCGGCTGAGGGCCAGCATCAGCGCCATGGTATGTTCGGCGGCGCTGAGGGTGTTGCCGCCGGGGGTGTTCATAACCAGAATCCCCCTGCGTGTGGCGGTGGGGACGTCCACGTTGTCGATGCCGACGCCGGCGCGGGCGATGCCTTTCAGTTTGCCGGGACGTTCGAGCACTTTGGCGGTGACTTTGGTGTCGCTGCGGATAATCAGGCCGTCATAATCGCCGATAATCGAGGCCAGTTCCTCTTCTTTGATTCCCGTGCGCACAACAGCTTCGAAATCTTGTGCGGAGTTGATCAGGTCGATTCCTTCCTGGGCCAGTTTGTCGGTAATGAGAATTCGGTACATGGTTTGAAATCTCCTATTCTGTAGAGTTCATAAGGGATTCAAGCGGTTCCAATTCTTCGCTGACTCGGAAAGCGGCTTTGGAGCACGGGTAGAGGTGCCGGACGATGCAGTGGGAGACGGCTGTGAGCATGCGATGGACCAGCTGAGAGCGTCCTTTGGGTTCAAAGTCCACGGCGACTCGAATCAGCCGCGGGGTTTTTTCATGGGGCCAGACAATCTGCCCGGATTGCGTTTCCGCCAAAAATGCGCGGACCGCCAGATTGCCCATATAATAGTTTTGTGAGCTCAGAGGCACGGCCTGGAATTCAACGATTTCAACCGAGAGCAAATACGCGGCCTGAACACGGCGTGCCTCCTGCTCCGCCTGAGACCAGGAAAAGGCAGCGGAAGGATTGTGAAGAGCCGCCGGCATCTGAAAAATCTTTTCGGGCGGGACGCCGATTTTTCGCTGGAAATCGGCGGCCAGTGTTTTCTGGAGGAGTCCCGGCACGTCCGCATCGGTTCGGCTGCCGGCGGACGGGCGAACCGCCAGATAGACGGATTTATCTTTTTGTGCATACAGGGGGAACTGGGCGGCAATTTTCCGTTCCGAGGAAGAAGGACTGAGAAGAAACCCGAGCGGTGTGCATCCGCCCAGCAGGGCCAGCAGTCCCGCCGCCGAAAACCAATGACAAAAGCGTATTTTTTTGGGTCTCATTCTGTTTGTTTCAGGCTTGACTTTGCCTGATAAGGGTCAGCAGCAAAACAGCCATCCATCCAACCAGGATAATCAGGGCAGCTGCAAGAATTATCACTTTACATCCTCCGGGTGAGCGTGCCCACCTCAAAAACGAGGAATTTATCCCAAAAATGGCGATGTGTAAAGCAAAAAAAAAGGCCGCCGCGGACGCCAGACAAGAGACGGCGGCGGCGGGTTGAAGATAAAAGGACTCTCCAATACGCCCCGATGCAAAGGCCTGGATGGAATGGGTCCAACCGCAGCCGGGACAGGGAAGACCAAACCGCTGTTTGAAGCCGCAGACGCCGAGAATAGGACTGATGTCGAGCCATTGCCGGTCGCAGGCATGGAAAAAGGCGAATCCGGCGGCAAGAACTAAGGCGACAAAAGCGGCAACAATCCGCCCTCTGGGAGAAATGCGGTTGGAAGATTTTCCTGGACTTATCGACTGGCATTTGTTCATCGGCTCTGTTAAAATAAAGTGTTTAGGTTTATCGGTCAAGAAGAAAGGGAAGATATGGGCTTGTCTTCGACGGAAATCAGTTATTTGCTCGAGACGGCTGTGGTGGCGGCGCGTCTGGCGGGGCAACGGGCCCTGGAAGAGCTTCGCTTTGTTCATGCAGCGCAGAAGGATGCGGATGAGCTGGTTACGCAGGCCGACCCGATTTGCCAGAAGATTATCGTGGACCATATCAAGGAGACCTATCCAGACCATGGTTTTTTGTGTGAGGAGGGGCACGGCGGCAAGCTGTTTAAGCTGGCGCCGCGCGGCGATCAGAGAATCTGGTGGGTTATTGACCCGATTGACGGTACGAACAACTTTGCCAACGGCCTGCTGTGTTTTTCGGTGAGCATTGCCGCCTTGCAGGATGGACAGCCGATTGTCGGAGTGGTTTTTGAGCCGGCGACGGATTCGATGTTTACAGCCGCGGCCGAGATGGAAGCGCAGATGAACGGTTCCCGGATTGAGGTGAGCCGGCAAGACCTGAATCGATTTGCCTGCTTTGGAATTGAGAGCCATTTGACGGAGGAGTTTGCTAAGCCGTATCAGACCATTATGGTCAAAACCCGTTTTCGCTGTCTGGGTTCGACAGCCCTGCACCTGGCCTATGTTGCCAAAGGGGCGATGGTGGGCTCTGTGACTATTCGTTCTCGTCTCTGGGATATTGCGGCCGGCGCTTTGTTGGTGGAACGGGCGGGCGGATTTGTGTCTTCTCCAGAGGGAAAATCTCTCTTTCCTGTTACCCCAGAATCTTATCAGGGAGAATATATCCCGATTCTTGCAGGGCCTCTGAAGAAAAAGGAGGAAATTCTAAAGATTTTTCAAATGAAATAAAAAATTTTTTGTGTAACAAAATCTTGAAAAGGCCAGTCTTAAGATTTTGTGTGAATTGATAATAGAAACTGTTGCTTACAGCTGCTTTTTGAAAGGAGCGTTCGTATGAATCGAAGATTGTTTCCGGTTCTTTTATGTCTTCTTTTGTCGGTTGGCGGGTTGTTCGTATCGGCCGGTTATTCGGCCTCATCATCAAAAGACGCAATCCTCGATTTGTTGCCTGCCGAGACGCTGATTTGTTTTCGACTCAATCATTTTACCGGAACGCTGGAAAAACTGGATCAATATTTGGCCGGTGCATCTCCGATGCCTCTTTCGGTGATGTTTACGACGTTTCTGGGGGGGGCATTAGGCGACCCGATGCTGAATGGGGTGGATAAAACCGGAACCATTGCCGCAGCGATTCTTCTGGATTCGACAGGCGGGGACCCCATGACGGTGATTTTGCTGCCGGTATCGGATGCCAAAGCGTACACATCGAGTCCTTACTCGCAGGGGATAGATGAGAACGGGATTTGTACGCTTTCTGCGCCGGGTTCGTCGATCGGTTCTGTTGCGTTTGTTCCGCTGGAGGGCACCTCCTATCTGCTGCTGGGCTCCGCTGAACAGAAACAATCTCTTCAGTCTGTCCGCACGATTTTGAAGGAAAAGAAGCAATCTCTGGCGGCTCGTCTGAGTGCGGCGGATGCTCAAAATGCCGTATCAGCTCCGGCGTGGTTTTGGCTGAATGTGGACAAGGGCTACGGGATGGCGGCGGAGCCGTTCAAGGGGGCGGTTCAGGAAGGGCTGCAGGAGGCCGCTCAAAAGGGGGCATCGATGCCATTTAAGCCGGAAGCGATTTCAACGATGCTCAATGTGCTGGATACCTGGATGGTGCAGGTGGACAGCTTGAGCATCCTGCTTTCACCTGTCCCGGAACAGCTGACGGCAGAGGTGCTTTTTACGGCCAAAAAGGATACAGAACTGGCCCAGATGCTGGTACGCGACCCGGCGATGAAACCGGGCTTTTCGATGGGGGGCTATCTGGATGCGGAAGCCCCAGTTCATGTTCTGGCGGTGCTGAATAAGCCGCTGATCGAGAAGGTCAACCGGATTTTTCTGGATGCTTTTCTTTCCCTGGCGGGGGATAAACAACCGGCTCTTCGAAGCCAAACGGAGGCCCTGTTGGCCAAAAGTATGAAGGCGATGGGGACACAGGCAGCCATTTCATTTGGATATACAGCGGGGACTCCGCCGTTTTCGGTTCGAAAGGCGGTTGAAATTACGGATGCGGCGGTGATGCGGGACGTGGTGAAGGATGAGAAAGGCTTGGCCAATGAATTCTATCGGCTGCTCGGCTTGCCTGCAACGTTTACGATTCAGGAAAAGGCGGCCCAATACAAGGGAGCGACGATCGATCAGGTTGTAATTCAATTTGCTCTTCCGGAAAGCGCTTCTGAGGAGGAGAAGAAGATGCTGGAGATGATGTACGGCAAGGAGGGACTTGTCTATCCGTTTGTCTTGACGAATAAAGCGATGTTTATGGCGATGGGACCGCAGGCCCGCCAGTCTGTCGAACAGATGATTGATTTACCGGTGAATGCTCCGATTCCGGCGGAGATGCAGGCGGCCCTGAAAGCCGTGCCGAACGCCGATTCGGCGGATGCAGTCATTTCGGTTAATTTCCTTCGGCTGATGAAAGGATTCGGAGAAATGATGCGTTCGATGCAGGCCCTCAATCCGGAGGCACCGATGCCGCCGTTTTTCGAGATTATAGAGTCAATTCCGCTCCAGACACAAAGTGCGATGGCGGTTGGGGTCCGAGCGGAGGGCGGGCGAATTCAGACACATCTGATTCTGTCCAAGCAGCATTTAATGGAAATTATGTCCTGGTCAATGCAGATTCAGCAGCGAATGATGATGCGGCAGTTCCAGCAGAATCCGTCATCGACGCCGCCTGCTTCATCCGCGGCTCCCGTCGGCAGTCCTTTATGAGAGAATCAGCCGAAGAGCTGTTTTCAGCAGGGATTCAGTCGGAAGGCCGGCCGGGACCGTGTTTTGCAGCCGGATAAGGCCTATGGTCGTGCTGAGAAGCAGCCGGGCGGACGAACGGCGGTCGAGCCGGAGACCTTGTTCTGTCTGAAATGAAGAAAGAATTTTTTCTAAGCCGCCTACCTGTTCGGCCCAGAAGAGGCTGAGCCGGTCTGGAACAGGGCCGTGGAAAACCGCCGTTTCGTCGGAAAGGCGCAGAACAAGCCGAAAGGCGAGACCTTCCTGACTGCTGCCGTCCAGAATTCGGTTCATCCATTGTTCAAAGGTCTCATACGGATTGGACTCCGTCAGAGACAAGAACAGTCGGCGAGCGGATTCAACGGCTTCTTCGAGCAGGGCTGCGCAGAGATCCTCCTTGCTTTTGAAATAATGGTAAAAGGCTCCTTTGGTAATTCCTGCCGCATTCAGAATATCGTCGAGAGATGTGGCGCAGTAGCCGTGCCGGCTGAAAAGATTGCCCGCGGCGTTCAGAATACTCAGGCGGGTTTGGACGGGATTTCTGGACATGACGAAAAAGAGGCCTGTCCGTAAGTCATGGAATCGTACGACTCACTTTTATTTTTTAACTGGAAAGCCAGAAAGAGCACAATCAAAAACAGAACGGCGCTGAGTGCAATTAAGGCCACAACCGCTACTTTATATTTGGCGAGGATTTCATCGTTATAGATCTTTTTGGTTTCATCCGTGCGGTTGACCTCGACCCCGTCTTCCAATTTTTCCAGAGCCTCCATATTGAACCGCTGGCGGGCAATGACAGGGGGATTGCCGTCCCGAACGGCCTGAAGGTCAATGAGCAGCTCCTCCATATTTTTGTAGCGGTCCTCTTTATTTTTGGCCATCATGACTTCAATGACTTCGGAGATGCCGGCCGACAGAGATGTGTTAATATGATCCGGCGGGACAAGGGGCTCCTTGAGGTGTTTTCGCATGACTTCCGAAGGACTGGAGGCATCAAACGGGACACGGCCGGTGACCATATGATAGAGGGTGGCGCCCAACGCATAGATATCTGCCCGTCCGTCGATGTCCAGCTCGCCCCGAATCTGCTCGGGGGCAATGTAATAGGGGGTTCCAAAGGCCTTGCCCTGCTCGTGTTTGGCGGCCTTAATGTCGGAGGCCTCGCGTGCCAGACCCATATCCGCCAATTTCACGATGCCTTCTTTGTTAATCATGATATTTTTGGGTTTGACATCGCGATGGATAAGGCCTTGCGCGTGAGCGTGGGCTAAGGCGTTGGCCAGCTGAATGATAATATCGAGGGCTTCTTTTTCGCTGAAAATCTTGCCTTTGGACAGGTCATCGTAGAGAGTTTTTCCCTCCACATACTCCATGACAAAATAATACAGGCCGCCGACTTCTCCTACGTCGATGGCCTGGACGATGTTGTTGTGGTTCAGTTTGGCGGCAATCCGGCCTTCTTTATAGAATCGCTCGACATAATCGCTTTTCTGGACAAACTTTTTCGGCAATACCTTGATGGCTACGGTCCGGTCCAAGGAGAGCTGCTTGGCCTTATAAACGACCGCCATCGCACCGGAGCCAAGCTTGCCCAGCACCCGATATCCCGGGATTTGGGTGGAGACATCCCGACTTTCTCGGATGGAACCCTTCAGGCGGGCGGCCTGGGAGGGGGTTAAGACCTGTTTTTCGACCATCAGCCGCTCGAGCGTGACCGGGTTGCTGCCGGAAGCCCGTGTTTTCAGCTCTTTTTTACACTCTTTCAGCTCTTCTTCCGTGCAGAGTTTCTGCTCGACCGCCATGCGCCCGAAAAGCGTATCAAAACTGGTTACTTCATTGTCAGCCAAGCCGGACCTCGCTGGATAGAAACACGCATCCTTCCTTCAGCATTTTTCTATACAATAGCACTCTTCTGGTCCAATTATCGACAAAAAACTTCCCTTGTCAAAAAAAAACCTTCGCAGGTCCGTACACAAATGGCATTTTGAAGCATAAAGGTGTCGGGGCTGGTATCCGCCGGCAGCGGCCTGCGGAAGAAGTCCAGCCGGTCCGGAATGGAATAAAGGGGCCCAAAAGGGGAGATTCGGAGGGTCAAACGTTTCCCACAGCAGTTCGAGCGGTTTCTGGTGAAGGTTTCCCAAAATGATGCCGCTGCATTGTCCGCAGAAAACGTTTCCGAACGGGTCAATGTGGACCCCGCGGGCATTCAGGAAGACATTTTGGCAGGATTGTTTTTGGATTTGCTCGAGCGGGAGCTCGGCCGCCAGAGGCCCGAGCGATTCGGCGGCTCTGCCTGTAAACCGGCAGCGGTCCTCTTTGAGCATTTTTTGAAGACCCGTTCGATTTTGGGGAGCTAAAAAGACCTCAACAGAGGGGCAGTTTTCGAGATATTTTTCCCAGCGGATTTTGACTCGATGAGGTCCGAGAATCTCCTGAGCCAACGTTTGAAGGGTCCGAACGGATTCGACGGGAACGAACTCTGCATGAAAGGGGTCAAAACTGACGGCTAACTCCTGAAGCCCGATTTTGTTGAGAAAATGGAGTTTTTCTCGGGCCTCGGACTGATTTTGGACCCAAAAACCATTGGTTTCAAGAGAATTTAAGGGCGGGTAATTTCTTGCAGCGGCTTCCTCGAGCAGTCCGGCCAGATGGTCGAAATACAGAAAGGGCTCTCCGCCTGTGATATGGATGTGGGCCTCAGGTCCGGCCAATTGGACCAGTGAATCCCACGCCTGGAGGGCGATTTCATGCGGCATCAGTCCGCCGGCCTGGGGGCTGCAGGAATAGGAACAGAACCGACAAGCCGCAGAACACCGGTAAGTGAGCAGAAGGCCGGCGTACCGCCAGAGTTTCAGTTTCGGACCGGTTCGGCTTTGGCGTTGGTTGTAGAGATTTTGAGTCAGTTCTTTCAATCCAATTCAGCAAAAAAACAAAAATTTTTTCTTTTTTTGTCTGTCTTTTGAAAGACGAAAATCAGATTTTATTGGACGTTCTGCGCAGCTCCGGATGCAGACCGCTGACGGAATTCTATATCCTGTAGTTCCGTTTCCATTTTGTATAAATATTGTATCTGGTTTTGAAACAGGCCGCAATCCGGGAGTTTTGGTGACAATTCAAGAAAAAAGGGGCCTTCTTCCGATAAACGAAATTGTACATGGACGTAAGAGTGGCCTGAAGATATGGAGATGTGCAGTATGAGTAAACGAGAAATTATTGATTGCATCCTTGAAATTAACAAGTCAGCCAAGCCGGAGTTTCTGGCCCAGTTTTCCAAAGAGGACCTGGACCTTTATCTGGAACACCTGATGGAAATTGACCTGGAGGAAACCGCGCTCTGTGCCTGAGCCGGGCTGGATTTCAGAAATCGTTTAGATCAGGAGGACAAGCATCCGGGTGCGAGTCCTCCTGTTTTTTTGTTTTTGAGGAGGCTCAGAGAGATTCCCTTACCGGACAGAAACAGTCCTGTTTTGTTTAGATTGCACCCAGGGCTTTTTCAATTTCATCCGTGCTGGGGACGGGTTTAGGCAGTTCAATGATTGCATTTTGTTTGAAGGCCAGCAGTACCGGCTGTCTTTCGGGGGGCAGCTGAAAGACAATATCCAGCCAGAGGGTTCGGTCAGTTCCGAGATTTTTGATTTCCGCGACAATCGGCTCATGAAGATTGAGTGAAACAAGCTGGTTGTTCTGGAGGATACCGCTGGGGTAAATCACACCGGCTGAACCGAGGAGATGGCCGGCCTGTTCATTTTCCTTTACGAGCAGAACAACCTGGGCGGGAATAAAGGAGATTTTGTCATCCTGTTCAGCGCCGCCTTTGGGGATGGGGTTGCCGGAAATGCCCAGGCGGACGACGGCCATTCGGGGCTGGTCTGGAAAGTCCCGAAGCCGCACAGGTTGGACGTTGCCCAGGGGCAGTTTGACGGCTTTCGGGGAACAGACGGCGGGGATGCCCTGTCCGAGGGCGTAGCGATTCAAATGCAGGCGAGTCAGGTAATGGCTGTGCAGGACGGCAAAACTCTTGGTGGAGCTTAACGCCCCCCGGCTGACCCAGGAATAAAAGGCCGTGGTGAACCCATCGGCGTTGATAATTGGAGGATAATTGATGCCCAGATGAAGAGGTTGCGAGACCGGATAGCGGCAGTAGAATGTTTGGGGGGGCAGGGGGGAGAGGGCGGCGGCAATCAGGATCACCCCCGAGACCAGCAGGCCGGTGAAGAGGCCGAGCGGGATTGTAATCATCAGTTTGACAGGACGCCCGAGGTCAAAATCCCCTTTGGCCAGGAAGCCGGACAAGACGCGGATAAACAGGAAGCCGAAAAAGAAAATCAGCAGGAAGGCGGCACTCTGAATCCAGGAGACCGCCCATTTTTCGGACACCAGAAGTCCTGCCAGCTGTTCATAGTACGAAAAGGCCAGAATGCAGCCCATGACAGCGGCCAGCAGGTTGGTCATGGCTGTGATGATGTTGCATTTCAAGCAGAAGTAGAGCACTCCAGCGATGAGGATGATTACAACCAAAATTGTTGGCATCATAGACGGATTCCGTTTTTCAAACAGTTAAGTGTTTTTTGTGCTGAAGTTCCGGATGACCTCATTGATGGAGGTAATCCCCATCGACACCTTTTTGATGGACTGCTCCTGCATATAGAGCATTCCGGCTTTCCGCAGGGCGGCAATCATTTCCTGCTGGCTGTTGGCCTGCTTGAGGGCCCGGGCCAAATCGGGGGTGAACCGAATGGTCTCAAAGAGACCGGTGCGACCGTAGTAGCCGGTGCCCTGACATTTTTCGCAGATGATGGGTCTGCCGCGTTTGTCATATTCGATTTCCCCGGGCCGATAGAACATATCCACGTCGTTGGCCGGGATGTTGAACTTTTTGAACAGAGCCGGGTTCGGTTTGTAAGCCACACGGCACTGGTCGCAGAGCATTCGCACCAGCCGCTGATTGATGACGGCGGTCAGGCAGTCGATGGCCGCATCTTTATCGCCCACCAGTTTAATCCACTTTTCGAGGGTCTGGCTGACGCTGGCGGCTTCCATGACGGCATAGACCATTCGAGAATCCTTGACAGCGGCGCAGAGCAGCTGAGCGCACTGGGGGTCTTCGCAGTCTTCAACGCCGATAATGTCGGGGCCTTTGCGAAGCACAGTTTGAAGCCGGCGGGCATAGCTGGTGGTGCCGGTATCGCTGAGGGTGAAGAGGTTCTGGGTAATGTTGGGCAGCTCCGTCAGCGGCGTTTTTTCGAGCGTATTGATGTTGTACATAAACGGGTCATGGCTGCGCAGCAGGGCATACAGAGTTGTCGTGCGTCCGCTGCCGGCGGGTCCCGAAATCAAAACCAGCCCTTTGGTTTCATTCTTGAGGGATTCGATGGAGGCGATTTGGTTGTCGTTCAGTCCTAGTTCCGTGACTTTTTTGACGGTATTTTCATCCAGCCGAGTCAGCTTAATCTGCTCGCCGGCGGTTGAACCGGCGGTGCTGACCTCCCATTTGATCGGATGAAGATGATCTCCCTTGACGATGACTTTGAATCGGCCCTGCTGGGGTTTTCGTTTTTCCTCGACTTCGAGGGCCGCCAGGTGCTTGATGTAATAAATAAAGGAATCCATCTCTTCCCGCGTTCGGGGGTTCTGTTTGCCGGGGACGCCGTCGATGATGTAGGTGACCTCGTAATTTTCTTTTTGAGGCTGGAAGAGGACCTGACTGGCCCGCCGCCAGATGGCGTCATCCAGAATTTCACAGGTTGTTACAAAGCCGTAGGCTTCGGTTGTTTTGGGCTGGGGCAGGGGGACTTCGTTGCCGTTGGCCGTAATGAAAGACAGTCCGCGGGAGGCCTTTTGGAGCTTCTTTTCGGCGTTGACAAACAGGTTGCGGAAATGGTCGGCGGTCAGGACTTTTTCAAAATCGGCCACCAAAGCGTTCCGGTGAATCACATAGGCCATGGAAACGCCTCCGACGGCGATGACAAAAATCAGCAGTCCGATGATGTAGATGGGAATCAGCAGCCAAAGGAGCAGTCCGAGGGACCCTACGAGTGCAACAGCGAGAGTCCACGGGTTTTTGTTTGTGCCGACGGCCTGGGAGTCTTCATAAATCCAGTTGGCCAGCGGGAGCCAGCCGAAAAACGCCGCCAACACAAGCAGAAACTTGAACAAGTTGATGTATCCGCCGTATGTGACTGCTGCCGCGAGCATATCTGCCATGAAGGTTCCTCACTGTTTCCGGGTTTAAAGAATTCCGCCCGCTGTGGAACGGATTCCCTTTAGGGCCATCTTAAGTTCTTCGACATTGGGAGCGTACTGTTCTGCGATTCTCAGGTCAATATATTCTTCCTCGACTAATCTCCGCAGGCTTTCCGTGAAGTCCATCATGCCTTCGCCGTACGAGGAGCGAATGACGCTGGACAAATCGCCCTCCCTGGATTCGCTGATGAGTTTTCTCACGACGGGGGTATTAATCAGGATTTCGACGGCGGGAATCCGCGGCACATCGGGCCGAATGCCGGGCAGGAGCTGCTGGCTGATGATCGCCCGCATTGTCAGGGCGAAGGTCTGGCGGATTAAATCCCGCTCTTCCTGCGGGAACATATCGAGCAGACGCTGGATGGTCTGGGAAGCGTTGTTGGCGTGCAGGGTTCCGAAGACCAGATGGCCGGTTTCGGCGGCCCGCATCGCGGCGGTGACGGTCTGCTGGTCGCGCATTTCGCCGATGACGACGACGTCTGGGTCCTGCCGCATCAGGGTGCGCAGGGCGTCGTTCCAGCTGAGCACGTCGATCCCGATTTCACGCTGAGACACGATGGATTTTTTGTCCACGTGAAGGAACTCAATGGGGTCCTCGATGGTAATGATGTGTTCGGAGCGGGTGCGGTTGATATGATCGATCATGGAGGCGATGGTGGAGGTTTTCCCGCATCCGGTCGGCCCGGTCACGAGGATTAAGCCGTCGTGGTTGTCGGCGATTTTTTCGACAATAGGCGGCAGGTGAAGGGTCTCGAAGGGAGGAATTCGGCCGCTGATTCGGCGGGCGACGACGCTGATGTAGCCGCGCTGACGAAAGGTGTTGATGCGGAAGCGGTCCAGTTCGCCGACCTGATAAGCAAAGTCGAGAGAGCCGTGTTCGAGGAAGTACTTTTTCTGCTCATCGCTCATGATTTCAAAAATCAGCTCTTCGATTTCCTCTTCGGTGAGGGGCTGGCCGGTGGTATTCTTCAGTTTGCTGTGAATCCGCATCTTGGGAGGCATCCCAACCTTCAGATGGAGGTCGCTTGCATCGGCCTTGATGGCGGCCTTGAAGAGTTTTTCAATCTGGGGCGGATTTTTCAGTTTTACAATATGAGTATCTAACGGCTGACCTTCCGGCATTCGGCTGCTCCTGACAGATACCAAAAGTTTCTCATTTCCAGCGGTTAAACTGGAGTTGTTTTCCCCTCTTTTCGGGAGTAAGTCCCGAAAAACGGATTATAACCGTCTTTTTCAATCTCTGTCAACCCAGAAGACGAAGATTCCCTTATAAAGCCGTATTCGCTCGAATCGATGAGAAATGGGCAGGTTTTCGAATAACCGGACAGAATTGTGCTGTTTTTCCTTTACAGAATGGTTTAAAACGGCTATAGATATGCGGAAAAGACTTCAGAAAAGGGATGAGGTATGAAGCAAAAGGTCGGTCTTTTCGCGGTACTTTGGATAGGAATTCTGTCGGGTTTGGTTGTCGGCTGGCCGCGTCCGTCGGCAGTTCCGGAAAAGGGGCGCTGGACACTTGATATTACCTATGAACATCCCGTCCAGATTCAGGTTCCGACTCCTCAATCCGGCCAGTCCAAGCGCTTCTGGTATATGATTTTTTCCGTGACAAACCTTTCGTCGGAAGAAGAAGTCCTGTTTTATCCGAAATTTGAACTGGTCACGGATACGTTCCAGGTTTTATCCGCCGGTCAAGGGGAGACATTCGGTCTTTTTGAAGTTGTCCGTGCACGGCATCAGGGGCAATATCCGTTCCTTGAATCGCTGGATTTTGAGGACCATCGTATCCGAAAAGGCCGGGACAATCGGCGGGATTTTGTGGTTTTTTGGCCGGATTTTGACGGGAGGGCCAAGGAGGTTCGGTTTTATCTGGCTGGGCTGAGCAATGAGACGACAGCCGTGGAACACCCGATATTGAAGGAACAAGACCGGCCCGTGCAGGTGTATCTGCGGAAGACCCTTCAGCTGACTTATTCCATCGGAGCGGATCCCCAGCTTCGCGGACAGGCCTCCCTGCGTTTTGAGGGGCAAGACTGGGTGATGCGGTAGGCAAATAATTGCGGATTTCTGGCTTGCCGATGACGGAAGCGGACATCAGGAATGAATTGTGTATTTACTGCGGGCAAGGCCAAAGCCGTTTCTGTTATGCAGCCGAAAGCATCAAGGGGGAGGCATTCTCTCTTTTCTATTGTTTGAAATGCGGTACCTATTTTCTGTCTCCCCGTCCTGATGACCGTCAGCTGGAACGGTATTATGATGAGGCCTATTACGGCTCTCAGACAACCAAGTTTATTCCTGCCGTCGAGAAGGTTCTGGATTTTTTTCGACAGCATCGAGCCCGTCATGTATGCCGTTTTGTTCGGGCGCCTGCACGGGTACTGGATGTCGGCTGCGGGAGCGGCCGATTTCTGAAGTACTTGATAGAACGGGGGTATGAAGGATACGGAGTGGAATTGGCCGGCAGGGCGGCTGAGCGTGCAGCGGAAGTGCCTGGAATTCATCTGAAAACCGGCTCGCTGGAAAAAGGGGATTATCCGGCGGATTTTTTTGATGCAGTTTGTCTGTGGCATGTTTTTGAGCATTTGCCCCAGCCGCGAAAGGCAGTGGAGATCATTCATTCTGTTTTGAAACCGGACGGCTTTTTGTTTTTGTCGATGCCGAATATCCAAAGCTGGCAGGCCCGGCTTTTCAGAGGCCGCTGGCTTCATCTGGACCCGCCGCGGCATCTTGTTTTCTTTTCGCCGGAGGGGCTGGTGCGGGTGCTCGGCGAGCAGGGATTCCAATTGTGCCGAAGGACGACCTTTTCTCTGGAACAGAACGTTTTTGGAATTCAGCAGAGCCTTCTAAACTGCATCTGCCGAAAACGGGAGCTTCTGCTTGAATTTTTGAAAGGCAACCTTTCTTATACAACCGGGTATCCAAAAGGGCTGCTGCGGTTTCAGCAGATTTCCGCCTTGCTGACAAGTCCGCTGTTTGTGTTGGCGGCGGCTTTGGAGTCGCTTTTCGGTGCCGGGGGGACGATGGAGATGGTTTTTCGCAAGACTGACAGACCGATTGTTGAAGGAGACAGACCCGCCTATGTTTAAAGGGCAAAAAGTCGTGGTAGTGATGCCGGCTTACAATGCCGAGGCCACTCTGATCCGCACGCATCAGGAAGTGATGGAGCAGGGAATTGTGGACCTGGTGATTGTAGTGGACGATGCCAGTTCCGACCGGACGGCAGAATTGGCCCGACAGCTGCCTTCTACGCTCGTTCATGTTCATCCTCGCAATCAGGGATACGGAGCCAATCAGAAAACCTGTTATCGGCTGGCGCTGGAGCAAGGGGCCGATATTGTGATTATGGTGCACCCAGATTATCAATATACGCCGCAGCTGATTCCGGCAATGGCGTCAATGATTGCCAACGGCTTGTATCTTTGCGTCCTCGGTTCGCGGATTTTGGGCGGCTATGCACTCCAGGGCGGAATGCCGCTGTGGCGGTATGCGGCCAACCGGTTTTTGACTTTTGTGGAAAATCTGCTGATGGGGGCCAAGCTGTCGGAATATCATACGGGCTATCGGGCGTTTTCACGGACGCTTCTCGAACAACTGCCCTTGGACGCCAATTCAGATGATTTTGTGTTTGACAATCAGATGCTGGCCCAGATTCTCTGGCTGGGGTTTCCAATTGGGGAGGTATCCTGTCCGACAAAGTATTTTGCCGGAGCATCGTCGATTAATTTCCGCCGTAGCTGTGTATATGGTCTGGGCTGTCTGAAGACGGCTCTGATTTACCGGCTGGCCAAGTGGGGACTGTGCCGAACCGGTCTTTTTCCCCAGAAAAATTAGTGGGCCTCCGGGCGGACTGGCGTAAAAAGCAGAAGGGCCTCTTCGGTGTTTTTCTGCCGGCAGGAAATAGACCGGCATAATCCAAAGCCGGCTTCTTCCGCTTGTGCAATCAGGGAAACGGTTTTTTCTCTCGGCAGGGGAGCCGTTTTTTCAGATGGCTCGGCCAGGAAAATCATCGCAAGTTTCTGTGCAGATTTTATGCTGTCGAGACCGAAGATATCGTTGTTTGACTGAAGGTTTTCGATGGCGGCGAGGTTCCAGGATTTCGGTGAGGTGTAGGCAAAGGACAGGACGAAACGAACATTTTGTTTGTTTAGGAGGATACAGAGAGGTTCTTCCGGAGAGGTTTCTTTCAAGAAGGAAGAAAAGGGCTTCAGACAGTCGGGGCCGTCAACGGTTTGAGGATTCTGCAGAGCCGCCGACGTGTTGACAAGAAAGAAACCGATGAGAAAAAGGGCGTAAAGTTTACCGGCCGGTTGTTTGCTCCAGCATTTCCGGAGTCCTGCCGCAAGAAAGAGAAGGCCTGCGGGGAGCACGAAGAACAGAAGTTTCGGAGTGGCCAGCGTGTGGGAATTCATTTTCAAATCCGCAGCCAGGTTGAGCAGAATGTACCCGGACAGGGCCAGCAGAACTCTTCGGGGTCGCGGGGTTGAAAGAACATTTCGAATGCCGAACCAGACTGCCGGAAGAATCCCAAGAAAGAGGGTGAGCCAGATGATGCTGTAGCGGTCCAGCAGCCGGCCCGCAAACAGTTCGTCATAAAGAATCGCCAGAAATTTCAGGGGATGATTGGTAGAGTGGAAGTAATAGTTGCCGGTTCGAATAACATCCAGCTGCTCTTTAAATGAGGGCATCCACGGCAGATAAAAAATGCCGATCAGGGTCCAACAGGCGGATAGAAGCATCAGTCGGCGTGAACGGTTTCGGCAGGTGAGCATTGCATAAAGGAAATGAAAGCAGAGCACAAAGATGAAATGGTACAACGTATAGAGTCCAGCGAGAATCCCGGCTGAATAGAAAAAACCAAGAAGGAAGAGACGGCGGCTATTGTTTTCTGTTTCAATTTTCAGCAGCAGGTCTGTAGTAAGCAGGGACAGGAAAAGAATCAGCGGATAGGGTCGAAGCATTCCGCTGTAGTGGATTCCAAAGGTACTGGCGGCCAGCAAGGCGGCAGACAGCAGAGCTGTTGTTTTGTCCAGGATGGAGGCGGCGATTTGGTACAGAAGCCAAACGGAGGCGGCTGACAACAAGATAGAAATGAAACGGAGGAAAAACAGATTGTCCAGACCAGAACGAAGGAACAGATGGAGCAGCAGATAATACAACGGCGGGTGCATTCCGGTTTGCTCCATCGAGTTCAGCACATCCCGGACTCCGCGGTCGGGGGAGTATTCCATTAGTGCTTGGAGCTGTCGGACAGGTGTAGGGGTGTGGGGGATGCGGCTGGGATAATCGAGGGCTTTGCCGGCGGCCTGAAGCAGGCTGACGCTTTCGTCGCCGCTGAGCGGCAGATCCCAACAGTACAAAAAACGCAAGATGAAGCCGATAAAAAGGATTGCCGCCAGGAGCCAGCCGGTTCTGGACATCTGTTATCTCCGAATTGCGACAATCTGCCCGCACCGGGGGCATTGGGCTTTGGGAGCGGGAAAGTTCGGCGGGATTTTCATTGTAATGCCGCAGGAGCATGGGAGAAAGATGAAGCCGTTGACCTTCCGCATTAAGTCTCCGATTTGGCGGTTTACTTGTGTGGAATCTGTTGGGGCAGGGGTTTGCGTGGACGGAGCAGAAGGGCTTCTCGGCGGGATGGGTTCGTCTTTGACGGCAGAGGGAGGAATAATCCCTGCGCGTCGGGTTACAGCCCTGTAGGATTCTTCATAATCTCGATAAGAAACCCCTTGACTCATCCGCCGCAGGATTCGAATGCGTTCTTCGATGGGAGGATGAGTGCTGAACAGATGGGCGGCGTTTCGACCGCGAAACGGGTTGGCAATATACATCGGGGCGGTTACGGCGTTAGCGGCCTGCATCGAAACGGAGGAGTTGGCAATTTTTTCGAGGGCTGAGGCCAGTCCTTCCGGGTATCGTGTCAGACGCACAGCTCCGGCGTCGGCCAAGTATTCGCGCCTTCTGGACAAGGCAAAATAGAATATTTGGGCAAACAGGGGGGCTAAAATGGACAGTATAATGGCTAAAATAAAAAAGATAGCCTGTGCTCCGCCGTCTCGGCTGCGTCCTCCTGATGAATATCTGCGTCCGCCGATAGAGGAATAATACAGCCCTCTGAGGAAAACCTGACTGAGCAGGACGATACTGCCGAGCATAACCCCCGCCAGGGTGACGTAGAGGATATCGCGATGGACGATATGACTGATTTCGTGGGCAATGACTCCCTGCAGTTCGTCCCGGTTTAGGCGGGCCAAGAGGCCTGCCGTGACCGCAACGGAGGCTGTTTGAGGATTTCGGCCTGTGGCAAAAGCGTTGGGTGCAGGGTCATTGATGATATAAATCTTCGGCATTTTCGGCAGGGAGGCGGCGATGGTCATCTCCTCGACGATATTGAACAGCTGCGGGTGAACGTCTGGGTTTACAGGCACGGCCCGGCTGGAGGCCAGCAGAATCTGATCTCCGCTGGTAAAACTTACAAGCATCAGAATAAGCCAGATTGCCGAAGCGACAATCATGCCTACCCAGCCGGCCTCAGGTCCCCCGAGAGCGACTCCGAGGATAAAGCCCAGCAAAAGCAGAAAAAGGGCCATCCCTGCCAGCAGCAGGACGGAGTTCCTTTTGTTGATTCGAATCTGCTCCCACATCTTTTTTTAGAATTGCACTTTCGGGACTTCACGCTGTGCGGGCTGTTCGATTTCAAAGAAGTCGCGTTTGGCAAATCCAAACATCCCCGCCACGAGGTTCGACGGGAACATCTGGATTTTGTTGTTGTAAAAGAGAACCTGGTCATTATAGGCCTGGCGGGCGAAGGCGATTTTGTTCTCCGTGCTGGTCAGGGCCTCCTGAAGGGACAGAAAGTTTTGGTTGGCCTTCAGATCGGGATAGTTTTCGACCACGAGGAGAAATTGGCTCAATGCCCCGCTAAGGGCGGATTCGGCTTTGGCGGCTTCGGCTACATTTTTGGCCCCCATTGCCCGGCTGCGGGCCTCTGTGATTTTTTCAAAGGTCTCCCGTTCGTGTTTCATATATCCTTTGGCGGTTTCAACCAGATTCGGAATCAGGTCGTGGCGCCGCTTTAACTGCACGTCAATCTGAGACCAGGCATTCTCCACCTGATTTCTCAGCTGGACCAGAGTGTTATAAATTCCGATGCCCCACAGAACCAGCAGAATCGGAATACCGAGTACGACAAACAGCAGAATCATTACAGCCGCCGCCACGTTTGGGCTCCTTTCAGAAAAGAAACTCGTTCTTATTCCATACTATTGTCAAGAGGGAGTCGGGTTCGATTTTGTTTCCGGTTTTTGAAACATTTTGCCCAGAAAAGAGGGAATTTTTTTCTGAGAATCAAAGCGTCCCATTTGCAGGACCGCTTCCAGTTCCCCGCGGTCAAACCACAGGCCGTGTCCCTTTCGGCAGCGGTCCAGCAGGACGGAGGTAGATTCAGGACCCACGAGGACTTTTTCCATCTTTTTTCCGCAAATCGGGCAGCGTCGGGGATATTCCTGAACATGTTCTGCGGGTTGAAAAGATTGAAGAACCTCCTGAGCCTTCTTCGAATCGCCCAGCAGATGTTCCAGCTCGCCGCTGTCCAGCCAGATGCCCCGGCAAGCCAGACAATAATCCGTCTCGACATTGTCCAGCTCGAGGGTAATCATTGGATTTCGGCAAATGGCACAGTCCACAGTTTCCTCGCTGACTTCCAACCAAGCCGTATCGTAGCGATGCCGGAAGGGACTGTCAAGGCGGCAGGGGGAATGCCGACAAAATCCCGCCGTTTCTTCTTGACAGGGGGGTTGGGACGGCGCTAAGATGTTGGCTTCTAAAAACATATCATCGGAGCGTATCTGGGGTTTTTTAGGGAAAGAGGATTTGGAATGATTATTGACTGCCATACACATATCAGTTGTCCGGAACAGGAGGTGGATTCGGAACGTCACCGGTCAGTCTGCCGAGAGATTGACGGCTGTTTTGTGCTGGCCGGCTGTGATGTGGAGCGAAAGGAGGCCAATCATCATCTTTCTGAATATATTTCGGGCAATCCCAAGGCAGTAGGGTTTGCTGTGGTCAATCCGGTGGAGGATGAGGTATCCAAAAGAGCTCTGAAAGATGTTACGGAGGATTTGGGGCTGCGGGGTGTGGTGCTGTATTGTGCGGAAGAGCGGTTTCATCCGTCCCACAGCCGAGCGATGGAATTGTATGAACTCTGTCAGGATCGAGGGATTCCGGTTTTCTTCCATAGTTGCCCGCCTTATTCCGCGGAGGCCGTTTTGGATTATGCCCGTCCCTGGCTGCTGGATGAAGTAGCCCGTACCTTTCCGGGGTTGAAGATGATTGTGGGTCGAATGGGGATGCCGTTTCTGGAACAGACCCTCTGTCTCTTGTCCAAACACGAGAACGTATTTGCGGATTTGACTGTCAATCCGATGAAAGTCTGGGAGGTGTATAATACGGTGGTTTCCGCCTATGAGGCGGGCGTGATGGATAAACTTTTGTTCGGCAGCGGGTTTCCGTATGCTCAGCCGGGAGCATGCATCGAGACGCTTTTGGGGTTTAATAAACTGCTTTCGGATTCCCATCTGCCTCCCGTGCCGCGGGAGAAACTGCGGAGCATCGTGGAACGGGACAGTCTGTCTCTGCTGGGCTTGGTGTAAGGGGGGTTGAGGTTTAAGGAGTTTGGGTTGGCTCGGGAGCATTGGACGAACAAGTGGGGGGTGATTCTGGCGGTGGCCGGCAGCGCCGTCGGTTTGGGGAATTTTCTCCGGTTTCCAGGGGTTGCGGCCAATCACGGCGGCGGGGCGTTTATGATTCCCTACTTTATTTCTTTCCTGCTGCTGGGACTGCCGCTGATGTGGATTGAATGGACGATTGGACGGTTCGGGGGTGGATTTGAACACAGCACAGCCCCCGGCATTTTCCAGACGATGTGGAGGAAGAACCGCTTCATCAAATATTTCGGCGTGATTGGGATTTTCGGACCGGTTGTTATTTTTTCTTATTATACCTACATTGAATCCTGGCTGCTCGGGTACAGTTTTTTTGCTGTGACCGGGCAGTATGCCTCCTGCACGACGCAGGAAGCGATGAAGACCTTTCTGCAGGGCTATCAGGGGCTTGGCGGGCCGGACAACCCGTACTTCGGCGGTGTGGGTACGGCGTATCTGTTTTTTCTGCTGACCTTTGGATTGAACCTGCTGATTGTCAGTTTCGGCATCACGCGGGGCATTGAGCGGTTTTGCAAATGGGCTCTGCCGGTTCTGTTTTTCATGGCGGTTGTTCTGGTGATACGGGTTATGCTGCTGGGGACACCAGACCCATCTTATCCGGAACGTTCCGTTTCGAACGGATTCGGCTTTCTGTGGAATCCGGACTGGTCGGCCCTGCTGAAAGGGCGGGTCTGGCTGGCGGCGGCCGGACAAATCTTTTTTACACTCAGCTGCGGGTTCGGCGTCATTCTCACTTATGCCAGTTATCTGCGGAAGCAGGATGATGTGGCCCTGTCCGGGCTGACGGCGGCAGCGGCCAATGAATTTGCAGAGGTGGTATTGGGCGGCAGTCTGGTGATTCCGGCGGCCTATGCTTTTTTGGGGCCGGAGGGGATCCGAGAGGTTGCCCAAAAAACGTTTGACCTGGGTTTCGTGACAATGCCGCTGATTCTGCAGAAGATGACGTTTGGGCAGGTGTTCGGGTTCCTGTGGTTTTTTCTGCTTTTCATCGCTGGTGTGACCAGTTCGATTTCTCTGGCGGTGCCGGCAATCGCCTTTATGGAGGATGAGTTTAATCTGACGCGCCGGGAGGCGTGTTTGTTTTTCGGCATTGTGACATTTGTGCTCTGCCAGCCTGTAATTTTCTTTTACGGAAACGGCGTATTGGATGAAATGGATTTCTGGGGGGTGATGGTGGGACTGGTGGTTTTTGCGACGGTTGAGGCAATCCTGTTCGGCTGGGTTTTCGGAATGGAACGGGCCTGGACGGAGCTGCATTCGGGCTCGGACATCCGAATTCCGGGAGTTTATCGGCTGGTTATCAAATATGTGACGCCGCTGTTTCTGATGGCAATTTTGGCCACCTGGTTTGTGCAGGAATGGGTGGATGTGTTTCTGATGAGAAATGTGCCGCAGTCCAACCGGCCTTTTGTTCTCATTACCCGACTGGGGCTGCTGGGACTGTTTGTTTTTCTGTGTGTGATGGTGTGGGTGGTTTGGCGCCGTCGGCGGGAGGACTAAGATGAATCTGTATGGGTGGTTTTTTATGCTGCTCAGCTGCGGAAGCATCAGCGTCCTGTTTTTGTCCTGTCTTATCCGAACTCTTCGTTCAGGCGGAAAAGAACGTAACTTTACCGGCCGGAGCGAATAAAAAACCCCAGCCCGCTTTTTCGGTCTGGGGTTTTTCGGTTATCTTCTTCAGACTGCAACATGTTTATTTGAAGCCCTCCACGTTTCCGAGCGTATATTTTTCGACGGCTTTTTCGAGGTCTACGTCGTTGATATTGGCCAGCGTGCACAGCCAGGCAAAGACATCCGCAAATTCTTCGGCCTTATTCTTCGGGTCATTCCCTGCCAAAGCCGTTGCCAACTCCCCGACCTCTTCAATAAACCACAGGAATGTTCCGGGAGTTCCCCGTTCTCGATCCCGCTTTTCGTAGCGGTCGCGAATCCATTGCTGAAACTGATGGATTTCCATTGCTGCTGATTCTTAGGCGATTTGCCCGAGCACCTGAGAGAGTTTGGCCTTGTCGTAAATAGCCCGTACCTCTTCTGTGGCTTTGCGGCAAAGCTCCTCCATTTTTACGCTGAACGGAGCATTGTTGGTCTGTTCGGCAAGATGCAGATGGGTGAGCAGGGGACCATCCACCGCTTCAATGATTTCCAGCAGGGAGATGTTTTCCGCCGGACGAGCCAGGAAGAAGCCGCCGCGGGGCCCGCGTTTGCTTCGAAGAACATTGGCTCGAACAAGTTGCTGGAGAATTTTTAAGAGGTATTCCAGAGGAATATTGTATTCTTTCGAAATTCGCGCCGCCAGCACAGCACCCTCTTTATAATTTTGAGCGATATAACCTACTGCGATAAGAGCATACCCTGTCGATCTGCTGATTTTCATAACGAAACCTCCTGTGATTTATAGTTCATTATTCACATTCATTGATTGCAAAACTCTGTTAGATCAATCGGAATCTAACAAATCTATAGGTTTATTATCAATAAATGTTCAGGACTTGCAAGAGTAAAATTATCGATAAACAAAAAAAAGAAGATTTTAGGAGATAAGGAATTGACGAATTGATAATTGCAATAGCTGCTCTACATTATCGACAATTATAAGTATTCTAAAATTATGTTCTTAGATTAGGATTTGTTCCGGTTTTTTGATTGCGGTCTTGACAGCGGAGAGGGGATACCATACGATTCCGGCAAAATCAGAAAATACATACGGGAGGTTTTATGGACCAGAAGAGTCCCAATATGACAATTGACTATGTCGGCGGCGATGTGATTGTGGCAACGCTTGTCGATGAAAAAATTCTCGAAGAATCGCAAATCCAGGCGCTGGAAAGTTCTTTCCTGCCCCTGATTGAAGAAAATAATCCAATTAAACTGGTGGTGGATTTTTCACAGGTCCGCTTTCTGACCAGTTCTGTGTTGGGGCTTCTGATCCGCTTGAGTAAAAAGATTTATGAGTCGGAAGGTATCCTCCGTCTGTGCGGTATTCAACCGAAAATTTATGAAATCTTCAAAATTACCCGGCTCGACAAGGTCTTTGACATCTATCCAACCCGTCAGGAAGCCCTGGAGGGATTGGTCTAAGAGTTTTTTGGGTTTCTGCCGTCCTGAGAAGAAGCCGTCCAAAAGGAAAGGTTTATGGCAGCCAATCCTGAATGTTCGCCGACACAACTTGAACTGCCCGGAACAATGGAGGCGGCGGAGCGTCTTTGCGGCGAACTTCTTCAGGAAGCCGTGCGGAAGGGATTCGGCGAAGAGGACCTGTTTGCCATACATTTGGCTCTGGAGGAGGCCTTTGTCAATGCGATTCAGCACGGCAATCAGGGGGACCCGAGTAAAAAAATTCATGTCCAATATTCTATTACGCCCAGCCGATTCGAGATTTCCATTGCCGATGAAGGACCGGGTTTTCAGCCGGATGCCCTTCCTGATCCGCGAGAGCCGGAAAACCTGTACAAATGTTCCGGACGGGGAGTTCTGCTGATTCGTTCGTTTATGGACCAGGTCCAGTATAATTCCAAGGGCAATCAGGTACGGATGGTCAAGTTTAAGAGCAAGCCAGGCCCTGGGAAAGATTCCAATTCCCCCCCGCAAAACGTCTTATAACACATCTCCGTTCCCATTTTTTACTCATTTTTCTTTGTTTTTTTATTCTGCAGAAAAAGCTGCCCTCTCTTTTTGCCGAGACAGTCTTCGTTTTTATGCAGAGGATATGCTTATGGAAGATTTGTACGATTCGCTTTTCTCATCCAGTCATTTTTTCATTGAACAGCTGGCCCGACTGATTCTGCCGGAGGTGCCTGAGGACGGTCCCTGGCTGGTATTGGTAGGGCCCCAGCGGAAAATCTGGACGGATGACCGAGCACGTTTTCAGCATTATTTTCCGGATTCCCAGGCTCTTTTTGCTTATTGTGAGCACATTGAAGACGGTCAGGACCCTGTTCTCGGTTCG
>CALEDR010000013.1 GCA_937949545.1 uncultured Phycisphaerae bacterium
AGCATCAGAGTCAGAATTGTCGGCACCAGCGGAAACGCGGTGATTTTTTCCTCTTTAATTTTCTGAAGGATTTGATGGACATAAACAAAGGTTTTTTCGAGGATTACCGTGCCCCCGAACATAATGCTCATTAGAACCTGATACAGTCCGTAATCAAACGACAGGGGCAGTACATCCAGAATGATATCATCCGGCGTATTTTCGAGATACTGGATAATACTCTTGGCGGCGGAGACCATATTGTGATGAGAGCAGACCACGCCCTTGGGCTGTCCGGTGGAGCCGGAGGTGTAAATCAGGGCGGCCAGGTCCTGCTCAATCAGACGGGGGAATCGGACGGAGGAGGGGGATTGGGCAAGAAGGCCTTCCAGACTCCAAGACGGTTTCACATCGGAAATGGACATGTCAGAGCCATTCTTCCAGATGCAGCCGATTGACCGTTGAACTTGGCGGGAGGCGGCCTGAACCGTAGGGGCAAGCGGAGCCGAAGAAATAAGGAAGTCTGCATCGCAATTGTCGAGGATATAGGCGAGTTTAGCCGGTTTTAACGCCGGATTCAGAAGGACAAACACCCCTCCGGCTTTCAGGATTGCGTAAATCGATAAAACAGCTTCATAACAGTTGTCCAAAAAAATGACCACCCGGCCCTGGAGAGGCAGCCCCAGAGAAAGCAGATGCAGGGCCAGCTGATCGCTTTCCTGTTCGAGCTGTTGATAAGTATAACGCCCCTGACTGTCTGCAATCGCTGTTTTGTGAGGATAGTGTACAGCCGTTCTTCGAAGCCACTCATGAAGCAATACTGGTTCAAGCTGGAAGCCTTTGGAAGCAGTCATTTTCGAACCCTGTCAGGAGAACAATAGGTGGTTTTGGACATTGGTTCCGGGGAAGTCGTTCGATAATCAAAGACAGTCAGTCGGTCCGGTCGTTTGGGAGGATAGTACGGAAAGTTTTTGATAAATTGTTCATACAGAATCTGAGAAGAAAGAATCCCAACCAGGGCCATATTGTTGGTTTCATTGGGGTAGTGAGCGGAACGAACAGCCGAAAGCAGCTTTTGAGTTTTTTCAGGGTCAAAGAGTCCGAACTCTCGAAGAGCCTTTTCCGACAGCAGCTCATCGTGATACGGGTTTTCGTGAAAGAGAATTTCCCGAATAGGGGCCCGGTATGGATGTTTGGACCGAGATACAATCGGTTCAGGAAGATTTTTTTGGAAGAGTTTTTTGAGAAGAAATTTTTCCCGAAGGCCGAAGATTTTCCAGCGAGGGTGGATACGGCAGGACTCCTCCATTATCCGATGGTCGAGGAATGGGGTTCTGATTTCCAGCGTATTTCCCATAGCCGGGCGGTCCCCCTGAGAGGACAGCAGATAATTGCTTAAAAAGAGCGTGATTTCCAGGTATTGGGCTCGGCTTAAGATATCCCAGCGGCTGAAATTCTCCGGCAGAGAAGCCCGCAGCTCCTCCAGACAGCTGTAGGCGGCGAGCTGGTCCTGCACCGGGTGACTGAAAAAGGTTTTGATTCGTGCGGTATTCATCCAGCGGATTTCATGAGAATAGAAAGGATTAACCGTTTCTGTAAAGTGTTTCCCGAAAAACGCAGGAATCGTACGGGGAAGCCGGGCATCTTTGAACAAATAGGGATAAAGGTAGCGGAGGCAGGCGGGACGCCGGGTGGACTGCGGCTGGCGTGCCCAAAATCGCCTTAGTTTGGTTTCTTTATAGATGTTGTAGCCGCCCCAGAACTCGTCCGCTCCTTCTCCGGTCAAAACGACCTTGAATCCGCTCTTTCGAACCTGTTCAGACAGCAGCAAAAGAGGAACCGGTGCCGTCCTCAGCAGCGGTTTCTCCGCATACCAAATCATCCGCGAAAGATGCTGACCGATATCTTTATTGGAGACATAAGTTTCTGTATGGTTCACTCCGAGATGACGAACCATCAGGTCCTGATAGGGGCCCTCGTCAAAATCAGGGTGTTCAAAGCGAATGCCGAAGGTGCGCAAAGCGTTATTAAAATTCCCGGCAATTTTGGCGGTGACGCCGGAGGAGTCCAGCCCGCCGCTCAGATAAGAGCCGACCGGAACATCCGCCCGCAGACGGATTCGAATGGCATCTGTCAGGATGGCATCCACTTTTTCGACCTGCTCTTTCAGCGACAAATTCGTCCGTTCAGCGTTTCCCAGCGGTAAGTCCCACCACTTGCATGTGGTTACCTGCCCGTTCCGAAGACGAAGATAATGTCCGGGCGGAAGTTCGAAGACGTTTTGAAACACTGTTTGACCGGGCAGCGGTGCCCAGAAGGTGAAAATTTGATCCAGCACTCTGGGCTCCAGACATCGGGGGAGGTCCGGTGCTTGAAAAAGCGACTTGATTTCGGAGGCAAAGAGCAGCCTGTTTTCATCCTGATAATAGTGAAGCGGCTGGATGCCGATGCGGTCACGTGCCAAAAACAGTTCTTTGTTTCGGCTGTCCCAGACGGCCAGGGCAAACTGACCGTTCAGTTCATGCAGACAGGAAGGGCCTTTCTCTTCGTACAGATGAAGCAAAACTTCTGTATCGCTTTCCGTATAAAAACGATGACCGCGGGCAAGCAGGTCGTTTCGAAGTTCCGGATAGTTGAAGATTTCCCCGTTAAAAAGAATCCAAAGCGTTTGGGTCTCGTTGTGAATGGGCTGGGTCCCTTTTGACAGGTCAATAATACTCAACCGGCAATGCCCCAGTCCCGCCCAGTCATCTAGGTACATCCCCGCCTCATCAGGACCGCGATGTTCAATGGCCGCCATCATGGACAGCAGAACACCCGAAGAAGGATAAAGCGGCCGGCCAAGACCGCAAATACCGGTTATTCCGCACATGAGAGCTTTCGTTCTAAAAACCGCGAAATATTGTTCAGTGTATCGAGATTTTCCGGGATGAGTTCTTCGTCGTGGATTTTGATTTGATAGGTCTGTTCCAGGAAACTGATCAGCTCAAGAATTCCGGTGGAGTCAATAATTCCATTGGCTGTCAAAGAGGTATCATTCTGGAGTTTTGAGTCATCTCCGAAAAGAAAAGTAATGGTAATAAATTGCCGTATTTGATAATTGTTTGTTGTAGACATTGTTAATCCAGATTATGCATAGTCCTTTTAATATATAATTTTAATTATAAAATATACAATCTTGGGTAGAATTAACATTACAATTATTATCCGGCTTTCCGATAAAAAACTCCAGAGGAAAAGTTTTGAAAGAATGATCGAAAATCCAATATGAAGATACATCTGAATTTTTTGGGCTGGATGGCGGCAGCCAGTCTGCTTTTGGCGGTTACGGGGTGGGGCTACCGACAGGTTGCGATTCATTTGAATGCATTGGCACAAGACCCGCTTCTGCCGTCAATTCCTCTTTCGGCATTTCCCTATCGCATTGAGAAGTGGGAAGGAGAGGACGAGCCGCTCAGTGAAACAGTGTTGGGGGTTGCCAAAAATGACGATTATGTCAATCGAGTATATCACATTCCTGGCACGGAGACTTTTGTAAACTTTTATATTGCTTATACGAGCCAGCCCCGGTTGATGCTCGGGCATCGGCCGGACCGCTGTTATGTCGGAGCCGGCTGGAATCTTGAACAGATAGAAGAACGGCAGCTTCAGACCGCCGAGGGGCAGACTATTCCGGTATTGCTCTACACATTTCGAAAACCGCCGCCTGATTTAACGCGATTGATTGTCCTGAATTATTATTTAATCAACGGTCAGGCAACAAATGATCATCGGACTTTCTCGGGGCTTCGCTGGCGTTTTCCGGCTTTTTCCCGGGAGCAAATCCGATATGTTGCCCAGATTCAGGTTGCTTCCACCTCCACAACATCCGTTTTGTCGTTTGCGGTTCTTGCCGCGCCTCTGATTGAGACCCATATGCCTATGCCGTCGGCCGGGGGCTCATCAAAGAATTAAAATGGTTTTGGTTTTCGCCGGAGGTTTGTAGGGCAGGACGGTGAGGGTGACCGATATGGTTTCCTGTCGGATTTCATTAGCAGCCGTAAACCAAACAGTGTAGGTGCCTGCCTGTCCGTAAGCCGGCTTCCATTTCAGTACATTTCCTTCAAACACGGCGCCGCCAGGAAGATTTGCTGCTGTAATCGGGACCGGCTGGCCGGCCAGATTGACAGCTTGTACAGGAAGCGTCAGAGTCTGAAGCTCATAAAGAGTCTGGTTTTCGAGCGGCGCAAAAATCGGTGTCGGTTCTTTAATTTTGATGGCGACGGTACGCTGGCTGCTCATCACTCCATCGGTTGCCGTAAAAACCACGGCCCATTCGCCGCGCTGATCTTCTCCAGGCGTCCACCGAAATGTCCCGCTGTTGAAAACAGCACCCGCAGGCAGATTCTGAACGGAAACCGTATAAGGGTTTCCGTCCAGCTCTACCACCGTAAGGGCGAAAACGATCGGCTGTTGAGGTTCAGCGGTTATGAGATTGGGAGCAAGAATGAACGGAGCTCGGATATTTCGATAGGTAAACGTCTGGTACGCGGGAGCCTGGGAGCCGTCCAGGGCTTCAAGGGTCAGAGACAAAGTGAGGGTGTCGAAATAAAAACCGTCTGCATCAATCCCAATGCCCCAGTTTTCCGTTCTTCCGGCTGCGTCAAAAAATTCGAGCATGGCGGAAGAAAAGGGAACAGGATTAGTCCGGGAAGGAGCGGACAGTGCAAAAGGCCTGGGATAGATTGTATACACCCAGGAGTCCGGCGAATCGATTTGCTGAAGGGAAAAGGACAATGTCTGCCGGTTTGCCTTTATATCGGTAGCATCAAAGGATTTAAGAAGGGTTGCATGGGGAGCGAAGAAATCGGAGGGGGACAGCCATATCAGAGGCTGGTTGATCGGCAAACCGCTGTAGATGCGCACGTCCCGAATGATGCCGTCGATTGTGTCCAGCCCCAGTCGGCCGCCGATGCAGATAGGCATTGCATTGGTGCCGATGGTCAGATCGGCCGGACTTTGAGCAATACAATCGCCGTTCAGCCATATCTGCACCTGAGTTCCGTCAAATGTTCCCAGCAGATGATACCACTGATTAAGGAGAATTTTGCGCGTTTCATCAGAAGCGACCGCATCTTGTCCGCCGGGAATGCCGTCAGAGAGCAGAAAGCGGGGTGTCAAGCCGTCTGCTCCCAAATCAAGGGCCGCCAACTCCCAGGGCTCAGAGCGGGTTTCATACGGCTTGATAAACAGTTTGCCGTAGGGACGGGGTGAGCGGATTTTAAACCAGAGGGATATTGCCAGATTCATTCGGCTGCACAGATTCACCGGATCGTCAATCTGAAGATATTGACTGCCCGAAAAAGAGACCCCTTCTCCCGCGACCCATACCGGATTGTTGACAAACAGTGCCGGACTGCCGCTTACAAAGAAATTATTGGCCTGCGTACCTGAGTATTCATTCATCCGCCAGGCGGCGGTTAGAGCGGGAGCATTCGGCATACAGACCAGACTTGGCTGTGTGCGGTCCGTCTGAACCGTGAATCCCAAAGGCGGGTTTTCCAGAAGGCGAATCGCCAGAAGAGGATTCAGGCAGTTGCTGGCGGGGCGAACATTGGTCAGCGTCAGTACGGCGTCAGTGATGACGAAGCCCGGTTCGATGGATAAGACATTCGGGGAGAACCCCCATGTGCAGCCGTCAAAGGGAGGACAGACATACGCCGCTGACAGTCCGATAAGATTTGAACTGAGGAGCAAAAGACTCATCACTCTCATTCACTCAACTCCAGCTGAGACATTTTGGCAGTTTTGAAAGTTTTGTTACAGCAGATCGGCGCTTTCCAGCAGGGTCTGATACCAATTCTGCAGTTGGACTTCCTGCACGGTTACCGTTACTGTTTCAGAGGGCAGGCCGTCGGCATGGAACTCGATGTGGTATTCACCGGCCTGTCGGTACCAGGGCCTCCAGGTAAAAGTCTGTGTTTTCGGATCAAAGACGGCACCGCTCGGGAGGTTGGAAGCCCGATAGGGAACTTTATTTCCGTTTTCATCGGCGGCCTGGACCTGGAAGACCAGCCGACGGTTTTCCTTGACAAGGTATGTTTGATAGAGCCGACGCACTTCGTCTTCCGTCAGAGCGGTGTTGTACGTGCGGACTTCATCAATCAGTCCCAGAAAACCGACGATTCGCAGGGCTGGATCTCCGTAATTGCCGACGTCAAACGTGGAACGCAGCTGCGTAAGACCGCTATAGGTGCCGGCGGCTTTCTGCTGACCGTCCAGATAAACGGCGTATTGCCCGTTGTTCCACGTCAGAACCACATGGGCCATACGTCCGTTCTGCAACTCGGCGAGGTCCTGCCGAAGAAGGGCGGTATCACCCAAACTGACAGCAAGTCTGCCGTTGATGGTCAGCAGGGCAATCCGATTGGAACCGTTGAAGGTGTGTCCGAGCAGATACCGGGCACCGTTTTCAGACGAGGGAGCCAGCCAAAGCGAGATGGTACCCGTCTGAGGAGTAAGGATATCCGAAGGAATTTGCAAAGCCTGATTGCGGTTTTCAAAGAGCAGATAATCTTCATCCGCCCAGGACCGTCCCCATTTAGGGTTGCTGACAAGGACAGCTTGCCGCTTGCCGACGACATCGGCGGTGCTCTCCGTACCGTAGTCATCCAGAGGCCAAAGACCGGTCATAACCGCCGAGGCGTTCCTGGGACGGCCCGCTGCATACAGCTCTTGAATCTCTTCGCCGGACAAGACGCCGGAATAGACCCGCACTTCGCTTAACCAGCCGTTGAGTGTGTTCGTGCCCATTCTTCCGCCCAGGCATAGCGGCATCGAATTGGTCCCGATGGGGAAGTTGACGGCTGCAGAGGCTATAAGTCTGCCGTTCAGGTACAGAGCGATCTGAGAGCCGTCATATGTACCGACGATGTGATGCCATTCATTCAGATTCAGGGTGGTGCTGCTGTCGGCGGCCATGGCAAATCGCCCCCCGACCGCTCCGTCGCTGACTAAGAACCGCACGGTATTTCCATTTTGCCCCAGATCGATGGCATACATTTCCCAGGGATCTGCGTATGCCGTGTGGGGCTTGATGAAAACTTTCGGCCAGTCGTTGTCGTATGCCCGAAGCTTCACCCAAGCCGACAGCGTCGTAGGACTGCTCAAAGAAACGACCGGAGAATTGGGAATTTCAAGATACTCGCTATTATTGTGAAAGGATAAACCTTCTGCGTCGGTCCAGACAGGCCCGTTTCGTAGAGTTCCGTGATGACTGCCGCTGGAATCAAATGCCGTGGTTCCGCCTGTTTCCGTCAGTTTCCACTGAGCGGCCAGAGAAACGGCCGAAGGAGCAAAAGAGGCCTGGACGGTTTTGTTCCCGTTCGTGGTCAAAACAAGCGGATTAGCGGAACCGGAAGCATCTCCGGACCATCCGGAGAAAATATATCCGGAGTTGGGTACGGCTGTCAGGGTGACTGTCTCACTGCTTGTGTAAGATGCTTTGTTGGGCGAAACAGAGACCGTGCCGTTAGCCGTGTTGATTGTCAGGGTATAGGCGGCAGGCTGTCCCGTTGCCGGCCAAATCGGACCGTAGTCAACCCGGTAAGCATTCCACATATTGACAACAAACGTACCGACGGCGTTCGGACCGGCCCCGCTTTCGGTTTGTAAATAAGCGTAAGGCCCTCCGGTCTTGATCACATCCATATAGCGGTCGGTATAGTCAAAAAAGGCAGGGTGATTCCAGGCATCTTTGATGTTCATGATTCGACAGGCCAGAGCGGCTCCAATGAAGGTGCAACCGGTTTCCCGATAGGCCGTCAGCCAGTATTTATTGCTTTTGTATGGATTGGTTGCGTGGACAATGCCCCATTCAGGCAAGCCGATGTCGGCGGCGGAATAAGGAATTTTTTCCACATCCCGTGAATCAGGCGACCACGAGGGACTGTTGGTGGCGTTCACGTCGGCTTGGGTGACATAGAACACCTGGTCGTCTTCGCCGAAATGGATGTAATCCGCGGGGGGATTCCCGGGTCCATAGGGTGCCGTGTAGAGATATTGTCCGCTTTTGGCTCCGATGGCTTTCATTTCCGTGTCGTTGTTCAAGACGGTTCCGGCAAACAGAATGGGGAGTTTGCGTCCGCTCATATGCCCGCCGTCATTGATCCAGAGGTTGGAGCCGCCGGCTTTAATAATGCCGTACAGATCAATGCCCAGCTGGACATATCGGATCAGAAGCGTTTCTTTTTGGGCATTGGTGTAATTCAGATTCAGAATCAGTGCTGCCGCCGTCGTTTGATGAGCCAGATCCCGCCCGTAATCGGGCATATTGTCGGACGGATGCAGATAGCGTCCCGTCCAGGTTCTTTTGTGGTCGAGCCAGACCTTCTGGAACCAGGTTTCCGCTGTAGCAAGAGTGGGAGTACCGGGGACCGGTGTCAGTCTGGCCAGCTTGCTGTAATCCAGATTGCTGACGGTATAAAGACTTGTTTTGTTGGTCCCGCAATAAGGCGGCCGGAAGGCGCCGGCGGGAGGAGGGGTTTGCACGACCGTCAAAACAGCGGCTGTTCGGATTTGAGGCAGTCTGAC
This sequence comes from uncultured Phycisphaerae bacterium, assembly GCA_937949545.1. Classification (GTDB taxonomy): domain Bacteria; phylum Planctomycetota; class Phycisphaerae; order Sedimentisphaerales; family Anaerohalosphaeraceae; genus JAHDQI01. The sequence continues at coordinate 8,551 of CALEDR010000013.1, forward strand.
GGTATCATGACTGATGGTAGAGACCAGCGAGGAATTCGGCTGGACCGTCAGGGTGGCGCCCGCTCCGACATTCAGGCCGACATTCAGGGCGGCATTATAAGTTTTTTCCGCCCAATCCGCCATGGCGCTGTCATACCCCTGATTGGGGCCGGGAACGGGATTAATCATGGAGCCGTTTTTGGTTCGACCGTTGATTTCCTGGGAAAGTGGGGTAATGCTGATGATGGTGACAGGACCTACAATCCAGTAGTCTCCGTTGGCATACGTTCCGTACCGGTAGGTTCCGGCAACTCCGTTGGTGGAAATGGGCTTATCGAAGGTCCAGGTAATTCCCCATTGTTCAATCCAGTTGGTTCCGACGGCTGCTTGGCTGTTCAGAGCCAAGAGTATCGGAAGCACAAAAATGAACAGATGCCGGTTTCGAGTGATTAACGTTTTCATATCTTCTTCTTCACTTTCGGACAGGTTGGCGGTTTCAGCTTAAAACAACCCCAAGATTGGCAATTCAACCCAGAAGCATTTGCTGTTCTGGCCGAATTCTCTGTTGTCTCAAGTAAACCTTAACAAATATTTGGTAAACCCGGCTATGATAGGAGATGTTCATGCTGCTCGTCCGATAAAATCGGAACTGCAGAAATGAATTTAGACTGAAAATGATTGAATACGGAAGGAGGTTATGATTGCATTTCTGAAATAACCTTCCGTTATTGGAAATTTGCCCTTTTTATTTGGGAGGGCATACCCATTTCTTATGATAAAAAAACAAACGTATATGAATTATTATTATTTGAGCGATTATAGATTGCCGAATTATATCAGTATTTTTCCCTATCGTCAAATGAAATTATCGGACTTGAAATTTTTTATGGAAAATTCAGGAGGTTTGTTGTTTTCCCAAAAGATTCCGACTTATTTGGGTTATTTTCAGTACATATTGAAGAAAGGGAAATCTCCGTTTTTGGTGTATTCACATCCTGTTTAGGCATTTTACGGTTTGCGGCCCAGACAAGGTGAATCTGCCGGATGAAAATCGCCGATAAATGTAGATTGATTGAAACGTTAGACCGAGATTGTACAATAGAAATCTCGGTATCCAAAAAATTTAGGAAAAAAAGATCAATAAACGATAAACTCGCCTTTTAAATAGAATTAGGCGAGGGATGAAAACGGTTTCGGCAGCCGACGGGGACGGAGTCTAAGTTCATTCTCCTGCGTCTGGAAAAAGTGGTTGTCGGAGCAAGATAATTCGGCCGGCGTGTCTTTTTCAAACTATTCAGACGCCTGATGTCTAAGGAGCGAACCCTTGACGATTAAACCCTTTGAAAAACCGATTTATGTAACCCGTCCGTTTCTGCCTGATTTGTCGGAATTTACCGCCGGTCTGCGCGAAATCTGGGAGAATCAGTGGCTGACCAACAACGGGCCTGTGCTGGAACGATATACGAGAAGACTTATCGAATATTTTGATACCGAGAATGTCTGTCTTTTTAATAATGGAACGCTGGCCCTGCAAATCGGTCTGCAGGGTTTGGGAATCAGTGGGGAGGTTATTACGACCCCGTTTACCTTTGTTGCGACTACTCATGCTTTATACTGGAATAAAATCCGTCCGGTTTTTGTGGATATTGAACCGGACTTTTACACCCTCGACCCCAAAAAGGTGGAAGCGGCAATTACCCCCTGGACGACGGCCATTCTGGCAGTTCACGTTTACGGGCATCCGTGTAAGGTGATTGCCCTGGCGGATATTGCACGCCGTCACAATCTGACGCTGATTTACGATGCGGCTCATGCCTTCGGGGTCGGAGTGAACGGCCGCTCGATTGCCCACTTTGGGGACCTGACGATGTTCAGCTTTCACGCCACCAAACCGTATCACTCGATTGAAGGGGGGCTGCTGACCTTCCGAGACCCCGGTCTGAAGCAGAAGTTCGATTATCTGAAAAATTTCGGTTTCAAGAATGAAGTCGAAGTCGTTATGCCCGGAACCAACGCCAAGATGAATGAATTTCAGGCCCTGATGGGCGAAATGGTGCTGCGGCACATGCCGGAGATTGTTTCATCCCGCCGGCAGATTTATCGGCATTATTGCGACTGTCTGAAGGACGTTCCCGGTATCAGACTGCCGACGCCTCTGCCGAATGAGGTGGTTTATAATTACGCCTATATGCCGATCGAAGTAAATGCCGGCGAATACGGCATTAGCCGAGACGATTTGTATCAGGTTCTCAAACAGTACAACGTGTACACACGCCGCTATTTTTATCCCCTGCTGAATGATTTTGCCTGTTATCGTTCCGTTTCCGTCAGCGATCCGCTGACCGTGGCCCGCGGCGTGGCGGAGCGGATCCTGACGCTGCCCATCTACTGCGGTCTGTCTTTGTCGGATGTGGAGAAGATTTGCGGGCTGATTCGTCAGATTCCCGGACAGCGAAAGAGCTCGGCTTAAGAAACGGCTTCCCCCCGAAGAGAACCGTTGGTTTTTACAAGGATTCCTATGAAAAACAGTTTTTATACGGCGGATGAGTTAAAGAACATCGGATTTCAGCAGCTCGGACAAAATGTTTTTATCAGCCGCTACGCGCATTTCTACCGTCCGGAGCTGATGTGCATCGGCAGTCATGTGCGAATCGATGATTTCTGCATTCTAAGCGGACAAATCAAAATCGGCAGTTATATTCATATCGGAGCCGGAACAACCCTGATTGCGGGCATGGCCGGCATTGAACTGGAGGATTTTTCCGGTTTGTCCCACCGGGTGAATATTTTCGCCATTTCCGATGATTTCAGCGGTCGCGGAATGATTGGGCCGATGATTCCTGATGAATTCCGAAATGTCCGGTCGGGCAAGGTGCTTCTGCAGAAGCATACGGTGGTCGGCTGCGGTTCTGTGATTCTCCCCGGAGTGACCCTGGCGGAGGGAAGCGCGGTCGGGGCCCTGAGTCTGGTGATTCGCAGTACACAGCCGTGGAAAACCTACGGCGGCCATCCGGCACGGGTCACGGGCCCCAGAAGTCAGCGGGTTCTGGAGCTGGAGAAAAAATTTCTGGAATCGCTGGACGGATCGCTATGAGCTCGGAGCTGCGGTCCAAAACCCGTCGGGCGGCTCTGTGGAGTCTTCTGGAAATCGCCGGACAGCGGGGCGTGCAGTTTGTTGTGGGCGTGATCCTGGCCCGCCTTCTGCTGCCGGAAGAGTTCGGCCTGATCGGGATGCTCCTGTTTTTTCTGGCGCTGGCCCAGATTTTTCTGGACAGCGGATTCGGAGCGGCCCTGATTCAGCGGCAGCAGATTACCGACGCGGACATTAATTCCATTTTTTATTTCAATATTCTGGTCGGGTTTGTTTGTGCCGGTGTGTTATGCCTTTTGGCACCTGCTGTGGCGGTTTTTTATCAGCAGCCGATTCTGAAGCCGCTGCTCCGCTTTTTGTCCCTGATTCTCATTATCAATGCCTTCGGTCTGGTTCAGAGTACGCTGCTGGTCAAAGCAATCGATTTCAAAACGCAGACGAAAGTCTCGCTGCTGGCGGCGATTCTGTCCGGAGGAATCGGCATCACCCTGGCGGTTCTGAATTTCGGCGTCTGGAGTCTGGCGGTCCAGCAGGTCTGTACCGCCTTGTTTCGAACTGTTTTCCTGTGGCTCTTCAGTTCGTGGCGGCCTTCCCGACTGTTCAGCCTGCGATCTCTGAAGGATTTATTCAGCTACGCCTGGAAACTGCTCTGTTCCGGTTTTCTGAACGCGGTCTTTGACAATCTTTACTATGTGGTCATCGGCCGGCTTTTTCCGCCGGCGGAACTGGGATATTTTACCCGTGCAGACAATCTGCAGCAGCTGCCCTCGATTACGCTGAGCAGTGTGGCGGGGCGGATTGCCTTTCCGGTCTTTTCAACTATTCAGAAAGAGCCGGAACGCGTCAAAAGAGGTCTGCAAAAAGCTCTGATGTTCACGGCTCTGATTCATTTTCCGCTGATGCTCAGCCTGGGAGCGGCGGCCCGCCAGATTGTCCTGGTCCTGCTGACGGAAAAATGGGCCCCCTGCATTCTTTATCTGCGGATGCTCAGTCTGGTCGGCATGATGCTTCCGCTTCACGTGCTCAATCTGAACGTTCTGCAGGCCCTGGGGCGGTCGGACTTGTTTTTGCGGCTTGAACTGGTGAAAAAAAGCCTGGTGGTTCTGAATCTTTTGATTGCCTGGCGGTGGGGGATTCCGGCAATTATTCTGGGGCAGATTGCAGTTTCCCTGCTGGGATTGTATCTGAACGGCTGGTTCAACAAAAGCCTTATCCGCTATTCCTTTGGGGAACAGATTCAGGACCTGTCTGCTTATCTGAATCCGGCTCTGATTGCGGCGGCGGCGGTTTATCTGATCGGCCTGATGCCGATTCCCTCTCCGGCGGTTCAGCTGCTGCTTCAGGTTGCGGTTGGGACGGCGGTTTATCTGGTATTGTCGGAGGTTTTACGATTGGAGGCTTATCTGGAGCTGCGGCGAATCCTCGTCGGCCGCCTGCAGGCTCTGCGGGGCTGAATCTGTTCGGGGGATTGTATGCAGAATCCGCTGGTCAGTGTTCACATGATTACCTACAATCAGGAGCGTTTTATCCGTCGTGCGATTGACAGTGTGCTGGCGCAGAAAACCGATTTCCCGTTTGAACTGGTTATCGGAGAGGACTGTTCAACGGACGGAACCCGACAGATTGTCCGGGACTATCAGCAGAAGCATCCGGAGAAAATTCGCGTGGTAACATCCGAGCGCAATGTGGGTCCCAAGAAAAATTTTGTCCGTACGATTGAGGCCTGCCGAGGCAAATACATCGCTTTCTGCGAGGGCGATGACTTCTGGCATTGTCCGGACAAACTGCAGATTCAGGCGGATTATCTGGAAAAGCATCCGGGCTGCGGTCTGGTTTATTCGGAGCATGACCGTTTTTTTGCAGAAAAAGGAAAAACCATCCGGAACTTTTATCAAACCGTCGGTCAGGAGCCGCCGGCCTGCCTGAATGTCTTTGAAGGCTGGGGGCCGTATCATATTCTGACCTGCACGGTCATGGCCCGGCTGGATATGGTCCAATCGATTGTCCGCAATCCGTTTCCCTATCAGGATGAGCGGCATATCGGCGGACTGGATATTCCGCTGTTTATCGAAATCGCTATGCGGGCATCCGTCTTTTACATCCGGCAGTCCCTGGCGACCTATACAGTCCAGGCGGAGTCCGCATCCAACACCCGCAATTTCCAGAAAAAAGCTCGGTTTGTCAAATGCAACGTTGAGACGTACTTGTATCTGGCTGAGAAATACGGGCGAAAAGGGGATTCTGAGCATCTTTACCGGGACTGGCTTCGAGCCTGTTTATGGGCGGCCTTTTGGGACCGGGATAAACCCTTGGCCGAGCAGGCCCGTCAAAAAGGAGCACTGGATTCCTGGAAAGCCCGTCTGCTCTATATCGGGGCCGTCAGACCCGAGCTTCATCTCCCTCTTCGCGGGCTGATTACTCTGTTTCTCCGATGGAAAAATCGAATTGCCGGCAGGATGGATCGGTATTTTTCCGATTGAAACATATGTTGGCGGGAGGTGTCGAACGTGCGGGGAATGAATCGGCTGCATACACTCTATCTGCGGCTTTTTTATCGGTTTGACTATTTGGGGCGGGGCGTTTCCGTCGCTCCTTCCTGTGAGATTCGCCGGGCTGCCGCTCCCTATATTTTTCTGGGGGACGGCGTACAGATTGACAAGGATGTATGGCTGAATATCCCCTATGAAGCCGGTCCTTTTGTAAAGGGCCGGCCGCTTCTGCAGATTGGGGACCGAACCGCTGTCGGAAGACGATGCTTCTTTACGGCCATGCGGCAGATTCACATCGGCCGGGATGTCCTGTTTGGTCCGGGGGTGCTGCTGGCGGACCATTCGCATCGCTTTGAGGACCCGGCGGCTCCGATTATCCGCCAGGGCGTTACCGAGCCCGGAAGCATCATCATCGAAGACGGCTGCTGGTTCGGCTATCACTCGGCCGTCGTCACTCACAAAGGCCGCGAAATACGCATCGGACGCAACTCCGTCATCGGGGCCAATGCTGTGGTAACGCGGAGCTGCCCGCCGTACAGCGTGCTGGTCGGAAATCCGGCACGAATCATTCCTTACAAGAACGATTGACTTCCAAACATCCGCCGCCGAACCTGGGAGAACCCTGTGGAACAGATGGCCGGTGCCAACCTGGAGTACGCCGATCAGACGACCCTGCATCCGCTGGGATTGATGGCGGTCTTGTGTTTGGGGGTCTGCGTGCTCTTTTTCCCAAAACGGTGGTCTGTCGTACCGTTTCTTCTGATGGCCTGTTTTATTTCCACAGCCCAGCGTCTGGTGATTTTCGGAGCAGACCTTACGCTGCTTCGCATCCTGGTGCTTTTTGGGTTTCTGCGGGTTCTGATACGAAAAGAATACCAGCCGTTTGCATGGAACCTGCTGGATACCCTCCTGGCGGCATGGCTTCTGAGTCAGACTGTGATTTACTCGCTTCAGATAGGCACGACGTCCGCCTTGATGAACCGGCTCGGATTTGCTTTTGAATCGCTCGGGTGCTATTTTTATTTTCGAACGCAGATTCGGGACTGGAAAGAGGTTTCGTCGGCCATCACCGGATGTATTTGGATTAGTGTTCTGGTGACTGTTTTTTTTATGATTGAATGGTCTACGGGTCGGAACCTGTTTGCGTTTTTCGGGGGTGTTCCTGAGATTACAGCTGTTCGGGAGGGCCGCCTGCGGTGTCAGGGGGCCTTTTCGCATCCGATTCTGGCCGGCTGTTTCTGGGTGTCTCTGCTTCCGCTGATGGCCTGTCACTGGTGGAAATCCCCGTCCGATCGGCGTCTGGCGGCTGTCGGGGTTGTCTGCTGTCTGCTGATTGTAGCGGCCTGCTCCTCCAGTACACCGATCGCAGGGGTTCTGTTTGCTTTACTGGGGGGGGGGGTGTTTGTCCTTCGGAGGCATCTGTCTCTGATCCGCTGGGGAGTCGTGCTTCTTCTGGTTGTGCTGCACTTTGTTCGGGAAAAGCCCGTCTGGCATCTGGTCTCGAGGGTCAATATCGTCGGCGGGTCCACCGGATGGCATCGATATTACCTGATGGATGCCGCTATTAAGCATTTTGGAGAATGGGTGTTTCTGGGAACCCCTTCAACAGCTCATTGGGGATATGGGCTGAATGATGTGACCAATCAGTATATTCTGGAGGGGGTCCGGGGCGGACTGCTGAGTCTGCTTTTGTTTATCGGGGTTCTGACGGCGGCCTTTGTCAAAGCAGGCCGTCTGCAGCGGTCCGTAAAAGCAGACCGATATCTTTTGTATTTGTTCTGGGCGCTCGGCGTCAGCCTCTTTGTTCATTGCATGAATTTTATTGCGGTTTCCTACTTTGGCCAGATTTACGTGATTTTCTTTCTGCTCCTCGGGATGATCAGTTCTCTTTCGCCGGTTTTTCCCCCAAAGGCGATCTTGAGAAACTTCGGCAATTCGAAAACGGTTCAGCCGTTTCCGCCGATGCAGGAAGACATTCATCGCACGCCGTCAGGATTTGTTCCGGTTTCTGACCGCCCGTTACGCAGGGAGGGATTGGGTGCAGATAAAGCGAATGATTGAAGAGTTTTCGGCTGTATGTTATGCCGTTTATTCAAAGGCGGCTCGGAGAGGTCCGCGGCGGGTTGTGCTTTATTACCACAGTGTCCGTCCGGAGAATACAGCCTCCTTTACCCGGCAGATGGAATATTTGGCAGACCGCTGTCAGGTCGTGCGGGCCTGTCAGATTCTGTCGGCTCCTTTGACCGGGAAAAAACCGCTTGTGGCCCTGACGTTTGATGATGCCTTTGTGTCGGTTTGGGAACAGGCCGTCCCGGTGCTGGAACGGCTGGGTCTGACCGCATCGATTTTTGTCCCGGTGGGCCTGCTCGGCTTCCAGCCGAAATGGGGGTTGATTGAGCGGACGGAGGATCAGTCTGAAAGGGTAATGAGCCCGGAGGATTTGAAGCGGCTTCAGCGGAAAGGATTTGATTTGTATTCTCATACGATGTCGCATCCATTTTTGACGCGTCTGGATCGGCCGCAGATTCGGTATGAACTGGAACAGTCTCGCCGAGTTTTGGAAGAGCTTCTGGGCGTACCGGTTGACGCCGTCAGTTATCCGCATGGAGATTACAACCGGACCGTGCTGGAGGAAGCGGAGCAGGCCGGCTACAAATGGGGATTTACCATCGAGCCGCGAACCGTCTTCGGACAGACCAACCCGCTGGCCATAGGGAGATTCAGCGTCAGTCCTTCGGAGGGACTCTTTTCCTTTCGCCTGAAAGTGCTTGGGGCCTATCAGGTCTGTTGGGGACTGCAGAAACTGAAAAAAAGAATTTTGGGAAAACGGTGCATTGATGAGTGACTGGAACTGGCAGGAATCGTTTACACAGACGGAATGGGAGCGGCAGGCGTCCGCTTTTCTGGATTATAATCTGTATCAGTCTTGGGCTTATTTGAATGCCCGAGCCGCCGGAAAGGGAGAATTGCTCAAACCGCTTTGTCTTCGCTTCGGAGGACAGGTTTGTCTGATGGCTCATGTGCGGGTTATTCAGCTTCCGCTGGCAGGGCTGAAGGTCGGCTATGTCCGCTGGGGGCCCGTCATGCGGAAAACGCAATCTCTGGATTCGATTCCGATTGAAGCCCTTCAGCAGCTTCGCTCTTTTCTGATTCCCCGTGTCGTTCATGTGGCGCGGATTATTCCAAATCTTTACACCGCCGACGTTCCCCCTTCCTGGAAAGAGGATTTTCTGAAGGCCGGCTGGAAACCCGCGGGGATCGCTCCGTATCATACCATCCTTTTCCCGCTGGACTTGCCGGAAGAAGAAATGCGAAAAAAGCCGTGTCGAACCTGGCGGGCCAATCTGAAAAAAGCAGAGCAGGCCGGCTTATCCGTCGTCGAATCGCTGGATCCGGACATCTGGCGGATTTTAGAGGAATTGTATCGTTCCTCGCAGAAAAAGAAGGGATTCCGGGGACTGGATCTCCGGGAATACGTCCGCACACAGGAGATGCTGCTGGATCATCAGAAAATGAAGATGATCATGGTTATGGAAAACGGAGTCCCTCTTACGGTGGATGTGAACAGCTGTTTTGGAGATACCAGTCTGGGATTGTTTCAGTCCACAAGCGAGCGGGGGTATGAAGTGCTGTCCTCCTATCTGGCCTGGTGGAAAAGTTTTCTGTCGGCCAAGCAGGCCGGAATGAGACGCTATGATTTGGGAGGTGTGGACCCGAAGCGAAATCCCTCCGTGTATCAGTTTAAGAAGCGGATTGGAGGAAAGGAGGCAATTCAGATAGGCGGTTTTGATGCCTGTGCCAATCCGGCGATCGAGTGGATTTGGAAAACAATAAGCAGGCTGCATGAATGGAAAAAGAGTCTGGCATGACGGATTTGTCGATTGTAATTGTCAACTGGAATACTCGGCAGCTGGTGCTGGACTGCATCCGGTCAATTTATGAAACAGCCAAGGAATGCAGGATGCAGGTCATCGTAGTGGATAATGCCTCCGAAGACGGTTCGGTTCAGGCAGTCCGCCAGCAGTTTCCGCAGGTTGAGGTTATCGAAAACAGGGAAAATCTCGGATTTGCACGGGGAAACAATCAGGGAATGGCGGTTGCAGAAGGGCGGTATCTTTGTCTGATTAATTCAGATGTTGTGGTTCTGGAAGGCTGCCTGAACCATTTGATGAATTATCTGGACGCACATCCGCAAGTCGGGATGGTCGGCCCCAAGCTGCTCTGGAAAGACCGGACCCTGCAGTGGTCCTGCCGAAAATTTCCGTCGCTGTGGAATACGTTCTGTCCTGCCGTCGGATTGCCCCGGCTGTTTCCGAGGGTGCCGTTTTTCAGCGGCGAACATATGGGGTATTTCCCGCATGATCGGGTCTGCCAGGTGGATGTTCTGGTCGGTGCATTTCTGATGGTTCGCCGGGAGGCCTATGAACAAGTCGGCGGGATGGATGAAAATTATTTTATGTACTGCGAGGAGGTGGACTGGTGCCGCCGGTTTCACGATGCCGGCTGGAAAATTGTCTTTTTGCCGGAGGCACAGGCCGTTCATTACGGAGGAGGAAGCTCCGATCGGGAGCCGGTTCGATTCTTTCGGGAATACTGCCTGTCTCTGGTCAAGTATTGGAAGAAACATCATTCCCCGCTGGAGGTTTGTCTCTTTCGGCTGATATTCTTTCTTCGCCAGGTATGGCGATGGCCGCTCCGTTTTGTCCTGTATGCCGCCAGCAGTCTTCTGGGGAAAGCGGAGAAAAAAGATTATTATAGGAAAAAACTTCAGATGATTTATACCGGGATGAGATGCATTTTTAAAACCTGCTGAACGATTCTGTGAGGTCGGATATGAACTTGGATATTTGGTATGAACGTGTTATCCGTTATTATCAAAAATATGGAGCCGCCGCTGTTTTCAAACGGATGTTTCAGAAAATCATGGAGACCCTGTCGCCCAGGCCCGATGTTGTGTACTATGTGGACCTGCCGCATCTGGACTCTCCAAAACATGCTCTTCCGCGTGACTGGCGGATTGTCGAACGGAAAAGCCGGGAGGAAATGAGCGAGCAGGAAGTAGAGACCCTGTGCTCCCAGTTGGGACGAAAGGCGGCCCTCAAGCATCTGAAGGAGCGGTTCGAAAGACGTTCCTCTCTTTGGCTGGCTTATATTGGAAATCAGCCGGCTGGGATGATTTGGTCTGAGGTCGGCTCCACAATGAATCCGCATTATCTGCTTTTAGCCCCCAAAGACGTTCATTTGTACGACAATTATGTATTCGAGCAGTTTCGCGGCAAAGGAATCAATCCGATTTTGGTGGAAACCGTCATTTGGCTCCTGAAGAATCAGGGATTCTGGAGGGTTTACGGTGAGACCAAGTGGAGGAATGTATCAGAGCGGCGTTCTTTAAGCAAAACCAGCTTTGAAATCCTCGGGACGGCCTCGACCCGATGGTTTCTGAAAAAAATGCTTGTCGTTTGGCATTTCGGCGATGATCCGCATGTCCTGCCGGTTCGGAAATAAAGTCGGCATTCAGACTGGATGACGCAATTCCGCATATATTTGACGGCGACGGTTGGAATATGAATTTTGTCATTGTCACGCCGGTTTATAACGAGCAAAAGCACCTGGCCCAAACGATTGAAGGAGTTCTTGCGCAGAAGGTTTTGCCTGCCCGGTGGGTGATTGTGGATGACGGTTCAACGGATGCAACGGCTCAGATAATCGGCCGCTACGCGGAAAAAGTCCCCTGGATTCGTTATCTTTACCGCTCTCGGGAAGGCGGACAGACATACTATGCCAGCAATGTGTATGCGATTGCCGAGGGGGTAAAGGCCTGCGGCGATTTGAACTACGATTTTTTGGCGATTCTGGATGGAGATATTCTGCTGCCGTCCGATTATTATCAGAAGATTTTTGAGCGTTTTTCCGAAAATGAAAAGCTCGGAATCGCCTCCGGGGTATATCTGGACAACGTTCAGGGAAAACTACGAAAAATTCTGAACGACCGACGCTCCACCCCTAAAGCCCTGATGGTGTTTCGAAGGGCCTGTTATGAATCAATCGGCGGTTTTCTCCCGCTCAAGTACGGCGGCGAGGATACCTGTGCGTGTTTTATGGCCCGGATGAAGGGCTGGAAAACCTGGTCTTTTCCGGATTTGACGGCCGTTCATAACAAACCGGTCGGGACCGGGCATGGAGCGGGGCTGCTGCAGATTCGCTTCCGGCAGGGCATTGGAGAGTATTTTCTGGCGGCACACCCGCTGTTTTTTGGCCTGAAAGCCCTACGCCGCTGCGTCAAAGAACCTCCTTTTCTTCTGGGCGGGCTTGCCAGAATGGCTGGTTTTGTTTTTGCGCATTTTATGCGGGAAAAACGCCAGATTCCTCAGGAATTGATTCAGTATATCCGTCGGGAGCATCTGGAGCGTCTGTTCAGGGGCAATAGAATCCCGGCGGACTTTCAGGTAAACCAGCCATGATGAAGAAGCTGAAAATCTGCTTAGCCGCTTCTGCAGGCGGACATCTCAGCCAGCTGCTAGCTATACAGGAGGCCTGGACGGGGCGTGATCTGGTCTGGGTGTCCACCGGGGAAATGGTGCGGGAAAAACTTCGGGCTTTGGGAAAAACCTACATCGTCGGGGAGAGCAATCGCCGGCAGCTGTTCAAAACCCTTGCGGTAATGGGCCGCTGTTTTTGGATTGTCTGGAAGGAAAAGCCCCAGCTTGTTGTCAGCACCGGGGCTGCGGCGGGCTTTTGGATTTGTTTGTGGGGCAAGCTGCTCGGAGCCAAGGTCATCTGGCTGGACAGCATCGCCAATGCAGAATGCCTGTCGCTGAGCGGACGGCTGATCCGGCCTTTTGCGGATTTGGTTCTGTCTCAGTGGCCGGATGTGGCGGCCAAATATCCCAACGTCGAATATCGGGGCGAAGTAATATGATTTTTTTGGCGGTCGGAACACAGTTTGGTTTTGACCGATTGGTCCGGGCAGTCGATAAGACCGTTGAAGAAGGACTCATCCGGGAGCCCGTTTTTGCTCAAATCGGGCCCGGGCAGTACCGGCCTCGATATATGGACTATGCAGTCAGTCTGGAAAAGACCCAATTCGAAAAGACTCTGCATGGCTGCCGGGCGATGATCAGTCATGCCGGAATCGGCAACATCAGTCTGGCCCTGTCCCTTCAAAAGCCGCTTTTGGTGATGCCTCGGTTGAAAAAATACCATGAAGTTGTCAATGACCACCAGGTTCACACTGCCCGAAAGTTTGAACAGCTGGGGCATATTGTGGCCGTCTATGAGGAAAAAGATCTTGCGGACGGCATTCGGCGGCTGGAAACGTTTGTTCCGGTGCCGAGGATTCCAAACAGGCAGGGGGTTATTCTCCGAATTCATGAGTTTATCGAAAATCTTTATTGGAAAAAATAAGATGGAAAATATCCACATGTTTTGTTGCAGGAAAATGCTGGATGAATTGTTTTGAATATAATGGTAAAACATTTTGATACAGTGTTTTCGGCACAAACACAGCCAATATTCTCTTTTATTCACAATCATTTACTGGTAGAATAGAGTATTTAGGAATTGGGAGGGGAAGAAAATTGTTCGATTTGAAAAAGAATCGAGTGCGATATTTTTGTTTGCGAATTTTCCTTCGGTGTCGGAAATCCCTTCTTTCCCTGGCCTTTTTTATTTCGGGTTTTCTTGCGCTGATTTGGTTTCTCATTCGAGTTATCCCGAAACCCAGCCGAGCGGCCTATCCCTGTCAGCGGGCTGCCTTCCCGCTGGCGTCGTCGTTTGTGCTTTATGTAGCAGGGATGCTGGGGGCGTGGGCCAAATGGGCTTCTGCCAGACGTTTTTTGCGGCACAATCATTGGCTGGAAGGGGGGCTGCTGGTTGGCTTGGCCGGACTGATTGTGTTTCTGACGTTGGGGCTGGACCCTCCATCCAATCAGGCGGCTTTTGTATCGCTCGATGGACCCAACCAGCCGATGGGAACGGCCGGCGGGATTTTTCCCGGCCGGGTGGTGTGGGTTCACGACCCCGCTGCTACTGCGTGGGATGGGGCCGGTTATGTCTGGTGGGACAATGAGCATACGAATCCGGCTGTTGTTGAATCGATGCTGTCCAGAGCCATTTGCTGGCTGACCGGAAAGCAGGATGACCGCAGTGCTTGGGATGCTTTGTTTCGCTATCACAACAGCAAACGGGGCAAAGGAAATGTAGGTTATACGGCAGGGGAACGAATCATTATCAAGCCCAATCATAACAATCAGTGGTCGCATCAGAGCCGATATAATTTTCCGGATACGCCTCCGGCTGTTTATGCGGCTTTGCTCAAGCAGCTGGTTTATCGAGCAGGGGTGGACCCGGCCTGCATTACGATCAGTGAGCCGTCGCGTTATATCGATGACAAAACCTATCATGCCTGCGTTTCGTTATTTCCTCAGATTCGATTTGAGGAAACCAATTATTTTAAACCGGAATACAATCCGGGTACAGAGGGGCGTACAAGAGCCGAACCCGTGCCGGGCATGATCATCTGGTTCTCCGCCAATCCCCAAACCGGACAGCCTATTGCCGATTATCCGTTGGCCCGGTCTTTTATAGAGGCAGACTATATCATTAACCTGGCCCGGATGCAGGGGCATGCCTTTGCAGGCGTTTCGCTGTGTGCCAAAAACTGGTATGGCTGTTTCGGCGTCAGCCCGGAATATGACAGTGCCATTCATTCCGGCAACGCGCTTCATTCGCTTCTGACGTATCCCGCTTACGCCGGCTACAGTCCCCTTGTCGATTTGATGGGGCACAGACATTTGGGGCAGAAAACCCTCCTGTATATCCTCGATGCCCTGTGGGGATTTGAATATAACCAGGTCGGACTTCCGGCTAAATACACCATCCCTCCTTTTAACGGGGACTATCCTTCGAGCCTTCTGGTCTCCCAGGACCCGGTTGCGCTGGATTCGGTCGCACTGGATTTTTTGGCGGCTCAGTTCAATCTGCCCGATATACCCATCGACAGTTATCTGCACGAAGCCGCTTTGGCGGACAATCCGCCGTCGGGCACTTTTTATGACCCGGAGGCAGATGGCACCCGGATGTCTCGTCTGGGGGTTCATGAACATTGGGACAATCCGCTGAATAAACGGTATTCCCGCAATTTGGGTACCGGATCGGGAATCGAGCTGCTGTGTATCAACACGACTGTTTACCCTTCACCTTCCAACACGTCCCTTCCGGCGGACTTGAACCAAGACGGCATAGTCGATTTATTGGACCTTCTTCGGATGACCTCTGCTTGGGGCTCTTTCCCCGGAACCGCCGGATGGGATTTTGTCTGTGATATTGCTCCGCCCGGGGGTGACGGACAAATCAGTCAGATTGATTTTTGTCTTTTGAGCAGCTTTTGGATGCAGCAGAACTGCACCCAGACGAATTTGTGCGATTTCTCAAAAGACTGCCGCGTGAATATCGAAGACCTCGCTATTTTCGGAGATTCCTGGCTTTCTATCATAGGCCAGTCTCATTGGAATGCGGACTGTGATACAGTCCCGGCGGAGGGAGACGGACTTATCAATCAGAAAGATTTTGCCGTATTCAGCACAAACTGGCTTTGGATAGGGTATTAGGGCGAAGGCTCAGGGGTTCCATCGGGTTCTGTATGAATCATGTCTGACATTTCTTTTTCCGGAATGATAAACTCCATAACCGAAATCTCAGAGAAAGAGTCCTTTTCAAAACTCGTTACGGCGGATATGTTTTTGGACGCGGCCCAGCCTCAAACAACACCTCTTGAGGACGCCGGCCGAATAAGAAAACTCAGATAAGGAACAGGATATAAATATGGAACAGCAGACGATGAAAGTCTTAATCACCGGCGGCGCGGGGTTCATCGGCTCCCATCTGGCGGAGTCGCTTTTGAGAGGCGGACATACGGTTACCGTGATTGATGATTTAAGCACCGGGCGGCTTCGGAATATTCAGCATCTTCTGACAAATCCGTGTTTCCGGTTTGTTTTTGACTCTGTCCGCAATGAAAGCCTGATGAATCAGCTGGTTGAGTCTTGCGAGGTTATCGTGCATCTGGCGGCAGCCGTCGGCGTTCGGCTGATTGTCGAGCGTCCGGTTCATACCATCGAAACCAACATCCATGGTACCGAAGTGGTCCTGGCGGCAGCCAACCGGTTCCACAGAAAGGTCCTTTTGGCTTCCACTAGCGAGGTGTACGGCAAAAGTGAAGCCATTCCTTTTCGTGAGGACGATGATACTGTTCTGGGCAGCACACGGTTCAGCCGCTGGTCGTATGCATGCAGCAAGGCGATTGATGAATTCCTCGGATTGGCCTATTACCAACAGTACAATTTGCCGGTGATTATCGTACGGCTGTTCAATACCGTCGGCCCCCGTCAGACAGGGCAATACGGAATGGTGATTCCCCGTTTTGTGGAGAGGGCTTTGCGGAATGAACCGCTGGAAATCTACGGCAGCGGAAAACAAACGCGATGCTTTTGCTGTGTGTTTGATGTCGTCCGGGCCCTGCAGGACCTGATAAACTGTCCGGAAGCCTGCGGACAGGTCTTCAATCTCGGTTCCAATGAAGAAATCAGTATCGAGAATCTTGCCGACCGCATCATTGCGATGACGCAAAGCCGCAGCCGAAAGGTTTACCGCGACTTTGAACAAGTCTTTGGACGCCCCTTTGATGATATGGTCCGACGGGTGCCCTGTCTGGAACGGATCCGTCAGGTTATCCATTTTCAGCCGACCTATACGTTAGACCAGACGCTTTTTTTGATTATTGAGGATATGAAAAAACAGCTTGCGTCTGCTGAAAGATAGACAATGTCTTCAAGTGTTCCTTTAAAAGACTGCAAAGCCCTGATTTTGGTTGGTGAACCGGATTTCGGCCGATGCCCGCTGGCCAGCCGGCTGCACCATGCCTTTTGGTCTTTTGGGGGCAAGCCGGTCTTTTTGCGCCTCGTGGAAATTCTGGCTGAACAGGGGTTGCAGCGTGTTGAAGTCTGCAGTTCTGAAAGGAATCGCCCCTTCCTTGAATCATTGGTTTTTCCGGATAGGGTAAATGTCCATTTGCGATTTGAGACATTCCCACGAGGTACCGCCGGCAATATTCGAGATGCACTGGCTGCAGAATCTCCTGAAACCATCCTTTTGGTTTTTAACGGGGCGATGCTGGCCCCTCCGCCGCTGAAAGACATCCTTGAGGAACATCAAAACAAGCAAGGGGTTCTGACTGTCTTTTTCCAGCCGACTGATGAATCCGAACCGGTTCACAAAGATGCGGAAGTCTATGTCTGCTGTTCGGATATCATTCGCCAGATTCCCCCGGAGGGATACTTTGATTTAAAAGAGAATTTGGTGCCTGCTCTTGTGAAAAAAGGGCTCCCTGTCGCTTGCGGGGTTCTCAAAAAACCCACAGAGACTTATCGGACGTGGATGGAGTATGTGGAGGCCGCAGGCCGGTATTTGAGCTTTTTGGAGGAAACCGGCGCTGGGCTTGCAGGATTTTCCCGAACTGCTGTCGACGGATTGTGGGTAGGACAGAATGTTCAAATCGATCCGACGGTTCGCACGGCCGGACCGGTGTTTATTGGAAACAACTCCATTGTCAAAGAGGGCTGTATTCTTTTGGGACCTTTGATGGTCGAGTCTGATGGGTGGATAGGCCCTCATGCGGTAATCAGTTTTTCTGTCATTGGGGCCGGAACGACTGTGGGGGCTCAGTGCCGTCTTGATTGCTGTATGACGGATACAGGAGCGGTGCTTCCGTCCGGCACAGAGGGGTCTGAACAACTGTTTGTCCTTTCCAGGGGCAAGCTATCTTCCTTTACAAGGAAGCTTCGAACCCGGCTGGTACAGCGTCAAAGCCTCGCGCAGGTTTCGTCTTTGTCATCCTGGCTGGCTCAGCCGAGAAAAAAATTCGAGGCTTTTTTGGCACTCGGAGTTCTGCTGATTGTTCTGTTTGCCGTCCATTGGAATCTCACCCTAATAGACCTTTGGCAGGTGTGGATGCTCAGCGATGAATACTCCAGCGGCATTCTTGTACCGCTTTTGGCCGCGTATGTAATTTGGGACCGCAGAAAAATCCTGCTGGATTGTCCGATACGTCCCTATCCGCCGGCTTTTTGGGCTCTTTTGTTCGTCCAGATACTCCGATTCGGAGCTCTTTTGATGGGGTCTGCAAGTCTTGAGCGTCTGTGTTTTCTCTTAACCATCGGCGGCCTAGTGTGGTTGATTTTAGGCGGACAGTGTTTTAAGAAGATATTGCCGGTCTGGATGTATCTGTATTTGATGTTTCCTCTGCCCAAATCTGTGGAATGGACGATTACACCGCCTTTGCAGAAATGGGCAACCGTTTCCGCTGTTTTTTGCCTGGAAGCCTTAGGGTTTAATGTGATTCGAGATGGAAATATTATTAATATTAATGGTACTCTTGTTGCGGTGGCGGAGGCTTGCAACGGTCTGCGAATGCTGACGGCCTTTTTCGTTGTAAGCGGTTTCGTGGTTTTGATATGCAAATGTCCCCTTTGGCAAAAGGTTGTAATCTTTCTTTCGAGTGTGCCGATAGCATTAATATGCAACACCATCCGTCTGGTTCTGACGTCAATCGCCTTTTTGTTTTTGGATGGGCAAATATGGGAAAAGATATTCCATGATTACGGCGGTCTGGCCATGATGCCGCTGGCCCTGCTTTTGACGGTCCTGGAGTTGCGGTTTTTATCGAAATTGTTTATCGATTCGTCGGAGCAAACAATTCCCAAGGTTGTTTGCAGACAGAAATCCTCGGTATGACAGAAATGGAGTCGTATGGACAATTCGGACATGAAGGAAAGTATTGTTCCGACGGCGGAACTGGTCGAGTACCGCCCTCAGCCGACGGAGGAACTGCCGCATTCGGAGATTGACCTTTGGGGATTGCTCCGGCGGCGATGGTGGGTGATTCTTTTGCTGACGGTGCTGGTCTGGGGTATTGGATTTCCGACGGTATTTTTCCTGATGCCCAAGCAGTACCGAACGACGGCACTGGTGGAAGTGGCTCCGATTATTCCAGAGATTATATATCGTGATCGCGATTCCGACCAGCCGCTGCCCAACTATGAAGGATTCAAAAACACGCAGGCAATGCTGATGAACAGCGATAAAGTCATTCGCCGGGTTGCCGAAGAAGTCCAAAATCTCAATCTTTCTTTTTTTGCTCAGGGGAGAGATGCCTATACGGGGCTTCGTCAGATGTTTGAGCAGGGGATTATTGAGATTGAACCGGACCGTGGGTCCTATCTGATTACCCTGAGCATGACCACTCCGGCCGCACAGGCGGAAGAAGCCCGAACGCTGATTAACTTGCTTCTCCGCAATTATATGGCGGTGGTTGTGGAAGACCTGCGGGATCGAGAAAATACGCGTCTGAACAACCTCCAGAGCGAGCGAAAGCAGCTGACGCAGAAACTCGAAGCCCAGCAGGAAACCATCCGTCAGCTGGTGGAAGAATACGGAACGGGGGAATTGACGGCTCTCCAGCAGATGCATTACGAACGGCTGGCCAGTCTTCAGAGAGAGCTGACCAATACGGAAATCCAACTGCTGGCGCTGGAAGCCCAGATTCAGGCGGCCGAACAGAGCGGCCAGGAGGCCCTGCCGTCGGACTTCGTTCAGCAGCGTTCTCAGATTGTCCAGAACGACCCGATTCTGCGGGCTCTTCAGGAGGATATTCGCCGGTATGAACAAACCCTTCTGGTCAGCCGCCAGACGATGCAGCCGAATAATCCGATTTTGGTTCAGCAGGAGCAGGTTTTTGAAACTCTGAAAAACCGCTATGAAAAGCGGCAGCAGGAAGTTCTGGATGAGTTCAATGCGGCCTTTGAGGAGCGCCGCATGAGCGGCCGGCAGCTGCAGCTGGCTCAACTGAAAGCTCAGCGTTCTCAGCTGGCCTCGCTGATGCAGCATCTTCAGGAGAAACTGCAGCAGCAGGATGCGGAGACGATCCGAATCGGCCGCAAACAGCTGCTGATAGAGGACCTCAAGGAGCAGATTCAGCAAAGCAAAGAGCAGATGCAGGAGGTTGATCGCAAAATCAAAGAGCTGATGATTGAGAGCAAACGGCCGGCCCGAATTTCCGTCGCTGATGAGGCCTTCAGCGTCTCCGCTCCGGGCAAGCGAAAGAAAACGGCGGCTGCTGTGGGCTTCGGAGGACTCCTTTTCGGCCTGCTGACGGCTCTGCTTATTGACCGGCTGGACCGGCGGATTCACCATCCTCAGGAAGTCGTCAAGCGGATACAGGTGAGGATTCTGGGCACAACGACCGACCCGCATTCTATTCAGCGAAATCTTCTGGGCCGGCAGCTGAACGACGATTATCAGACAATTCGTGCCAATCTGGGACTTTTGGACGGCTCGAACGGCTCCAAAATGATTCTGGTGACCAGCCCGGGAGTGCAGGACGGCAAAACCACGTTTTGTGTCAATCTGGCTGCTTCCTTTGCCAACTCCGGCCAAAAAACACTCCTGATTGACGCGGATTTGCGAAAACCGGACGTGGTGGAAGTGCTGAATCTGCCCCGCGCCCTTCGCGGATTTCAGGATTATCTGTTCGGCAAAAAGCTTGAAGAGTGTTTGTACCAGCATTCCAAACCCAACTTTTTCATTCTTGCGTCCGATTTTCGGAATAGTGCGGATGCGCTCGATTTGCTGGCTCATCCGCAAAGCGGTGAACGGCTCCGTACCCTGCGGGATTCTTTCGGCATCATTTTGATTGATTCCCCGCCGGTTCTGGCGTTTGCAGATGCACTGGTGCTGTCTCGGTATGCCGATGCCGTCATTCTGACTACGTTTTTGGGCCGGACCTCGCAGCCGGATATCCAGGAGGCCTTGTCCAGGCTGCGGCAGGTGGGGGCCAAGGTCATCGGAACGGTGGTCAATAATGTGAAAGCCGAGCAGGGCTACCGCTCCTACGGCTACGGCTATGCATACGGCCAGAGGGGCCGAAAGCACCGCAAGAAAAACCCCGACTTGTTTTTGACGGCTTCTCAGGAGCCCTCTGATCCGCAGACATTTCCTCCGAATCCGAAGCAGCCGTCCTGAACAAGCGAAGAGGGGAGAGATTTCATGCAGGTTTTTTGGTTTGGGTCTGAACATTTTTGCAGTTCATCCGCCTCTTTGGGGCCGCAGCTGTTAACGGCGTATCCGGCCAATCGGCTCCTGCTGGATATGCTGAAGGCCGGCGCTCTGCAGAAGCCCTGCCGATTTTGGCTGCCGGAATCAGTCCGAATCCAGGACCTGGAGCGGTGTAAAGGAGTCTTTTTTTATCCTCCCGACGGCGTCAGTAATTCGATACGTCTTTCTGTACCCAAAACGGACTGGGCGATTCTTTCGAACGGAGCTGTCTTTACGGAAGTGGACAGGACGTATCTTGAAGATGTTCTTTCCTCCCTGGATTGGGACATAGCGGTTTTCCGCATTGACCCTTCGCTGGACGCCAGCCGGGAGCAGGTTCGTCTGACAAGAGACGGACGCATTGTCGGTTTTCGCCGATACTATCAGCCCGCATTCGAACCGGACTTTCCCTCGGCGGATTGGCCGGATTTCCTCTGCTGCAGGGCTGAAAAATTCGAGAAACTTTTGAGTGCTTTACTCAGAAAACCGACCGCTTCTTTTGCTGAATATGCCGAATTGGTCGGCGGCCGAATTCTTCGGTTTCGTCTCGGCGGCAGGCGGTTCGACCTTTTTTCCAAAACCGGATTGGCGGCTCTGCTTCGATTCAGCCAAACCTGCCGTTCGGAATCCGCGGCAAAGACAGACGAATCGGAAAGGACGGCCCTCAAAGGGATCATTCATGTCGGCAGGGAGGTTCGTTTGGGGCAGGGGGCTGTGATTGCGGCTCCGGCAATTCTCTGTGACCGGGCTGAGGTCGGCGAGGGCGCCGTTCTTCAGGGGGTTCTGCTGGGACCATCTGTTTGTGTGCCGCCCGGTCAGCAGGTCCGCCACAGCGGATTGTGGAATCAGACAACCCCGGACTCTTGGGCCGGACATTTGAATCTGTGTTCAGACGGATTGTGCCGCTCAGAGAAACCCTTCCGCCAATGGCCGCTCTTTTCTTATCCCCGATTTGGCAAACGCCTGGTGGATATCCTGATTTCCGTTCTTGTGCTGGGGTTGTTTTTGCCGTTTTTCCCGCTGATTGCTCTGGCGGTCAAACTGACCTCGCCGGGCCCTGTCTTCTTTCGAGCACGCCGTCAGGGCCTTCACGGCAGAGAGTTTTCCTGTTTGAAGTTTCGGACGATGATTGTCGGGGCCGAATCCTTTCAGGACCGGCTTCGGATGGTCAATCAGGTGGACGGTCCGCAGTTTAAGATGGAAGATGACCCGCGAACCAGCCCCGTCGGCAAATTTCTGCGGGATACATGCATCGATGAACTGCCGCAGTTTTTGAATGTTCTGCTCGGCCAAATGAGTGTGGTAGGACCGCGTCCCTCTCCGGAAAATGAAAATGAATATTGTCCCCCGTGGCGTCAGGCTCGTCTTTCCGTTCGGCCGGGAATTACCGGCCTCTGGCAGGTCAGCCGGACTCGCCGGCCGGGTCGCGATTTTCAGGAATGGATTTATTATGATATGGAATATGTCCGGAAATTGTCGCTGGGCATGGACCTGAAGATTTGTCTGTTGACCGCACGCAAGCTGATTCTTTCTTTTTTGGACCAGTTTGGATAATCAAAGTCAAGATTGGCATCACAGAAGGGAGTTTGAATGCAGAAGAGATTCGGTCGAATCAACTGGGCATTTTTGGTAGTAGTGCTCTTTGCCCTGGCAGCCGGAACACTGACCGTCGGGGGATTGTGGTACTGGAACAAACACCTGCGGGCCCAGCGGGGGCTGGAACGGGGTCTGGCAGCCTATGAGAAGAAGGATTGGGACGTAGCGGCCGTCTATCTCGGGCAGTATCTGGCGGCGATTCAGCCCAAACAGGATACGGCAATCCTGATCAAATATGCAGAGGCCCAGATGAATCGCCGTCCTCTGACGAAGGGATACATTGAGCAGGCCCTGCGGGCCTATCATCAGATTCTTCGTCTGGAGGACAACCCGGATGTGTCCCGCCGGCTGATTGAATTTTACGTCCGCACGGACCCTGCAGAGGCCCAGCGGATGGCCGAGGCCTTTCTGGAACGGCAGGACAATCCCGAAATTGCCTGTTATGCCGCACAGGCCATGATGCAGCGAGGTCAGATGATTCCCGCCCGGCAAAAACTCCAGCAGGTTCTGGAGCGGTATCCGGACTGCCTGCAGGCTTACCTGCTCATGGTCCGTCTGGCCCAGCAAGACCCAGACCTTTCCGACAAAACCCCTCTGGAATGGCTGAATGCCGCCGTGGAAGCTAATTCAAGCGAGCCGTCGGCTTATTTGTATCGGGCCCAGTATCATCTTCAAAACCTGCGGACAGATGAAGCTCAGGCCGATATTGAAAAGGCGAAAACACTGCCGCTCCAAACCCGTCAGCAAAAGCTTCAACTGGCTTCCGTATACCTGACAGCCGGACGGCTGGAGGAGGCAGAGCGGCTGTTGAGCAGCTTGCAGTCTGAACAGGCCGATGACCTGTCGGTCTGGCTTTTGTGGGCACAATGGGCCGTTCGAAGCGGCCGCACGGAGGGAATGGTTCGGGTGGCTCAGGAGGGTATGGCTGCACTTCAGCCGGACCCGTATGATTTTCTGATAACCGCTGCAGAACTTTTCATTCAGGCACGCCGCTGGGACCAGGCGGAAAGCATTATCCGACTGATGACAGAACGAAAGGACGAATCGGAGACCATCGCGTATCTGCAGGGGCTTCTGGCACAGACAAAAGGGGATTGGCCGACTGCTTTGACGATTTGGCGGAAATTGTCAGCGTCTTCCACCGCCCCGGATGCCTCCATTCGTCTGGCTCAAGCTCTCATGGAAGCGGGAGACCCCCTGGCGGCTGTCCAGCAGCTTCGCGGGCTTCTGCTGCGATTTCCCGAACATGCGGAGGCCCACGCTCTGCTGGCGCGGTGGTCTCTGAAGGAAGGTCGATTAGTCGAGGCGGCTGACCATATCCAGAAGGCTTTGCGGAAACAGCCGGACAATCAGGACTATCGCAGAATTTGGCTGACCGTTCGGTTTCGACAGATGCAGACATCGCAGAATCCCCCGGATCAGGCTGAACAGGCCCGACTGATTCAGGAGAGTCAGGAAATGGCCCGCCGAGACCCTTCTTTCCTGGCTGAACAAATCAGTTTCTGGATTGAAACCGGACGACTGGAGGAAGCTCAAGCACAATTAGAGCATCTGAAAAAACAGGAAGGCCCGACAATACGGGTTCGACTTCTGGAAAGTGATCTTTTCCGCCGGCAGGGGCAGTACAGGCAGGCTCGGCAGATTTTGGAAGAGCTCCGCCGGGATTATCCAGCTTCGCTCGAACCGATCCAAAAGTGGGTCGTTTTTGCTGTCCAAACCGGCGAATATGAACAGGCGGCAGCGTTTCTGGATGCCATCTCTCCGGAATCCTTCTCTGCCGAACAGCAAAAAGTACTGGCTGTCTGGCGGGCGGAGGTGCTTTTCCTGAAAGGGCAGGTACAGGAAGCGGCGGCGGTTCTTGCCGATTTGGCCAAACAGTATCCGGCGGACATTCCGCTTCGCCGGCGTCTGCTCGAATGGACGCGCCGAACGGCAGAGCCGGAGCAGCTCCGCAGATGGATCGAAGACATCAAAAATGCGGAAGGGGAACAGGGACGGCAGTGGCGGTATGAGCAGGCCCGTCTGCTCTTTGAACGAGGCCAGATTCGGCGGGATTATCCGCAAATTGTCTCACTTCTGAACGCGGTGCTCCGCAGTTATCCGGAGGATATAGACAGCCGAATCCTGCTGGCTTCTGTTTATGAGGCCTCCGGCAATCTGGCGCTGGCGGTCCAGGAATATCAGAACGCTCTGGCCAAAGACATGGACAACCTCGAATTGATTGCTTCAGCGGTAGCGGCTATGTATCGAGCCCAGGAATACCGGGCAGCGGAGATGGTTCTTCAGCAGGCGGCCCGACGCGGCCTGCGGGATCCGCGGCTGACGCATCTGGAGGTTCAGCGGCTCCTTCAGCAGGGGCGATTCGGGACTGCCGCGGAAATTCTTCAGGATATGATTGCAAAAAATCCTAATGACCAGAATCTCAAATTGTCGCTGGCCCTGATGCATCTTTATCAAAATCAGCTCTCGGAAGCCGAGCAGATTCTTCATTTGCTTCAGGAAGCGGAACCTTTTTCGCTGCCGGTTATTGCGGCTCGTGTGGAACTGGCGATGCGCCGGAAAGAGACCGACCAGGCCGTTCAGATTTGTGATGCGGCCCTGACGGCCCGGCCCTCTGAGCCCCGTTTGTATGCGCTGCGGGCGATGGTTCGGACCCAAATCGGTCTGACGGAACAAGCGCAGGGGGATATCAAAACAATGCTGCGCCTTTCGGAATCATCCCGGGACAGTTTTCTGCTTGCCGCAGATTTGTTTATGAATCTGAATCAGACGGATGCTGCCGTCGAAACCATGGAAGAAGCCCTTCGCCTGTATCCGGAGGACCTGGCGGTTCTTCGCAAAGCGGTCTTAATCTATGCTCGGGCTCCTCAGCAAAGAAAGGTCATCGAGGCTCTTGTCGAAAAATATCTGGCGGCAGAACCGAAGGATCCTACCGTCCTGCTGCTGAAGGCCCAGATGCTCTTGTCGGAAAACACAGCCGCCGCGGCGGATGAAGGCGAGAGAATCCTGCACAGTCTGCTGAATGACTACCCGCGAATCGAGGGGGGATGGGCAGCCCTGACGGAATGGTACATGCGAAACGGACAGACCGGTCGGGCCCTGGACAGTCTTCTGAAAGGGTTGGAATTCTTCCCGGAAAGCAGCATCCTGTTGCTGATGAAAGCCCGTCTGGAGGCGATGCGCGGCGGACATTTGGCCCTGCCGACTCTGCAGGATTTGTACAAACGGTTCCCGAACGATGAGCGGGTGGCGGCCTTGTATGCAGAACTGTGCATTCGAACCGGACGTTTTCAGGAGGCCGAAAGCGTTCTGGAATCCCGCAGAGAAACACAGGAGAAGGGGAATTCTGCTTTTCGGATACTTACCCTCCATTTTCTGCATCAAACCGGGCGTCGCGAACAGGCCTGGCAGCTGTTCGAAAAAGAATTGAAAGAAAGTCCTGAGCCGAGCCATGTTTTCTACCGCTGGGCTGTCCTTTTGATTAAAGACCAACAGCGTACCGCCCTGCAAGAGCTGCTGGAAAAGTATTCGGAGTATTCTCCGGCCTGCCTGGATGCTGCGGCTCGTATTTGTCTTCAGATGGGATTGGATGAAGACCCCAAAGGACGCGAAACCGTTGCTGAATGCCTGCGTTTGCTTCTGGAACGCCGGCCGAATCACCCTCAGCTGATGCTGTCTCTGGCAAAACTATATCATTTTTGGCAGCAGTACAAACCTGCAGAACAGCTCTATCGGGCCCTTCTGACGCAGAACAGTCTGACGGAAGAGACAGACCGGGCCGCGGCGATGAATAACCTGGCCTGGATTCTGTTTTCTCAGAATAAGCAGCTGCAGGAAGCGCTTCAGTGGGCCGATAAGGGCTTGATGATTCAGCCCCAAAATGCAGATTTACTGGATACCCGAGGCGAAATCTTTTTTGAGATGGGACAGTTTGCAAAAGCCCGGGAAGACTTTGAGCAATCTCTGAAAAATGCCCCGCCTTATTCACCGGAGCGAGTCAAAACCGGATATCGGCTGGTCAAAACGTTTTTGGCGATGAATGAAAAACAACAAGCCGCAAGGTGGGCCCCGGAGGTATGGCGATGGAATCAGAGCAATCCGGTTTTGAATAAAGACCAAATGGAGGAACTGCAGGATCTTTTCGGACAGTAAGACAGAGTGGTACAGGAGAAGAGAATCGTTTCCAGTTAAAAATTTTTTCTTATATAAAAGACATACTCTATCTATATACAAATAAAATTTTTGTTAGTTTTTTTCTTTTTTCTTGACTTCTTTTTTGGTTGATGCGTAGAATAGGAGACGCTTACATGATTCGACTTCCTTGAGATTGAGGCGGAGAAAACTTAAAGGTTTTTGGAGAGCGAGAAAACGAATTGCGGGGGGTAAGAGCAAGGAGATTTTTTCGTCATCTCAACAAAACGGAAGTTTTTCTCCCCTTTTTAAATCCAGCGGAATAATTGTCTGTACTTGAACAGATAATAATCTGAGAAAAACATTATTTTTTTTGTGAAAGGGAAAGATTATGAACAAAAGGATGCTTATTCTGACAACTGTGTTGATGCTAAGCGGATACGTTTTAGCTGATGCAGTCTTTGTACCCCCTGTGGCGGACCTCTATGATTTGGACCATTATTATGCCTATACATGGGGTATCAATCTCGGCTTTAAGACTACAGAGACCCCGATTGTTGCCGCTGAACTGGTTTTCAAAGATATTTACAACTGGCGAGTGGAAGAAGACCATCTTTATGTCACCCTTATGAATACGGCACCGCTTGGAGTCAAACGGTACTGGGATGGTCAGGGCGGCGGAGATTATTTTGCCGGACAAGGGCTTTTGCTGATCGACTGGAATGACCCAGCCGAGTGGGATAAAACCAAAGACCTTGTGATTCCGTTTAATTCGGCTCAGCTGACGGCCCTGAATGCCTACGGGGCGGACGGAAGAATCGGTTTCGGCTTTGATCCGGACTGCCACTATTACAACAAGGGCATTGAGTTCAAAGTGGTTACGGCTGTTGTGCCGGCCCCGGGTGCTGTGATGCTGGGTTCCATCGGAATGTTGCTGGTCGGCTGGCTGAGAACGCGCAAGGCCGTTTAGCTTCATATCACAGTGAACAGAACGGGGTTTTCTGCACTTGGCCGGTGAGAAAAAGCGGGGGGCCGGAAAGGGCAGGAGGGGACTGTGAATAAAAATTGGAAAGTCTTCGTGACTTTCCAATTTTTTTGGTTGCGGGAGAGACGCCGGGAGGGGGATTCTTAAATATTGTTAAGTCTTCCAAAGCCATTTTTGGGCAAAAACAGCGAAATCATTGATATCCACTCTGTCTGCGCCATCGAGATTTTGGAGAACAGGTGCTTCCGTAAGCCATTCTTCTGAAAACAAAGCAAGGTCGGCCAGGTCTACATCTCCATCTGTATCGAAATCAGCTTTGGTTGTGTTTGTATGAAGCCAGTGACGGCTGAACTCTTCAAAATCATTCATATTGATTCGGCCGTCTTGAGTCAAATCATGAATGTCGGAAAGAGAGTCATTCAGCCAGATTTCCAACATTTCCGAGAGATCAAGAAGGTCTACCGTCCCGTCAATGTTAAAATCGGCTGGGTTTCCGAATTTGGATGCTTGATTGGTCCCGCCATAAAAGCCCAGATTGACTCGTTTTCCATTCGGCCAGGGTTCCGCAGACCAGTCATCATTGGGGTCGCCGGCATTGATACAGGGACTTGTCACAGGGTCGAGAACCCAGGTCTGCGTCTGCGGCTCCCAGCGGCCGTAGCGGCTCCTCAGGTGAAAGTCTCTGTTTTGCGGCAAGATAAGGTTGCTGTGAAGGGCAAATTCCGGCTCCTGATGCAGAATGCCCGGTCCGAAGGAAGCGGTAGAATCATTGTCGACATAGATGTCTTCCGGCAGGTTGGATAGGCAGCTGTAGGAAGCGGAAAAGGAGGAACTGCGGATTTGGATTTGCCGGCCTCTGTTATGCGGGGATACAGTTATACCGTTGTAGAACACAATGGAGTTTCGCAGATTGACAGAGGAATCGAAATCCGTCATAATTCCTCCGCCGCCGAACCAGGCCTGATTGCCTGTAATTGTACAATAGGTAAAGGAGACGGAACTGTTCAGATTGACCGCCGCCGCTCCGCCGTATCGGCCCTGATTGGCGGTAAGGAGGCAGTGTTCGAATACCGCCTGGGAGTTTTGTCCATAAAAAGCTCCACCCCATCCGCCGTCTGCATTGCAGCTTTCAAAAATGCAGAATCGAACAGTCAGGCTAACCCCAAAGCAGGACAGAGCCGCTCCGTGAGGCGGATTGTCTTCCTGACTGCAGACGGCGTTTCGGATAGTCAATCCCTGCAGGATAAACGGGGAGCCGTCCGGTTGGTTCAGCACAAAACCTCTTCCCAAACCATTCGGGTCGATAATCGTAGAGGCGGCAATCTCCAAGTTCGTCGGCTCCGTACTTTGAATTGTAAGACTCTTTCCCTGCGGATTCAGATTGAAATTGCCGGGTCCGGAGTAAACTCCCGGCAGAAGAAGAATACGGTCTCCGCTTTGGGCCGCATCCAGGGCCTGCTGAATCGAGGCAAAGGGATGATGCTGTGAACCATTCGGATCGGCTGAACCGGCCGGATGGACGTACCAATCGGCGGCTGGACAAAGGGCATTTATCAGCCAGAGCGGTCCAAAGAAAAATAGTTTTCTCACGGTACCTCCAAACCAGAAAAGAGGATTTGGTTTTTGTGTAAAGACTTCTTTGAGGGAGGGTTTTCGCCACGTTCCGATTCCTTCCCACCAGAAAGCCGGATGCGGCAGCGGGGACATCCCTTTTTTCTCTAAAAGCCGATTTACTAAACGCAGGAGATGCTGCATGCAGTTTATCCCGCCTTTTTGCCAGGCACAGGCACCGATTTCAACAGCCTCCTGCCGGAGCTGTGCGCCGGACAGATTCTGTTCAAGGGCCCGGAGCAGTCGTTGAGCCAGCGGTAGCAGCTCCTGCTCCCACTGTTCCTGCTCCATCCGCTGCGAGACCTGGATTTGCTCCAGCAGCCGCCGGCGGTTTTCTTCCCGCTGAAGCCGCGTTTGGGCTTCGGCGGCCAGACGTTCCCGGCGGGCGGCTGCACAGGACGGCAGGAAAGCCTCCATCAGCCCCAAAAGAGGGTCTCCGAGAATCCACACCAGAAACGTCATAATAAGGGTTCCTTCGGCGGCCAAACTGAGCCATTCCAAGATGGAAGAGGCGGAAATAGGCCCCGCCGAAATCAAACCGGCCAATGTTCCTAAAAAAGGACTGGCATCATAAAACAGCAAATAAAAGGCGGAAGAAGTCCAGAGGTGTTCGCTGGTTAACTGTTTGCGGACGACTCCGCGGAAGACTGCAAAGAGATAAACGCTGGTCAACAGGAGAAAAGCGATTCCGGAGAACCCGCTCACCGAAAAAATAACCCACCAGCCGGCTCCGGCCTGTCGAAGAGCCATAATCAAAAGGAATCCGGCACAGACGATCAGCCAGAGGGTTCCGGCGACGTGGAGAACTTTCAGCAGTTTATGCAACGTCATGTCAAATGGTTTCGTTGTCTTTTGTTTTGGGCAGCTAAGACAACTCCATTTTTCTTAGTTGCTCGGACTCAGAACACGGTAGGCGCTGCCGCCGGCGAAAATCGGCCCGACGATTTCCTGAATTGTCAGCCCGACTGAAGCCAGAATCGTCGGCGGTACATAAATGACGTCCCCGTTTTCCAAAAGCACATTCTGCTCCATCCGCCCGTGTTCGGCCATTTTCTTGAAATTGAGATTAAACACCAAAGAACGCTCGGACGGAGCCTTGGCGGGCCGAATCACCTGAATTTTTTCCTTCCAGGCTAAGTTGGTCGGTACAGCCCGGGCAACCGCCTGCAGGACGCTGTCACGCCCGGTGTATGTATAGGCCCCCGGTCGTTCCACCTGGCCGATAACATAATAAAACTTGCTTTGATTGACCACTTGAACGTCAACAGGATAATTCCCGGCCAGTTTGTAGAGAGCGGACAGTTTCTGGGAAATGATCTCCGCCACTTGGCGGGGGGTTTTGCCCGCAACGGGAATATGTCCGATTTCTTCTAATGAAATCGTTCCGTCCGGTTTGATGACCTGAGTGAAGCCCGGTGATGTTTCGGCTCCGCGCAGAAGCGGAATTTGCGTACTGATCACCGTAACGGTATCTGGTGGCTGGAGGATGTATTCCTCCATCGTAACTTCTGTTTCATTCGGAAATTGGAAGGCCTGAATATCCTCCGGCCGGGAGGAGAAACAGCCGCTCAGCATGATTGCGGCAAAAATGAATATTACAAGACAAGACTTATCTGTTATCATCGATTTACCCTTTCCTTGGACTTATGGGAAAACTCCTAATTAATAAAAATTATATCGGCAATTTGAACGGGGGTCAATAGAAATAAGGCGGATGGGAGAAATAGAAAAAAAGGGAGTTTGGAGAGGGATTGCGCTTGAAAAGTTTGGAGACGGCTGGTAAGTTCAGGCAATAAGTATGTTTGACGGCGACAGGAGAGGTGGCCGAGAGGCTGAAGGCAACGGTTTGCTAAACCGTCGTACGGGCGCAAGCCCGTACCGCGGGTTCGAATCCCGCCCTCTCCGTTCCAAACAGGGCGGTTTTTTCGTTTTTCGGTCGGTACAAAAAATGTATCCACGCTCTGCATTTTTTGTATATCATCGAGCAGGCAATTGAAGATACAGATTAGCGAGATATTTTACTCACTCCAGGGGGAAGGGCGTCTCGCCGGAATTCCGAGTGTATTTGTCCGTTTATCAGGTTGTCCCTTGCGCTGCCGTTGGTGCGATACAAAGTACGCCTGGGATTCTCAGGCAGGCCGAGAAATGGACTTAGGGGATGTTGAGAAGGAATTGTCTAAATACGACACGCCGTATCTTGTTCTTACAGGCGGCGAGCCGATGGTGCATCCCGATTTGGAAGTGTTGGTCCGAAAACTGGCACGAAAGGACCGTCATATCACCATCGAAACATCCGGAATTCGCTGCATCAAGGGGCTTGCCTGTGATTTGATGAGCATCAGCCCCAAGCTGTCGAATACCGGCGGGCCGGCAGAGTGGTTTCGACCGGATGAACTGAAGAAACTTCTGGCGGAGTATGATTATCAGCTCAAGTTTGTTGTGGATCAGCCGGATGACCTCGATGAGATTGCGGCTTGTCTGGAAGCACTCGGGGCTGTGGAGCCGTACAAAGTTTATCTGATGCCGCAGGCGGTCAATCGGACGGAATACATTCAGAAGGCGCCATGGATTGCCGAATCCTGTCTCAAAACAGGTTTTTGTTTTTCGGGACGACTGCAGGTGCTCCTTTGGGACGGACGGCGCGGACGGTAAGTTGACAGGGACAGTGCGGCGGGCTACTATAGCGAAAAATGAATCGGGAGGGATGATGCATATTCTGCTGACCAATGATGACGGGATTTTTGCGCCGGGGCTTACAGCGCTGTACAGCCGCCTGGTTCGGCTGGGAAAGGTAACGGTGGCGGCACCGTCGGATGTGCAGTCAGGAGCCAGCCACAGCATTTCGCTGAAGGAGATTCGGTGTGATTCGGTGGAGCTGGTGGGCAAGTTCTGCGGATTTCGGGTGGAGGGTTCGCCTGCGGACTGCGTGAAGCTGGCGATGAACGAACTGATTGAGGAGTCGGAGCCGGTGGATTTGGTTGTGTCGGGGATGAACTGCGGGGCGAATGTGGGGATTAATGTGTTTTACTCGGGGACGGTGGCGGGGGCGATTGAGGGGGCTTTTTACGGGCTGCCGGCGGCGGCGGTGAGTGCAGCCGTTGATGAACCGATGAATTATGAAGCCGCGGCGGATTATGCCTTTGCGGTGCTTAAGAAACTTCTGCCGATGCCTGCCGGTCAGGTTGTGAATTTGAATATTCCGCGTCTTTCACAAGGTAAGCCCAAAGGGGTTCTGGTGGTGCCGCAATCAACCCACGGGTTTGAGGAGTCGTATGATGCCGTGGAGGATGCAAACGGACAGAGTGTGTATCGGCTGACCGGCGGGCCTCATCGGGATCCGCATACGGATGAGCTGATTTCGGATACGCAGGCGCTGGCGGCCGGATATATCACGCTGACGGGACTTCGGCTGGACCTGACGGATGCGGCTGTCAACGAACGGCTAAAAAAAATCCAGTTCTGGTCGGAGGGAATGTGAGTTTGATTTTTGAGAGTCCGTGGCTGCTGCTGGCGGTTTCAGCGGTTCTGCTGGGGGTGATTTCCGTCGTCTGGCAGATGCGGGGGCATCGGGGGCGGTGGATGTTTGTTCTTCCGGTTTTGGCGGCGATGTCGGCTGTGGGGCTGGATGTGCTGGTGCAGACGGATTCGGAGCAGATTCAGTCGGTGCTCGAGGTCTGTCGTCGGGCGGCTTTGGCGGGAGATGCCGGATCGATAGCTCCTTTTATCGCTTCTGATTATCGGGATGCAGTGCATTCAACCAGGACGGAGCTGCTGAAAGCGGCCGAAGATGTTTTCCGTCGAGCGGCACTGGAAAGAGTAGTGGAGCGAGGCCATAAACTTCGGATTGAGGGGGATACGGCTCAGAGTCGAATACGGTATCGTGTGCATCTGGATCCGCAGCGGAGTGTTTACGCGGCTGGGGGGAGTCTGCTGTTTGTGGTGCTGGAGATTGACTATCGGCGGAGCAGGGGACAATGGCAAATCCGGCAGGTTGTTTTGGTGAGCGTAAATGACACGCCGATGGGGTGGAAAGATGTTTAGCATATAAAACCGGAGCTATGCACGGCCGGTTTCGAAGACCTGCACAGCTCCGGGTTTTGTCGAGGGGAAAACCGGTTCTTTAATTGCGGGCCAGAGCTTTGCGCTGTTCGACGATGCTTTCGATTTTTTCGAGCAGTTCGCTCAGGTCAAAGGGTTTGACGATATAGTCATCAATGCCGCACGAGTTGGCTCGAGCGATATCCTGAGTCTGGCTGCGTGCGGTGAGCATGATGACGGAGATATCCTGACCCCACGGCTGCCGACGGAGGGTTTCCAGCATTTCGTGGCCGTCCATAACCGGCATAATCACATCCAGGAGGATGACATCCGGCATTTCTTTTTCGGCCTGCTGGAGGCCTTCGCGTCCATCGTGAGCAGTCACAACCTCGTACTCGTTCATTTCGAGCCGGTCTTTGAGGGTTTGGACGATGTTGGGTTCGTCATCCACCACGAGGATTTTGGTTTTTTTCGTTTTTTTCTTAATTCCAAAAAAGTCAAACATGGTTCCTTCTCCCTATTTTTTATTGCCCGGACATGTTTGCATGTCCCTATTGGACATTTTTATTCGAGCGATTTCCGGCAGCTGATTCGGATTCTTTGTGTCGGCCGGATATTCCGCCATACCCATCATCGGCAAAATGGGCAGGACGGAAAAGTTCTTTTTGATAGAAAGCTGAATCATTTTTTCAATTCTTTTCCGGACATTGTCTATCTTTTGATAATTAGATTCGTTTATCACAAAGGTAATTTCTGATTCACTGGTTTGAAGGGCCAAATCTGCACTGCAGGTCAGATAAAAACGACTCTGAGCGAGCAAGTCATGGATGATTTTTTCCGCGGCGTCGCGTGTGTCCGCTTCGGGCTTTTCGGAGTCAAAGCGGATAATCAGGACGGCGGTCTGCCTATCAGCATTTTTTGTTTTTGGGATGGCTTCGAGATGTTTTGTGAGAATAAACTGCGGGTCGGCCTTCGGCAGGGAGAAATAGAAGCTGCTTCCTTTGGAAGGTGTGCTTTCAAACCAGATGGCCCCGCCGTGGATTTGAATGATTCCTTTGCTGATGGCCAGTCCCAGTCCGCTGCCTTTGGAGCCCGGACCTGCCTGTCGGGCGACCTGGTAAAATTTTGTAAAGATATATTTCTGAATCTCCGGCGGAATGCCTACGCCTGTATCCTGAACGCAGGCAATGATATTCTTTCCTTCGGTTTTTAAGGAGACGGTAATTTTGCCTCCGGAAGGGGTAAACTGAATGGCGTTTCGGAGAAGATTGACCAGGACCTGTCGGAGCCGTTTAATGTCGGCATAAACGGGGGTAATCATTCCCTGGGTTTGGGCGGATATGTTGATGCCGGCTTTTTGGGC
>CALEDR010000014.1 GCA_937949545.1 uncultured Phycisphaerae bacterium
CTGTAAAACGTATCAGGAATCCTCGACCGGCGGAGAGGCAAATTCCCTGGAGAGGACAGAGGAGGTTTCGTATGCTGTCAGACATTTCGATTCAACAAATTATTGTTGTACTGGCATATTTGCTGCTGGTGGTTTACCTGGGACTGCTGGGATACTGGCGAACGAAAAACGCTACAGATTATCTGATTGCCGGCCGTCAGATTCATCCCTTTGTGATGGCAATGAGTTATGGGGCCACCTTCATTTCCACCAGCGCGATCGTCGGGTTCGGCGGGGTGGCCGGGCTTTTTGGAATGTCGGTGCTCTGGCTGACTTTTTTGAATATTTTTGTCGGAATTTTTATTGCGTTTGTGGTGTTTGCACCGCGGGCCCGGCGGATAGGGCATCTTCTGGACGCTCATACCTTTCCCGAACTGCTCGGCCGGCGTTTTGAAAGCCGGTTTATTCAAATTGCCTCGGGACTGATTATTTTCCTTTTTATCCCCCTGTATGCGGCGGCGGTTTTAATCGGCGGCAGCGTGTTTGTGGCAAACCAGTTTGAAATCACCTATACAACGGCGCTGCTGGTGTTCAGTGTGATTGTCGCCGCCTATGTGATTGTCGGCGGGCTCAAAGGGGTCATGTATTCCGACGCCCTTCAGGGCACCATTATGTTTGTCGGGATGTTCCTGCTTCTGATTTTTACCTATGCCCAAGTAGGGGGGCTCACCGAAGGTCATCAGAAATTGACGGCTCTGGCTCCGCTGGTTCCTCCCAATCTGCAGGCCTTCGGACACCGCGGCTGGACGGCCATGCCGCAGTTCGGCTGGGGAGATGACAAATACAACCTGTGGTGGACAGTCATTGGAACCATCACGCTGGGCGTCGGAATCGGCGTGCTGGCGCAGCCTCAGCTGGTTGTCCGGTTTATGACCGTCAAGAGCCGGCGTGAGCTGAATCGTGCCGTGGTGGTCGGCGGTATCTTTATTCTCATTATGACCGGTGTGGCTTTCACTGTAGGCGCTCTGTCCAATGCTTACTTTGCTGAACACGGCTCCCTGATGGCCGGCCGTGTGGTCAAGGTGCTGGATGAGGACCATCATTTGGCAGTGCTGCAGCTGGTGAAAAAGAATGATGCCGGAACATGGGAGGATATCCCCGGCAAGACTGCTCCTGTTAAGCTGTACGGAGAAAGCATCGGACAGATGGAAACGGACGGCAAACTGACGGATATCCGCCAGGGACGCAGCATTTCGATTGTGTATGCCAAATATACAGCGGATGAAATTATTCCCACGTTTATTAAGAGCGCAATGCCTTCCTGGTTCGGTTTGCTGTTCCTGCTGACGCTTTTGTCGGCGGCCATGAGCACCCTGTCCAGTCAGTTTCATACCGTCGGGACGAGCATCGGACGCGACGTTTATGAACAAATCACCGGCCAGCACGGCAAAAGCACCAATATCAACCGAATCGGAATCGTCATCGGAATCATTTATGCCGTTGTGATCAGTTATTATGCCCGGGAAAGCACCTTTATTGCCCGGGCCACATCCATTTTCTTCGGCCTGTGTGCCTCGTCCTTTCTGCCGATGTTTATCGGGGCCTTGTATTTCCCGCGGATGACGCGGACGGCGGCAATTGCCTCCATGATCGTCGGTTTTGGCGTCACAGCATTCTGGCTGTTGTTTATCAAGGCTCAAGAAGCCCAGACCATTGGTCTGGTGCAGAAAGTAACCGGCGGGAAAACCTCCCTGCTGGCGGATGTGCCCAACTGGCCTGTTGTCGACCCCATTCTGGTGGCTCTGCCTATTTCCATCCTGACGGCGATTGTCATCAGTTTCTTTACGCAGCCTTCTTCCAAAGAGCATTTGAACCGCTGCTATGGAAGAGGTTCCGCTTAAATAGACCATAGAACAGGACAGTGGTTGTCCGGATGAAATCTGATTCGAAACATAAGGAGAAAGGAATGAAAGGAATGAAAAGAGTGACAGCCGTATGGATAGCGGCATTGTTCGTAGGCACGGTATCGTTTGCCCTGGCGGAAGAGGCCAAACACTGGCATCAGGTCGACAGTGATTTGCTCAAGGCCTTCAAAAACCCCATGGAAAACGTTACAATGGGATTGGATCTGCGGCTTCGCGAAGTGTATGCCAGGAATTTCTTGTCCATGAATAAGGACTGGGGCGGCAGCGAGAACTATAATGACCATCATTACCAGCGGATTCGCACTCAATGGTCGCTGAAGTGGGCGATGGCAGAGGATATGGATCTGAACACCCGCTTAACTTGGGAGTTTTGGAACCACTGCAAGCCGGAGAAGCACCCCATTCCCTTCTTTGAGAACCAGAATGTCGATTTCGATGAAGCCCTTTTCGACATTTTCAATATCCAGTGGCGCAATGCCTTGGATATGCCGCTGACCTTGACGATAGGACGTCAAGAAATTATCCTCGGAACCGGTTGGCTCGTTTTAGACGGAACGCCCGCCGACGGATCTCGTACCATCTTCTTTGATGCCATCCGCGCCCAATATGCCCTTACCGATACGTTAAGTGCGGATGTGATTTACATCCAGCAGTATGATGATGAAGAAGAATACATCAAGCCCTTTAACCACCATGCGGTCCAGAATCGCCGGCATCTGACGCAGAAAACCGACGAACGCGGTTTTATTTTCTACCTGACCAACAAGGCCGACGGTGGACAACAGCAGGAACTGTACTACATTTACAAAAATGAGGAAAACTCCAAATGGGCTAAGTCTTATTCCAGTACACCGGGCCAGGCGGCTGATATTCATACCATCGGCGGACGCCTATCCGGGCCCCTGGACAAAAACTGGTCCTACAGCGCCGAACTGGCCAAGCAGTGGGGCGATCGTAACGGTAATACCTTGCAGGCACTGGGGGCCAATACCAAACTGATGTATGCTTTCAACGATGAAAAGAAGAATGAATTGCATGTCGGCTATGAGTATTTGTCCGGCGACGACCCCGATTCGAGTGCTGATGAAAAGTTTGATTCCCTCTGGGGCGACTGGCCGCAGTATCAGCGCGGCGGCGACCTGCAGTCCTATATCTGGACCTATGAAGGGGCCCTGGGCGAAGTGTACAACCTGCATCGGCTGGGCTTCGGCCACAGCTTTAAACCCCATGCTGAATGGAAGGTTGAATCTATCTATAACCTCTTGTGGGCCGACCAGACCAATCCGAGAGCCTTGGGGCCGACAGGAAACAGTCTGACCAACAGCAACTTCCGCGGCCATATGCTCACCGGTCAGGCCACCTACAGCTGCTGCAAAAGCTTCCGGACCGTTTTCCTGCTCGATTACTTTATCCCCGGGAATTATTACGCCGTTTCGGATGATGCCTTCTTTGCCCGCGTCAATCTGGAGTGGACCTTCTAAAAGATTGCTCCCTTTTCAACTGCACCTTGGGACTTTCATTGAATGGCCCGGTTTTCGGACTGGGCCTTTTTTATTGGAAAGGCGGGAAAAACAACCGGTTTTCAGAGCGGTTTTTCTTGACCTGATGAGGCCGATTCGTTATTCTGATGCCTTCTGTTACAGTCGGAAAGAACTGATATACTCTGCATGAAGGAACGTTGTGTATGGCCCGAAAACCTTCTTTGGAAAAGGCCTTTCTGTCGGGTAATGAGGCGCTGGCCCGCGGCGCCTGGCAGGCCGGTCTGAAAGTTGCCTGTGCGTATCCCGGTACTCCTTCCACCCAAATCCTCGAAGCGCTGGCCGAATATCCGGAAGTGGATGTCCAGTGGTCGGTGAATGAAAAGACGGCTTTTGAGGTGGCTTATGCCGCCGCCGTCGGAGGGGTGCGGGCACTGTTTGCCTGCAAGCACGTCGGACTGAATGTCGCGATGGACCCGCTGATGACCGCGGCTTATACCGGTGTCAATGCCGGTTTTGTGGCGGTTGTCTGTGATGACCCCCAGATGCATTCTTCCCAAAATGAGCAGGATACCCGCTGGGCGGGCGTTTATGCCAAACTGCCTATCCTCGAGCCCTCCAGCCCCTCCGAGGCCCTTGACTTTATTCAGCATGCCTTTGACATCAGCGAGCAGTATGATACGCCGGTGATTGTCCGGATGACCACGCGGGTCTGTCACAGCAAAGAAGATGTCCCCTGCGGAGGCTCCCGCAAAGAAGTGCCGGTTCGTCCGCTGGAAAGAAATATGCGCAAGTATGTGATGGTGCCCGCCAACGCCCGAGCCCGTCACGAAGAAGTGGAAAAGCGGCTTCTGAAGCTCAAGGCCCTCTCGGAACGCTCCCGACTCAACCGGATCGAGATGAACAGCCCGTCGCTGGGGTTTATCACCGACAGTGTCAGTTATCTGTATCTGAAAGAAGTTTTTCCTGATGCGTCTTATTTGAAGCTCGGTTTTCTGTATCCTTTCTGCGATGAGAAAATCAGAAAATTCGCCAAAAGCGTCAAACGGCTGATGGTTGTAGAGGAGTTGGACCCTTTTATTGAAGAGCATATCAAGTCGCTGGGCATCAGCAAGGTTCAGGGCAAG
The DNA here is from genome assembly GCA_937949545.1 of uncultured Phycisphaerae bacterium. Classification (GTDB taxonomy): domain Bacteria; phylum Planctomycetota; class Phycisphaerae; order Sedimentisphaerales; family Anaerohalosphaeraceae; genus JAHDQI01. The sequence continues at coordinate 4,510 of CALEDR010000014.1, forward strand.
CATCCCTCCTATCGGCTGGGTGAATTGGACCAGGACCTGGTGCGGTCTCTGGCGGCCGGAAAGCCCAAAAAAGTCAAGCCCCGTCCCGGGCGGGCGCCTCGCCTGTGTGCGGGCTGTCCGCACTGGTCGATTTTTTCTGTCCTGAAAAAATTGGATGTTTTTGTCGCCGGGGACATCGGCTGCTATACCCTCGGAACCCTGCCGCCGACGTCTGCTCTGCATACCTGCCTGTGTATGGGGGCCGGAGTGACGTTTAACGAGGGCCTCCGGCGGGCTCATCCGGAGGAAAAGATTGTCGGTCTGGTGGGGGATTCCACCTTTGTTCACATGGGAATTCCCGGGCTGATTAATGCCGCGTACAACAAGGCCAGGGGAATCATATTCATCCTCGACAATTCCACGACGGCGATGACCGGCGGTCAGCAGCATCCGGCCACCGGAAAGACAATCCGAAATGAACCGACCAAACGGCTGGATTTGAAAGCCCTCTGTCAGGCCTGCGGAGCGGATTATGTGGATGTGATTGACCCGCAGGGCAAGGTGAAGGAACTGGAGGAACTGGTCAAACAGCGTCTGACGGCGGATGCTCTCAGTGTGATTATTGTTCAGCACCCCTGCGTCTTATTAAAGTGAGAGAAAATCATGATGCGAAAACAGGACATTTACAACATCACTTTCGGTGGAATCGGCGGACAGGGCATCATCACCGCCTCGGAACTGCTCGGATGGGCGGCCCTTTATGACGGCTGCTGTGTCAAAAAGTCTGAAGTCCACGGAATGAGCCAGCGGGGCGGCTCTGTAGAATCCCATGTTCGATTCGGCAAACAGGTGTATTCTCCGCTGGTTGGAGTCGGGCAGGCCGATTTCCTGGTGTGTTTTCACCCCGATGAGCATGCTCGTCTGAAGCCGTTTCTGCGGAAGGGGGGCATCGACCTGATGCCGTATCTGGAAAAAGTCCAGCAGATTGCCGACAATCCCCGCGCCGTCAATACCGCTCTGATGGGGGTGTTGGCAACTTTTCTGCCCATTCGGTCTGACAGCTGGGAGCAGGCGATGCAGAAAGTCTTTAAGCCCTCTATTCTCGAAGTCAATCGGCAGATGTTCTCCAGGGCGATGGCCCTGGTCAAATAACGTTCACCCCGAACGGTCCGACGGACGCTGGCGGAATCGAGGGATTTGGAAAACGGGAGGTTGTTTATGATTTGGAATGAGAAAATCGAAACGATGCCGCTGGAGGACCTGAAAAATCTCCAGTCCGATCGGCTGGTCAAACTGGTCCGATATGTCTATGACCGCTGTCCGGTGTATCGAAAGAAGTTTGAAGAGGCCGGCGTGAGCCCTTCCGATATCCGCAGTATTGATGATATTGCCAAACTGCCCTTTACCACCAAACTCGATATGCGGGACAATTACCCTTACGGGCTTTTCTCCGCACCCCGTGAGGAGGTTGTGGAAATTCACGTTTCCAGCGGCACCACCGGCAACCCAACCCTGGTCGGCTACACCCGTGAGGACATCAAACTCTGGTCGGAAGTGATGGCCCGAGCTCTGTGCTGTGCCGGGGCCAAACCGGATGACATTATCCAGATTGCATACGGATATGGTTTGTTTACCGGCGGACTCGGTTTTCACTACGGTGCCCTCGAGATGGGGCTGACTATTATTCCCACCTCATCCGGCCAGACCAAGCGGCAGCTGAAAATCATGCAGGATTTCCAGCCTCGCATCTTGGCCTGCACGCCCAGTTATTGTCTTTATATGGCCGAAGAAGCCAAAGAAATGGGGCTGGACCCGCGGAAGGGCAGCTGGCGGATTGGGATATTCGGCGCTGAGCCCTGGAGCGAAGCTATACGCAAGGAAATTGAGGAAACCTGGAATATGACCGCTACCGATATTTACGGCCTGTCGGAAATTATCGGCCCGGGTGTTTCGCAGGAGTGCACATATAAAGAAGGGCTGCATTTATTCTCGGATGTGTTTTATCCGGAGATTATCGACCCCGAAACCGGAAAACATGTTCCGGAAGGCCAGGACGGTGAGCTGGTTATCACCACCCTGACCAAGCAGGCCATTCCGCTGATTCGCTATCGAACCCGCGATATTGTGAGTATGACAACGGCTCCGTGCCGATGCGGACGCACCAGTCCCCGCACCAGCAAAATCAAAGGCCGAACGGATGATATGATTGTTGTACGGGGCATCAATGTCTTTCCGTCTCAGATTGAGCATGTCCTGCTGGGGATTGAAGGTACCCATCCGCATTATCAGCTGGTCATTGACCGCCAGGCCCACAAGCTCGACGAGGTGGAGATTATGGTGGAAGTGGATGAAAGGATTTTCAGCGACGAAATCAAGCAGATGCGGGCCCTCGAGCAGAAAATCAAAAAGGAAATTGAAGCGGTTTTGTCCATCGGTGTAAAGGTCAAGCTGGTTGAACCCAAAACGATTCAGCGAAGCGAAGGCAAGGCCAAGCGCGTGGTGGATAAACGCGTTCTGTAAGGAAAAAACGCCGACGTTTGCAGAAAAGGAACGGGACTATGAAAATCAGGCAAATCAGTGTGTTTCTCGAAAATCGGAAAGGGCGGCTTTATGAAGTCTGCTCGCTGCTGGGGCAGGCGGGGATTAATATTCGGGCCCTGACGATTGCTGAAACCGAGTCGTTCGGCGTGCTGCGAATGGTCGTCAATAAGCCCGATGAGGCGATCAGTCTGTTTCGAAAACACAATATCACCGCGAATCTGACCGATGTGGTAGCGGTGGAGGTGCCCGACCGGCCCGGCGGTCTGGCCGAAGTGCTCAAGGTCCTCTCCGATGGGAATATCAATGTCGAGTATATGTACGCTTTTGTGGAAAAATTTTCTGAAAAGGCGCTTCTGGTATTCCGTTTTGATGACCCGTCCGGGGCCCATCGGGTTCTTACATCTGCGGGCGTTACTGTCCTGACGGAAAAAGACCTCCCGAATCTGTAACAATTTCGGCGAACAGAGAAAGGCACGGCGGGAATGGAAATTCGATACTGGAATCAGCGGTTGGAGACCCTGCCCCGGCATGAATTGCGTCAGCTCCAGCTGGAACGTTTGAGGGAAGTGGTTGGGTACGCCCTTCAGACACCGTTCTATAAAAAGCGTCTTCCGAAAGTCGGGATTTCCTCTCCGGAGGATATCCGCTCTCTGGACGACCTGAAAAAAATTCCCTTTACTGTCAAAGATGACCTTCGTCAGGCCTTTCCCAAAGGGCTGCTGGCCGTCGATATGGAAAAAGTGGTTCGGATTCATTCGTCCAGCGGAACTACAGGGATTCCGACCGTGATTTACTATACAGCGGACGATTTGGACCGCTGGACGGATTTGCTGGCCCGCAGTATTGTGGCCACCGGCGCCGGCCCCGGAGATGTCTTCCAGAATATGATGAGCTACGGTCTCTTTACCGGCGGACTGGGGGTGCATTACGGGGCGGAGCGGGTCGGAATGGCGGTGATTCCGGTCGGCGGCGGCAACACCCAGCGGCAGCTTCAGATTATGCGGGATTTCCGCACGACGGTTCTGCACATTACACCCAGTTATCTGCTTCACATCCACCAGCGGATGCCGGAGTTCGGTCTGACGCCGGCGGATTTAAATCTCAAAAAGGCCTGGATGGGGGCTGAACCGCATTCCGAAAATACACGGCTCAAACTTCAGGAACTTTTCGGCATCGACATTTACAATTCCTATGGTCTCAGTGAAATGAACGGCCCGGGTGTGGCGTTTGAATGCGTCTATAAGAACGACCTGCACGTCTGGGAGGATGGATACATTATCGAAATCATTGACCCGCGCACAGGCGAGCCGGTGGAGGACGGTCAAGAAGGCGAAGTGGTTTTTACCAATCTGATTCGCCATGCGCTGCCTCTTTTGCGGTATCGAACCCGAGATTTGGCGTTTCTGCATCCGGACCCCTGTCCGTGCGGACGAACCGCCCGGCGGATGTCCCGCATTACGGGACGCACGGATGATATGCTCATTATCAACGGCGTGAATGTCTTCCCCTCTCAGATTGAAGAAGTTCTGATGAGCATTCCGGAAGTCGGAACGAATTATCAGATCCACCTGAGCCGTCACGAAGGGCTCGACCGCCTGACAGTCAAGGTGGAAATCTACTCCAAACTGTTTACCGGCGATTTAGCCGCCCTCGAGGCCCTCAAAAATAAAATCAACGAAAAACTGCGTGCTTCGATTACCATTAATTCCCGGATTGAACTGCACGAGCCCGGTTCTTTGCCTGCTATTGAGGGCAAGGCCAAACGTGTTGTGGATGAACGTGAAAAGCTATAGCAGCCCATTCTGACGGCGAAGGATTCGAGTAAGGAGCAGCAGTATGGCCAAGCAGATTACGGTTTTTTTGGAAAACAGACCCGGTCGAATTCAGTCCATTTCCCGCATTCTCAAGGAAAAAGGCCTGAACATCCTGGCTTTTTCCATCCAGGACCGAGGGGAGTTTGGACTGATGAAAATGATTGTGGACAAACCAGCCGAGGCCCAGCTGGCCCTGGCCGACCGCGGGATGGCCTGTGCTCTCAAGGAGGTTTTTGCCGTCACCGCGGCTGACCAGCCCGGCAACCTCGAAAAACTCACTACGGCTTTAGCGGAAAAGAGCATCAACATCAAGGATGCCTACGGGTTTGTCTCTACGGCCGACAAGCGGGGAATCTGTTATTTGGAAGTGGAAAATCCCCACGGTGTTGATATCGGCAAACTGATTGCTGAATACGGTTTTACCTTAATTGCAGACAAAGACCTTTACGATTTATAACAGGACAGTATGGATATTTTGCCCGCAATTGACCTTCGCGGCGGTAAATGCGTTCGCCTTATTCAGGGCCGATACGATAATCAGATTACCTATCGGGAAAATCCGCTCGAGCAGGCCGAGGAGTTTTTTGCGCAGGGAGCCCGATGGCTCCATATTGTGGATTTGGATGGCGCCAAAGAAGGCAGACCGCTTCATACCGAGGTGGTCCGACAAATCCTCAGCCGTTTGCCGATGAAAGTGGAATTAGGCGGTGGGCTCCGAGATGAAGAATCTATCCGCCGAATGCTCGATTTGGGGCTGGAACGGGTGATCATAGGTACCAGTGCCGTCAGCAATTTTGAGTGGTTTTCAAAAATGGCGCATCTTTTTCCTAATCGCTTGGCACTGGGATTGGATGCCCGAGGTTTCCGCTTGGCGTCCGAAGGATGGCTCAAAGAAACAGGGGGGGATTTACTTGACTTTGCCCGCCGAGCTTCTCAATTGCCGATTGCCGCCATTATTTATACGGATATTGAAAAGGACGGAATGCTGTCCGGTCCCAATTTGACCCGAACAGAGGAATTGGTCAAAGCTGTGGGTGTTCCTATTGTGGCTGCCGGCGGAGTTACGACCATTCAGGACATAAAAAACCTGAAAAAAACAGGTGTTTCCGGCGTCATTATCGGACGTGCCCTTTATGAAGGGACCTTAACGATAGAGAAAGCCATAAAAGAAACTCAACAATATAGATGATATATATCTTGTATATATAATCAGAACACGATGATTTTTTTTCAGAATTTGACAGAAAATCCTGATAATTCTTGACATCCAAAGGGTCTTTCCCTTACCTTACAGTGCTTCTGGTCTCGTGGACCAGACAGAGAGAGTCTTTGTATAATTTCAATCAACATTTTTTAGAATCTGGAGGTTAGTTTCTGTGAATAAGGAACTGGCTCGCGAATTAATCAGCGCGGGCGTACATTTCGGACACGGGGTCAGCCGCTGGAACCCCAAGATGGAACCCTACATCTACGGGAAGCGCGGAATGATCCACATTATCAATGTCAAGGAAACCTTAAAGGGGCTGCTGGTAGCCAAGAAGCTCCTTGCCCAACTGGTTTCCGAAGGAAAAGATGTGGTTTTTGTCGGCACCAAGCGCCAAGCCCAGAAGGCCGTCCAGCAGGCCGCCGAACGCTGCGGGATGCATTATGTGACCGAACGGTGGCTGGGCGGGACGCTGACCAATTTCCGTACGATTCGCTCACGGCTTCAGCGGCTCGAAGAGCTGGAGGAAATGGAGGCCTCCGGACGGCTGGAAGAAGAGAGCAAAAAGCAGGGTGCACGCCTGAAAAGAGAATTGCGGAAAATCCGAAGCAATTTGTCCGGTATTCGCAAGATGAATCGTCTGCCGGGTGCCGTCGTTGTGGTGGATGCCCGGAAGGAATATATCGCTTTGCGTGAAGCCCGCAAATTGGGAATTGCTACAATCGGCATTATTGATACGGATTCGGACCCGGATACGGTGGATGTGGTGATTCCGGCCAATGATGATTCGATTAAAGCGATCGAAATTATTCTCAATGAGCTGGCGGATGCCGTGGCGGAAGGCAAAACCATTGTCCGTACGTCAGAGCCGGTGGATGCCGCTCAGGCCGCCCGCCGCCGCTCGCGCCGGCGCGTTCTGGCCAGTGCCTCCGACTCCTCCGAAGAGGCCTCGGAAACCGTCGCCTCCGAGAATCCGGCTTCTCTTTCCGAATCGGCGGCTCCGGACAATGCCTGATAATTTGCAGGGAATTTGCCCGGTGCCGGCTGGATGGGCACCGGAATGAACCAGACAATCATCAAACGGGAGTTTGAAGCAAATGGCGGATATCTCAGCAGCAGCGGTCATGAAGCTTCGCAAGGCCAGCGGTCAGGGAATGATGGACTGCAAAAAGGCCCTCGAAGAAACCAATGGAGATTTTGATGCAGCGATGGAACTGCTTCGCAAGAAGGGTCTGGCGACTCTTCAGAAGCGGGCCGGACGGGAAACCACGCAGGGGCGTTTGATCTGCCGAAAAAGTGCGGACGGGCGCTCGATGGCGATGGTGACTCTGTGCTGCGAAACGGATTTTGTTGCGAAAAACGACGATTTTTTGGCCGCCTGCGAAAAACTCGGTGAGTGTGCCCTAAAGGCAGACGCCCAGGCAAGTCCTCAGGATCTGATGAACATCGAAGTGGCCGGCAGAAAATTCTCCGATATTCTCATGGAAGCGGTCAGCAAAATCGGCGAGAAAATCGAAATCGGAGACTTTGCCCGGTACACTCTTTCCGGCTGCGGGCTGTTTGGTTCCTACGTCCATTTCAATGAAAAAACCGGTGCGATGGTGGAAATCGAGACCGACAGCGAGAACACCGCGGATGCTCTCCGGCATTTGGCCAACGAGATCGCCATGCATATCACGGCCATCAAGCCGATTGCCGTTGATCGGGAAACGGTGGCCCCGTCTGTGCTGGAGCAGGAGCGCCGGATTGCGGCCGAACAGGTCAAAGACAAACCCGCCAATATGGTGGAAAAAATTGTCGAAGGAAAAATCGCTAAATTCCTGAAGGAAAACTGCCTTCTTGAGCAGCCGTTTGTCAAAGATGACAGCAGGACCGTCAGCGAGGTGCTCAATGAGGCGGCCCGGGCCGCCGGCGGGCGGGCCAAAATCAAACGCTTTGTCCGATTCGAAATCGGATAAGCGGCCAAAAAGGTGCAGGCATCGTAAACACAGGTTTTCGATGCTTTTTTTCACCCTGTCCGCACGGACGGGAACAAGGATGGATATGAGCGACATACGGTATAAACGTATTCTGCTGAAATTGTCGGGAGAAAGTTTCTGCAAACCCGACAGTTTTGGAATTGACGGCGAAGCTCTGGAGGCCATTGCAGATCGAATCATTCGCATCTGTAAACTCGGGCCCCAGGTGGCTATTGTCGTCGGCGGCGGAAATTTCCTGAGGGGGCCTTCGTTTTCGCGCAAAAGTCATATCCCCCGAACAACCGCCGACTATATGGGGATGCTGGCGACGGTGATCAACGCCTGTGCTCTTCAGGAGATTCTCGAGAAAGAAGGCCAGCCGACCCGTGTTCTCAGTGCAATCGAGGTTTCCGCCATCTGTGAGCCGTTCATCCGCCGACGGGCCATTCGGCATCTGGAGCGCGGCCGGGTGACGATTCTGGCCGGCGGGACCGGAAATCCCTTTTTCTCCACGGATACCTGTGCGGCCCTGCGGGCGGCCGAGCTGGGGGCTGATCTGATGATTAAGGCCACCAAAGTGGATGGGGTTTATACGGATGACCCCAAGACCAATCCGCAGGCCCGTTTAATCGAGCGGATAACCTATGCGCAGGTCCTTCAGCAGAATCTGAAGGTGATGGACCCGGCCGCGGTCAGTTTGTGCTGGGAAAACCATATTCCGATTATTGTTCTGAATTTTTTCAGAGACGGTTCTATCACCCGGGCCCTTTGCGGGGAACAGGTGGGAACCTGGATCAGTGATTGAACGGCCGGAGCGGAACAAACCGGCCGGAGCAAGCAGGAAAGGGAAAAGCGTCTATGACAACAAAACAGATTGTTGCCGAACATGAGCGGAATATGCACAAGTCTATCGATTTTCTCAAAAGTGAACTGCGGGCAGTGCGGACCGGACGGGCTTCATCCGGTCTGGTTGAGCATCTGACAGTTGAGTATTATGGAACCCCCACCCCGCTCAAGCAGCTGGCGACGATTGCTGTGCCGGATGCTTCTTCGATTGTCATCAAGCCGTTTGACCCTTCCTGTCTGAGGGAAATTGAGAAAGCCATCAAGGCCAGCGAACTGAGTCTGGCCCCGCAGGTGGACGGCAAAACCGTTCGTCTGAATCTGCCGCCTCTCAGTGAAGAGCGGCGCAAGCAGATTGTTCAGCAGGTCAAGCAGATGGGCGAAAAAGTCAAAGTCACCATTCGGAACATCCGCCGCGATGCCATCAAAGCCCTCGAGGATGAAGAAAAGAAAAAGACCATTACCGAAGATGACCGGGATCGGGGCAAGAAGGAAATTGAAGACCTGACCAAAAAGCATATCGAACAAATTGACGAAATCATTGAGGCGAAATCGCGCGAAATTCTGTCCGAGTAGTCTTAAAAAATCCTTTCTATTTCGCCGTTTTCAGAAAACGTTTCTTGTTTGGGGAGCTCACGCATGACCGACCCGAAAATACGGAAAAAGTCCGTCAAACGAATTGGGATTTGGGCGGGGATTGTCCTGGCAGCTTTTTGTGTGCTTCTGAGCATTGTTCCGACCCTTCTGTCCAGCCGAATCGGCACGTCGTTCCTTCTCAGTCAGCTGAACCGTTCGCTCGACGGTACCCTGACGCTGGATGATTTATCGCTCGGCTGGTTCAGCGGCGTTCGGGTGCAGAATCTCTACTGGAAGGATGACGCCGGACAGACCCAAATTCAGATAGTCTCTCTGAAGGCCCGCCCGAAATGGCTGGCCTTGCTGGGGGGCCGGATCGCCCTGACCGATGCGGTGGTGGATGGGCCTTTTATCCAGGTGAAGATGCCTGTTTCGGCTTTGTCGGCCGTCCCGCAGAAATCGGAGCAGTCTCCACAAGGTTCCCAGCCGTCTGTTTATCGAATCGGCCCTGTTGAATTGGAGATATGGCAGGGGCAGGCCGTTCTGGAACAGGCCCGTCCGGATGGGTTGCCGCCGGTGCAGCTGCATGTTCGGAATCTGGCTTCGACGGTGGTTCTGAACCAATCGGGCAAAGACTCTTCCATTTCCGTCTCGATGGATGTCGGAGACGGAAGTCAGCAGGGATTCGTTCAGGCCAAAGGGCAGGGGATTGAGGTTCCCTCTCCGGCGGGGCTGGCGGGACTGAGCGGACAGTTTGATGTGGAAATCCGCTCCCTGTCGCTGGCGAGTCTGGCCCCGCTGCTGGCCCTGGCCGGCAAGGAGGTTCAAATGGCCGGCACCCTCAACGGCACGGCCAATGCAAAGATTGTCAATGGACAAATTCAAACGCTTCAGGCATCCGCCGACCTGACTGATTTTCAGCAGGTTTTTGAAGGCCAGACCCTGCGTCTCGAACAGCCGGTCAGGGTCCGCACGCGGCTGTCCACCCGGGCGGATGAGTGGCTGATTGAACAGATGGAGCTGGAGTCTTCGTTTTGCCGACTGTCCGGAAAGGGCGGTCTGAATGCCTTCGAATATACGCTGTCGGCGGATTTGGCTCAGACACAGGCCGTTACAGCCTCTCTGGCGGACTGGAAGGGCTATAAGGTCGCCGGGCTTTTGACGGCGGACGGAAAAGTTCTGCGGAATCAGCAGGCGGTCGAGGCATCCGGGAAACTTGCCGTTCGGGATTGTGCCCTCAGGCAGGACAGCAAATCCGTCGTTTTGTCTGAGCTGAGCCAAAATTATGATTTAACCCTTTCTCCGGACTTTCAGTCGGTTCAAATCCGCCGATTCGACTTATCCGCCAAACCGATTGGGACAGTCAGCCTGTCGGAGGCGAAGGCGAACTGGAGCCGGCCCGATGTGGAAGCCGTGCTTTCCTTGACGGGAACGGTGGATTTAAAGAATGTGGTGCCGCTGATTCATTTCTTTTATCCTCTGCCTGCGGACCTTTCGCTGGCGGGAGTCCTGCGGCCGAATGTCCGAGTGGAAATGAAAGAAGGACTTCTTCGTGTCCTGACGACTTCGACGGAACTGGACAATCTGACGGTCGGCAAGGCGAACATGGAACCGTTTGTCAGCCGCAAGAACACCCTGAAAGCGGATATTGCCTGGGATTTGAAGAAGAATGAACTGCGGCATCTGAAAGATTTTGAACTGAACAGTGACGCTGTTCGCGTTCGCGGCAATCTCCAGCAGACGGCTGCTCCGGACAAATCTCAGATTGCCGGGCAGGCCCAGGCGGAATATGACTGGAAGGAGGTCTCATCGCTGGTTCGCCCTTTTCTCCTGGACGGATTGACGCTGGAGGGGAAGCGGAATGACCGATTTGATTTTTCCGTCAGCAAAACCCCTTCGGGGATCGACTGGCAGACGCTGGCGGCCAACGGCTCGTTCGGTTTTCAAAAGGCTGCTTATAAAGGGCTGCAGATTGGTGCGGCAGAGCTGAAACTCAAGGCCGATAAGGGAACGGCGGCGATTGACCTGGCGGATACGCCGGTCAATAATGGGGTCCTCCGGCTGGCGGGGGACATCGACTTCAAAAATCAGCCGCCGGTTTTTCGTCTGCGGAAACCGACGGCCGTGCTGGAGAAAGTCCAGATTAATGATGAGCTGACCCGGAATCTTCTGGCGTATGTCAATCCTCTGTTTGCTGGTGCCAGCCGCGTCTCCGGTGTTGCGGACTTTTCCTGTGAGGAGCTTGTGCTGCCGCTTCAGGCCGAACGGAAAGACCTGCTGAAGCTCAAGGCGGTTTTGGCTCTCAGCCAGGTAACTATACGCTCAGACGGTTTTCTGAAAGAACTGCTGAATGTAATCGGCGGCGACCCATCCGTTGTTTTGACGTTTCATCCGACACCCTTGTCCCTCGACAAAGAAGTGCTGTCCTACCAGAATATGCAGGTGGATGTCGGGAGGAATCCGATTGTTTTTTCCGGTCAGGTCGGCCTTGACCGGCGGCTCCGAATGGAGATGAAAATGCCCTGGACGCTCAGCGGACAGACCGTTCGTTCCGGTGAGAATTCGCCGGACCAGATTGTTCTGCCCGTCCGCGGCACCATGGACAGGCCTCAGGTTGACTGGAACAGACTCCTGCAGCTCAATCTGGGCAGAATCTTTTTAAAGGAAATTCTCAAGTGAAAACTATGATTCAGGGACTCAGACAGCGGTTTACGTTGCCGGCGGAAGAATTGAGCCGATGGGCGAGGTTTCTGGTCTTTCAATTTCGCATAGGACGGCACTGCATCCGTCTGCTCCGTGTCAACCGATTCGGTACGCAGGCGGCGGCCCTGTCTTACTATACCATCTTCGGTCTGGTGCCTGCGGCCATTGTGATGCTGATGATTTTTCAGATGTTTCCGGCCTATCGCGACGTCGGCGCCAAGGTGAGGGCCTTTGTTTATGAGCAGATGAACCTGACGCGCCTGGAGTATCCCACGGACAGGGTGACCGGGCCGCGTCCGGATGGACAAATTCCCCCGAAAATCAGTGTAGCCGAAAAACTGGATGAGCTGACGGACCATTACCTGGGCCGGCTCAATACAGGGACTGTCGGAATTGTCAGCGGTTTGCTCGTGGTGTATGCCGCCATCGGTTTGCTGTCAACCGTCGAAAAGGCCTTTAATGTTATCTACCGAGTCCCGACAGGCCGTTCTTTTCTGAAAAGAATGGTCAATTACTGGTCTCTGCTGACCCTCGGGCCGCTGCTGCTGGGTGTCGGAATTCATCTGAGTACGCAGGTGATGATGATGAAGGGTGTCCATCAGGGGCTGCTCCCATACATTCAGCCTGTTTTGCCTTTTTTGATCAGTGTTGTGCTGTTTTTCTTTCTGTATTATATGCTGCCGAATACCGCGGTTCATCCCGTCGCCGCTTTATGGGGGGCTTTTGTGGCGGCGGTGCTGTGGACGTCAGCCAAGGTTCTTTTCGGCTTATATGTAACCAAATTTGTCCCCTTTAATGTCGTCTGGGGGATTTTGGGAATCATTCCTCTGACGGTTTTTTGGATTTACTGGACATGGATTTTTATTTTATTCGGTCTTCAGTTGACGTATGCGGTTCAGAACCTGCGTACGCTGGATGCTGCGGAGCTGGCCCGAGCCCAGCGGATTACGGATGTCTGTCTGCTGGCCAATGATCAGACAATTACCCGTATGGTTGAGTTTGTCCTGCGGGTTTTTGAACAGAAGGACGAACTGCCTGTCACTGTCGAGCAGGTGGCCGCCAACCTTCAAATGCCTGTTGAAGCGGCTCGGCGGCTGCTGGACCAGCTGGTCAAGGGCGGCATCTTATGCCATACCAATGAACCGGTGCAGGGATATGTTCCTTCAACGGACGGAGCTCATTTGACGCTGGCCGATATCAGCCGCGTTGTCGAATCGCTCAGCTATGGACAGACCGACCTGGTTCATAACCCAAAAATTGCGGCGGTTTTCGATAAAATCCGCCGGGAACTGGCCCAGTATACCCTCAAGGATGTTCTGGAGCCGTTTCGCAAAGAGGAGATGAAAACGCCGTTTTCGGCGGACGAACCGCAGGACAGAGAGGGCCTTTAAGCCCAAACGGTGTCCAGCAGGAATCGAAGGCCGAACCATCCGAGAGCCAAGGCACAAAAGCCCAAAATCCATTTTTGATTTCTTTGCTTCAGCAGACCAGCTCCATAAAAGACGCTGAACGATAAGACCGTCAGCCATACCAAATCACAAAGCCAGTGGACCGCGGCAAAAAGGACCAGGGCAGTCCCTCCCAGTTCTTTGGCTCGCATTGCCAGATTCAATCCGACCGTCGCCCACCAGAAGAGAAAATACGGGTTTGTTGCTGAAAGGAAAAAACCGGTCATCAGCGGCCCGCGTCCGGATACGTCTGTCGGATTGAAATCCGGTTTTCGGATTTCCCGAAGCAACCCGAAACTCATCCAAATCAGAAAAAGACCGCCGGTAATGCCGATTGCCGTTCGCGTCAGGGGATGTTCAAATACAGCGGCTAATCCGAGCATCAGCAGAAAAATCAGCGGAATTTCCAGCATGCCGTGCCCGAAAGCAATCAGCGTGCCGGCCCAGCGATTTCGGCTCCCTTGTGCAAGAACGGCTGCGGTAACCGGCCCCGGCGCCATCACGCCCGACAGCGAAATCACAACAGTCTGAATAAGAAAGGAAAAAAGCACCGCAGCCGCCTCATTCGCCGATAATCTTTACGAGAACCCGTTTGCGCCGTTTTCCGTCAAATTCCCCGTAAAAAATCTGCTCCCAGGGGCCGAAATCCAGTTTTCCCTCCGTTACGGCCACGACCACTTCCCGCCCCATAATTGTTCGCTTCAGATGGGCATCTGCATTGTCTTCATATCCGTTGTGTCGGTACTGCTCATAAGGTTTTTCCGGAGCCAGTTTTTCCAGCCAGACCTCAAAATCATGGTGCAGCCCCGGCTCATCATCATTGATAAAAACGGAGGAGGTAATGTGCATTGCATTTACAAGACAAAGTCCCTCTGTAATGCCTGATTCCTCCAGGCATTTTTCTACCTGAGGTGTAATATTAATCAGTTCTCTGCGGTGAGTTGTCTGAAACCATAGTTCTTTCCGATACGTCTTCATAACAGCCTTTCTTTTGTATTTTTTGCTCAGCTTGCCCGAACATCTTTCCGGCAGGAGTCTTTTTTGTCAAAGGGCAAACCAAAAATCTTGACAGGAAACTGCTCAGAAGGTAAAATAAACTGGATAAAACAGAGAGAAAAATACGCATGGGGGGTTCCAAACACCAACTTTTTAGGCAGGAGAGGTCATGGTGAAAACATTCCCATTTCTTTTCATTGCGGTGGTTTGCTGTGTTTATGCTCCGGCGTCGATGCGCATTACCGAATGGATGTACGGCGGAATGAACGGAGAGTTTGTCGAGTTTACTAATGTTGAACCTTCCCCGATAGACCTGACTGGCTGGAGTTATGATGACGACAACCGGAGGCCGGGGCAATTCAGCTTAAGCGCCTTTGGGATCGTAGACCCGGTGAGTCCGTAATTATCACGGAATCTGCCGCGGCAGCGTTTCGGACGGCGTGGAGCTTATCTCCTTCGGTGAAGATTCTCGGCGGTTATACAAACAATCTCGGGCGAAATGATGAAATCAATCTGTATGATGCCTTCGGCAATCTGGTCGATCGGCTGACATTTGGTGACCAAACTTTTCAGGGCAGCATTCGTACGCTCAACAAGAGCGGAAATATCCCATTTGCCAAACTGGGACAAAATGATGTGTACGGAGCAGTTTTATCGGCCTTAAATGACGGATATGGTTCGTTTGCATCCTCCGGCGGTGACATTGGAAATCCGGGTTTCTTTATTCCCGAGCCGACTTCCTTGGCGCTGCTGGCGGCTGCGGCGGTCCTTGTTTTGCGCGGCAAACGATAAGCCTTTCAGAGACCATTGGGGCTTTTCGAAAGGTTTTTTCCAACGAAAGGTTTCGGTTGGAAGGGAGGGCGTTTCGCCGGCCAGCCGAAACAAAAAAGGAGATATTAAGGGGCATACTTTATCTGTATTGTCCTGATAAAAAAATATTTTTTACTTGATTTTTTTCCGATAACAGAGATAATAACGAGTGAAATGACTGGACACGAAATTAAGTGTACCTCAATGAAAGAGAGAACGCTCCCTTCCATTGCGTGTCATTTCATCGAATGTGAAATTTGAGTCAGGAAGGTTGGATTATTACCGGTCAGCTTTGGACATTAAGGGCCCTTCAGAGAAGTCGGTTTTCAAGAATTCCTTGCCCCGCGAGTCATTCCCGAGTCAGGATTCAATCGAAAACACAATTCTTCTGCGGTTATCTCCTCTGCGCATCGGCGCCGGACGGAGTCAAACGGAATAACTTTTGAACAAGGAAAAGCCATGAACATTTATGTAGGAAATCTGTCGTTTGACGTTGTAGAAAGTGATCTGCTCCGTCTGTTTGAGACATTCGGCCGCGTTACCTCCGCCAGCATTATTAAGGACAAGTTCAAAGGACGCTCACGCGGTTTCGGCTTTGTCGAGATGCCCGATGATGCCGAGGCTCAGGCTGCTATTGAGGCCCTCAACGGGAAAGAGATGATGAACCGACCTCTTACCGTGAACGAAGCCCGTCAGCGGATGGAACGGGCTCCTCGAACCGGAGGCGACCGGCGCCCCAACCGGGGCGGCGGACGCAGACGGTTTTAGCCGTTCTCTTTCAACAGGTACGGGCCGGTGTTCTTGTTGGCTCTCCGGAAAACGGGCCCTTTTACAAAAGCAGGAGAGCAAATTCAGTGGGGGCATTCAGCCCCAGGAGTACAAGCAATGGCAAAAGGTACAGTCAAGTGGTTCAATGACAGCAAGGGATTCGGCTTTATTTGTCCCGAAGAAGGCGGCAGCGATTTGTTCGTCCATCATTCGGAAATCCAGGCCAGCGGATTCAAATCCCTCAAGGAAGGCCAGAAGGTCGAATACGAAGTCGGCCAGGGCAAAAAAGGCCCCTGTGCGACCAAAGTTAAGCCCTGCTAACCAGGCAAAGTTGCGGATGAACTTTAAAGCCCCGTCTTTTCGGCGGGGCTTTTCTTTTTTATCCAGCGGGCGGTTTCTTCCATCCACATATCGGACAGCCCTGCAGCCGAAGCGGTTTGCCCAGCCGGGCCTTCAAAAGTACCTGTTCATTTTGAAACACTTCCTCCGTCGGTCCGTCCAGCAGGATTTTTCCTCCTTCCAGCACAATTGTCCGCTCGCACAAATCCATCGCCAAATCGAGGTCGTGGGTGGCGATGATTTTCGTATGTTCAAACGACCGCAGCAGGTCAATCAGCTCCCGACGGGCCTGGGGGTCCAGATTTGCACTCGGTTCATCCAGGACAAGAATATCCGGGCTCATTGCCAAAACGGATGCGATTGCCGCCCGCCGTTTTTCTCCCGCCGACAGCCGGAACGGCGGACGATTCTGCAGGTGCAGCACGCCTGTCCGGCGAAGAGCTTCCTCGACGAGCGGGCGAACCTGCTGAGCATCCAGACCGAGATTGTGCGGTCCGAAAGCGGCATCCTCATAGACAGTCGGCATAAACAGCTGGTCATCGGGGTCCTGAAAGACCATTCCGACCGTTTTGCGGACGGCTGCCAGGGTTTGACGGCTGACCGGAAGATTGCCGATTCGAAGGGTGCCTTGGGTCGGCAGCAGACAGCCGCACAGGTGCAGCAGAAGAGTCGACTTGCCCGCTCCGTTGCCTCCGACAAGGGCCACCGACTGACCGTGTGTAATTCGGAATGAGATGCCCTGCAGGGCCGCTGTTCCGTCCGGATAGGTATAGAAAAGATTGTCTGCTTCCATCAGATGATGACTCATCCTGATATTCCTTCAAAGAGACGGCTCCAGATTGAAACCGGATTGATCCATCGAAAAACTGCGAAAAAAGCCGTCCAGAAAAAGAAAAAGAAAATGTCCTGCCGGTTTATATGGAAAGTTTGTGTTGTGGGAATCCGACCTTCAAAGGCTCGACAGTACATGGCCTGACTGATGCGCTCCGCCCGTTCAAAGGTTCGGAGCAGCAGACTGCCGGCCATTCCCCGAAATGAAAGCAGGCCGGTTCCCCGCCTGTCGAAACTGCGAATGGAACGAGCCCGAAGCATTCGAGCGGCTTCCTCCGTCAGCACAAACAAATATCGATACAGAAAAAGAATCTGCAGGACAAAAATCCGCGGTATCTTGATTTTTTCTAAAGCTGCGCAGACGCTTTCGAGACCGGTCGTTGCAATCAAAATCAGCACACTGCCGACGGTCAGACCAAACCGCAGCAGAATAGAACAGAACGAAAGCCAGCCGCCGCTGACAGCGAGAAAACCAACTGACAGTACGGTCTGTCGGTCCAGCAGGGGATTCCATATTCCCAGCAGCACGGCCAAAGGACAGACGGCCGCCAGCCGGCGAAGCAGGAAACCTGCCGGCACATGAGCTGCCGTCATCAGATAGAAGGGGTAAAGAAAGAACGGGAATAAAGCTGAAACAGTATATTTGGGAAATGAAACCACGAACACCAGAAAAAGAAGGGTGGTCAGGACCTTGATGCGGGCATCCAGACGGTGAATTGGACTGTCCAATCGGGCCAGCTCATCTATTCGCCCCAGATTCAGTAAAATATCCTGTCCGACAGTTCCGGTCATTCGCCCGTCCGTTTCTGATGATACCTGTGAGTTCGACAGGATTGTATCGAAGAAAAAAGAGCGGGTCAATCAGGCAGAGGAGGAACCACGCGGCGGATAGGGGTCAGTTTTTCGGGGCGGTATTGGGGCACAGGTATTTCTGAAGGATTTGCCGAAGAGCTTTTCGATCAATCGGTTTGCTTAAATAGCCGTCACAGCCGGCTTTCAGGCACTTTTCATCATCCCCTTTCATTGCCAGGGCTGTCAGAGCGATAATGGGCAGAGTCAGACCTTTGGCTCGGATAGCCTGGACGGCTTCCAGTCCGCTCATCACCGGCATCTGCATATCCATCAGAACCAGGTCGAAGGGTTCACGCAGGACCGCCTCGAGGGCTTCCTGACCATTTTCCACGACAACCGCCTGGAGCCCCTCTTTTTCGAGGAGCAGGCGAATCAGCATCTGATTGGCCTTGGCATCCTCCGCCACCAGGATTCGTCCTGAAAGACGAAGCTTTTCCGCCTCATCCTCAGAGGGCTGCTGAATAGCCTTCTCTGCGGTTTCGTATCGGTTGTGGGATGTCTGTTCCGAGGGGTCGATGCCCGTCGGCAGCTGAATTGAAAAAACCGAGCCCCGTCCGACCGTGCTGTGAACCGTGATTTTTCCGCCGAGCAGCTGAATCAGACGCCGCGTAATTGAAAGGCCCAGACCCGTCCCGCCGTATCGACGGGTCATACTGCTGTCCGCCTGCGTAAAGGCCTCAAAAATCACAGCCAGTTTATCTTCCGGAATTCCAATACCCGTGTCTTCTACATCAAAACGGATAAAGTCGGTATTGTCCTGCTGTTCTTTCATTACATTGATAAACACATGCCCTTTTTCCGTAAACTTGATGGCATTGCCTGCCAGATTGATTAGGCACTGACGCAGGCGTACAGGGTCCGAACGCAGCATCCCGGGCAGGTCGCTGCATTGGAGAATTTCAAATTGAAGGCCTTTGGCAGACGCCAGCGGATGCAGGGTCGAGAACAAGTCTTCCAGAAACTCTGAGAGCGAAAAATCAATCCTCTCCACTTTCAGTTTGCCGGCCTCAATCTTCGAGAAATCCAGGATGTCATTAATCAGCTGCAGCAGCATCCGGCCGTTGTTCAGAATCATCTGAACATATTCTTTTTGGCGGCCGCTGAGCTGCTCTTCCTCCTTCAGCAGTTCACCGAATCCAAGAATCGCGCTCATCGGGGTGCGGATTTCGTGGCTCATATTCGCCAGGAATTCGCTCTTCATCACATCGGCTTTTCGCACCTCCTCCAGCAGTTCCAACAGATGGTCGTTGCTTTTGCGAAGTTCCTCTTCTGTCTGCTGGACTCGCTCGGCCATCTGATTGAGCCGCAGGGCGGCCTGACCAATCAGGTCGGAATGAGGCTTCTCAATCCGATGGGAAAGGTCACCCTTGCGAATGGCATCTGCGGCCTCAATCATCTGTTTCAAATAGAACTTCAGCAGCAGATACAGGGTGCTCACCACCCCGATAATGGCGGCTTCCGCGGCCAGCAGGAACAAACTAATAAGAACCTGAGTGCGCTTCAAATCGGCCGTCAATCGTCCCAGGGTTTGCTGAATATCTTCCTGGACAACCCGGCAGTAGTAAATGGATTTTTCTTTGGAATCCTCCAAGATTGTGCTGATGG
>CALEDR010000015.1 GCA_937949545.1 uncultured Phycisphaerae bacterium
GTCCACCAGCTGCATCGACTGCACCGCATAATTGGTGGTGTACCGAATCCGAAGGGCATACAGCCCCGCCTGCGCCGAACAGGTGTACTCCATCCACTCGCCCGCCGTCATATACACCCCGTACCCAGCCCCGCCGTCCGAGATGGCCAGAATGTCCACATCCACATCCGTCCGGTAGCTCCCGTAGCTGTTGCCGCCGGTGGTGTCAAAATACGAAATCCCCTGCCCGCCAATGTCAAAATCCTCAAACTGAACAACCCCAGGCAGTACAATTGGAGTCCCCTGATACGGAAGCTGATTCGTAAATGAAAACCAGTTCAGCCGAAATCCGCCGCCGATAAATTCAAGTTTCAACACCGCATTGGTCCTGCTTGGCAGAGAAATCCCGGCTGCTTTTACACTTTGCCACGCGCTCAAGGAACCTGTATTCGGCACATTCAATGCGGCCAGCAAATCCTCATCCAGCCAAATCCGAATCTGTCCGCCATCTTGCGCTGAAGCCGCCCGCAGGTACAAATCCACCGTATCTGCCGCCGTATTGACCCGATATGTCAGCCACTCCCCATCCACGGCCTCAACCGCATAATCTGATATTCCGTCTGTTATGGAAACAATGTCCACATCTTCACGAGTCCGCAGCACTCCGCCTGAATTGCCCGATGTGGTATCAAAGTACGTAATTCCCTGTCCGCCGACATCAAAATGCTCCGCCTGAATTTTTCCGGGAAGCCCGCGAACCTGTCCCCCGTAGGGATAAGGCGATAGAATCGCCGTAAACGGTTCTGAATAAGCCGTTTCATTCTGATTATCGCTCAAATCTCGGGCCTTAACGCGGTAGGTGCTCGTGGTTTGGACAACTCCCGTATCTGCATAAACCGGACTGCTCTGCCAGCCGCTGTCTTTGCCCCCGCCCGAGACGCACTGGAAATAATACTGCACATCCGCTCCCTCCGGGTCAACGGCGGTTGCGGCCGTCATCGTTACAGTTCCCATTCCGCTCTCAGACGGCTCTGAAGCCCACGTCATCGGATTGGGCGTCGGCGGATTGAAATCCGGGTCTACCAGGACAAAGATCGATGGATCTCCATAGAGCGTCATCCGCGTGGCATTCGGCGGATAAATGTAATCCTGCTGCTTGGCATTGGCCAGCGCCAGCCCGCAGGTCTGGCGGTTGACCACCATATTCCGCGTATAACGATACGCCAGCGTTCCGATGCTTCCGCCGCCGGCAAAGTTTGTTTGCCCGACATCATAGAAACTCTCTCGCGTTGCTGCTACCGTTGTAATGGCTCCCTGCTGGAGGATCTTATACGCCAGATTGGAATTGTTTTCCGGGTAGGCATTCAGACAGGACCCCTGATAAACAGCACTGGGATACGAATCATTCAAACGCCAAATATTGTTATTGTCTATGACCTCACTGGCAAGCGTCTGATTGCCGTGCGTCAGCCATGTCACAAATCCATACGGCTGACTGCCCCATTCCGTTGCAGGATATCGATTCGAAAGCAGATATTCCGGAGCGGGATTCAGCCCGTAATTGTCTCGATAAATCCGCGTCGAGGCAATTCCGTATGGGACGTAAAAGGTACTGCGTATCTGCTCGCCGCACTGATAAGCCGGCGTTGTATCATCCAGCGGCACCATCGGCAAAAGTCCCTTGCGCCGCCACAATACCTGATGAGAATTCTCATAATTCATCGTCTTCTGAAGAATTGCATCCAAAACCGATATTGTACCATAGTTCGGAATTCGCCCAACCACCACTTCCCAGTATTTGTCCCAGCTGTTCGCCGTGCTCAAATCCGAATACATCGCATCAATCGGAGCACTGCCTCGACCGTCATCATACCAGCGCATCGGTACTGTTCCGGTATCCGGATGCGGGTCTCCGATCAGCAGAACATACAGAATGTCCATCGCTTTATAATTTGCCCGAAGCCAGTTGCGGATATTGACCGCCGCCGCAGAGCCGGTCCCTCCGCCCCAGGTGCTCTCCGTCACGACACTCACATTCCATCCGCGGGCGGCCTTATGCGAAACAAAACTGGCTAATTTCGTCGAACTGTTGACAATAGAAGAGGTTGTTAAAATCACATATCCTTTGGAACTGACTCCCGCTGTGCCGATGAGTCCTTCCTCGGAACTGGTGGAAAGAGTCCCGACAGCAGAAGCTTCTGCATCATATTCTGCCGCCGCAGAGACGAAATTAACCGCAAGCTCCCGGACTCTGTCCCGGCCTCGCCGAGCATTGATTTTTTGCCCCGCCGCCTCGATGCGTCGGCGGCTTTCCGCCTTTCGGTCCCAATCCGTCCAGATATTCGCCTCTGTCAGTTCCTGTACCTGTCCGGTTACAGGATTGTATCGAACAAGCGGGACGGCTATTTCAACCAGTTTCCAATCCTCCAGCTGTCCCTTATGAATCAGCCGATACGTTTCCTGCGGCCAAAAAGCATTACGGCCATAGATTTCCGTATCGTATCCATCCACAATGTCCCGGCCCTTCGGCCAGACAAATATCGGACGGCCCTCCGCATCCCAGGTTCCCCACGGACCGCGCGGCGCAATCTTTCGAGGCTCTTCTATCGAAGAATACTTCCCATCCACCCATACGGCAATCTGCTCCAAATCGGCAAACGGCGGCAGAACAACCCGCAGCACCTGCCAAGGAATATCCGGCTCACCCGGCTGGCTCGTATAGCCGGCATCCTCTGCCCACACTCGAACCTGATTCCGATCGGCTGATTGAAATTGAATTGGACGACTTTCCACCTGGCCTCCTTGCCGACTTCCTGTAAACACTCGCATGGTTCCGCCTGACAGCGCCGAAGCCGCCATCAGCAGTACAACAAATCCCAAACCCAAAGTACGCTTCATCCGTGTCCCCTTATGATTGATTATTTCTTAATGATCTCTGACGCTACTGCCCCACCAGCCAGTTATCCGCCATCTCAGCCAGGTCTTCCAGATCCACCCAGCCGTCCCCGCCCGCCGGTGCGATATCCGCCGATACCTCATTCGGCTCCGCCAGCCATTGACCCGACAAAATCGAAACGTCCTCCAAATCCACCTGACCCGACCGATTCAAATCCGCTACATTGTACCGCCGGATAAACTCCACATAG